>PUMZ01000305.1 GCA_003551565.1 Candidatus Brocadiaceae bacterium | reverse complement strand
GGGATACGGCATACCGGCGGGCATCATTGTTTCGCTGTGGGTGCTGACCCGCCGCAGCGGTGGAAGCCGATGGGTCCATGAACTGCTGTGGCGCATTCCCCTGCTGTGGCGCGTGGCGCGTCCCCTGGCACTTGCACGTTTCAGCCTGTGTTTCAAGTTCACTTTGGAGACGGGCATGCATATAAAGGATGCGCTCCGTACGGCTTTCGGTGCATCGGGCAATCCGGCATTCCAGGCACGTGCGCCGGTGGCCGGGGCGGCCGTAGCCGGAGGCGAGAGCCTCACAGCGGCCCTGGAAAAAACCGGCCTGTTCGATGATGAATACATCGCGGTGGTCGGCGTTGCGGAAGAGAGCGGCAGTGTGATGGAACGGATGCAATGGCTTGCCCGGCATTACGGCGAGAGGGCGGAAGAGGCGCTGTCCGTCCTGGCATCGGCCTGCGCCATACTTATCTGGATCATGGTGGCGGGGTTTATGATTTTCTTCATATTTCGCATGTATTTCGCTTACTTCGCGCAGATCGGCAGATTCGTGTAGCATGACGCGATCCCAGGTTCCACGTTTGCCGGTCCGGGCGGGACGCGGCCTTCACGGGAGAGCGGAGAAGACCGCCTTGAGTTGCCCGAGCAACTCCGGCATATCGCGCAACGGGAGCATGGTAGCGGCATCTGAGAGCCCTTCTTGCGGTTTTGGATGGGTTTCCAAAAAAACGCCGTCGGCCCCGGCGGCCACGGCCGCCCTGGCAAGCGGCAGGGCAAACTGCCTCTCCCCCCCGCTGGAGTCGCCGAGCGCACCGGGTTTCTGCGTCGAATGGGATGCATCGAAAATCACCGGGCAGCCAAGCGCTTTCATCGCGGGGATCGACCGCATATCGGCCACCAGGTCGTGGTACCCGAAGCAGGTGCCCCTCTCACAGAGCAGGAGCCGGTCGTTTCCCCGGTGCGAGGCTTTATCCAGCACCGCCTTCATATCCAGAGGCGCCATGAACTGTCCTTTCTTGATATTGACGGGAAGGCCGGTCTCGGCGGCGGCCGCCACGAGGTCGGTCTGGCGGCACAAAAACGCCGGAATTTGCAGCATATCCACCACCTGCGCCGCCCTGGCGGCCTGATCGGGGAGATGGATGTCGGTAATGACCGGAACGCCAATATCCTCCTTCACGCCCGCCAGCACCTCCAGCCCCTTACCGATACCCGGCCCCCGAAACGACTGCATGCTCGTCCGGTTGGCTTTATCGAAAGAAGCCTTGAAAACAAAGGGGAGTTCCAGCCGGGTGCAAAGATCCTTGAGAAAAACGGCGATTTCCCGGCACAGATGCGCGGATTCTATCACGCAGGGACCCGCAATAACCAGCAGCGTCCTGCCGTCCCCTGCGGTTATCCCATGACTTATCCGGACCTCGGACATTGCAACACCTCACCTTAAAGTTGACATTGGATAAGGCTTGTGCTAAACTAAATTGTTCGTGGGTAATTAGTGTACAAAGAAGGCCGCTAAAGTTCAACATAAACGCTTCCGGCTGCTCGGCGGACCGGTTTTAAGCAGACGGTTCAGGGGAGCCGGACAGTTCACTTTCTTCCATTTTTTACAGCGGTGGAATTATGCCTGAAACTACTATAAAGCAGCAACTTCAGCAGACCCTTAAGGGTGGTGTCAAACGACAGGATTTCGGCGATCTTGTCGAGAAAATCTATGAGTCTTTTCGCAGTATTGACCAGGCACATGATTTACTGAAACAGATGGAGTCGGAGATAAATGGTGCAAAAAAGCCCGACACCGCAATGGTGGAACAGGCCGGCATCTTCTCTTGCGCTCTGGGCGAGTTTTCCAGCGCCGCAGAATTCCTTGAAAAGGTAAAAAACCGGACCGAGGCATCGCATTTTTTAGGCCGTGCACTCGCCAATTTGCACCGCTATGAAGAAGCGCTTGAAGCCCTGGAGAACGGACGCTCGGGAGGTGATGATTTCCAGACCGACAGGTTGGTTGTCGAAGTGCTCTGCAACCTGCACAGGGCTGAAGAGGCGGAAAAAATCTGTAAAGACTACAAAAAAACAAAAGCCCAAACCCCCGACTGGCTTTATTGTATGGGAAGAGTCAGGGAGGCGGAAGGCGAGTACGGCGAAGCGATGGAATGCTATGAGAAGGCGCTCTCAATGGATGAAAACCATCGGAAGAGCCTTTTCCGCCTTGCATTCAATTGCGACTTGAACGGGGACGATGACAGGGCGATCGAGCTGTATCAGAAATGCACCTCCCTCCAGCCCGCGTCGATGGGCGCCCTGATGAACCTGGGTATCCTTTACGAAGACAGAAGCGAATACGAGAAAGCCATCGAATGTTACGAAAAGGTTCTGGCCGTCGACCCCGCCCACAAACGGGCGAGGTTATACCTTAAAGACGCCGATGCGGCGCTGCACATGACCGTTGATGAAGATATGAAATCAATGCTCGCCCAGCAGCAAAAAACCCTCGCCCAGCCTCTGGACGGCTTCGACCTGAGCACCCGTTGCCTTCACGCGCTGGATAAAATGGATATCACAACCCTCGGCGATCTGACCGGGATTTCAGAAGAAGAACTGCTGGGGCTGAAAAATTTCGGTCAATCCAGCCTGCAGGAGATCAAAGACCTGCTGGCCAGGTTCGGGAGAAAACTCGCGGACGCGCCTGCAAAAATCACGGAACACTCCCGGCAGGAGGAAGAAGCGGGGAGCCCGGATAACGAACCGAACGATGTGAATATCAACGATGCGGGCCTGACCGACGATCTTGCCCAGTTCCTCCTTGAAATGAACGTCAACACGCTTGAGGAGCTGACGCAATACGAAGAAGATGAGCTGAAGTCAATATACGACCTGGACGAGGGATATATCGATGAGATCAAAAACAAGCTGGCGGAATACGAGCTCACGTTAAAGGAGTGAGGCTAACGGCGCCATATGATTCAATCGGTTGAGGGCACGCTGACTTGTAAAGAACCCACGCTCCTCACCGTACAGGTGGGCGGAGTGGGCCTGGCAATCAATATACCCCTGTCGACTTACAGCGCACTGCCCGATCCGGCAACTCCTGTCCAACTTTTTACTTACCTTTACATCAGAGAGGATCAGCTCAAGCTGTACGGCTTCGCCACAGAAGCCGAATGCGAACTGTTCACCACCCTTATCGGAGTCAACAAGATCGGACCGGCGGTGGCTCTGCAGGTGCTCAGCAGTTGTGAGGTGGGGGAATTCCGTCGTATGGTGGCCAACGGGGATATAACAACCTTGGCCTCAATGGTGAAAGGGGTCGGCAAGAAAACAGCCGAACGGATGGTCGTGGAACTCAAGGACAAGATCGGGGACTTCGCGCCCGAAGACAGCGTGTTGAGGGACGCGCCCGTTGCTCCCGATGCCGTCAAGGCCCTGATGCAACTGGGCTCCACGGCTTCGGACGCCAGGAAAGAAGTCAGCAAAGCGATCGAGAAGACCGGGAGCGAAGTCACTGTCGATACCATATTGCGCACGGTTTTTCAAAACAGGTGACGGCTGAAGATATGCCGGAGGCAGGGCCAGAAACAAGACGTCGCGCTCTCCCCTTACGACTGCGCATTATCAGGGGTTTTGAATTTGCAATTCTGTATTTTTCATTGATTTGTTATCCGGCGCTTCTTTTTTGCATTTCCGGCGCCTGACACGCAAAAGCCTGAAAATCAAAACGGTCGTGCATCCTTAATCAGTTAACGATGTAAGATGGACGCTACCTGAGCGTTTACCACGCAGAGGTCATTGCGACATGGCGGAAGAATCCATTTATTCCGGCTATCCCCAGACGGACGATCGCTACGCCGAGCCTACGGTTCGCCCCGCCTGTTTTGATGATTTCGTGGGCCAGCAATCCGTCGTGGACAACCTCTGCATATGGATACAGGGGGCGCTGAACCGCTCCGAAAGCCTCGATCATGTCCTGCTCAGCGGGCCGCCGGGGCTGGGGAAAACAACCCTGGCCTATATTCTCGCCCACGAGATGGGATGCGAGCTCCGTTCGACGAGCGGGCCGGTGCTGGGCAAACCGAAAGACCTTGTCGGAATCCTGACAAATCTCCAGCACGGCGATATCCTTTTCATCGATGAGATCCACAGGATGGATTCACGGGTCGAAGAATACCTCTACACGGCCATGGAAGATTACGAAATATCGATCGTGATCGATCCAGGGCCCCATAGCCGCTCTGTAACCCTCCCGCTCAAACGCTTCACCCTGGTCGGCGCCACGACCCGGGAAGGGCTCCTTACCGCACCCCTGCGATCCCGCTTCCAGATCGCCGAACGTCTGGATTATTATCCCTCCGAAGAACTCCGCCGGATCATACTGAACAGCGCCCGCAAGATGAACGTAAAAGTCGAAAAGAACGCGGCGTGGGTCATGGCCGAATGCGCAAGAGGGACACCCCGCGTGGCAAACAGGTACCTGAGACGCATCCGCGATGTGGCCCACGCACGCAACGAAGCCGTCATCGGCGAAGAAATGGCGCGGAAGGGACTCGCAATGCTGGGAGTCGATGATAACGGACTCTGCGAGATGGACCGGCGCATACTCAGAGCCATAGCGGAAAAAGGGGGCAACGCCATCGGGCTCAAGACGCTCGCCGTTATCGTGGGCGAACAGGAGGAGACCATAGAAGAAGTCTATGAACCTTATCTTATCCGCAAGGGATTGCTGGAAAAAACCCCCAGAGGCCGCACGCTGACAACACAGGGATCCGAGTTTGCCGGAATGGGTCGGGCGCGCAATCAAAAAAATTCGTCGCTCTTCTGATGCCATTCCTTTGGGTTAAGAAATTTACGGAGTAATTATTTCCCTTGTTTTATGAAAATGCGGGGTCGGTGCAAGCTTACGCCAGGCTCCGCCCAGCCAGTTCCGCAGGCCGGACGCCGTCGGCTGAGAACGGCTGCAACCTGTAAGTGAAACGGAAACCGGAAGTCTTCAGCTCATGCTCCGGCAGGGTCTTTGGCCCGCAGCTGCCGGATCCGATGCCCATGTGGGCGTGGTCGAGAGAGAGGAAGATCTCGGGACGCGGCGTCAGATCGCACGTATGCCGGGCCTTTTCCAGGTCTTCGATCGAGAACCTCGATACGCTGAAGTTCAGCAGCGGATCGCCAACGGCAAGCAAGCCGGCGCCGTGCAGGTCCGACAGCGCCACCCAGCGCACGTCCGTGCGGTTGCCGTTTTCCTGCGGAACAACATACGGCGTGTGCAGATCGTCCACCACGGCGCTGTGCAGGCCGATACGCCCCGCCTGTTTTGTGTCGCGATAGCATTCGCCCGGCCCGCGGCCGTACCATTGCACCCGGTCGAGCTCGCCAGGAAGGGCCGTCAGCAGGCCGATACGCGGGAGGGTATCGCACCATTCCCCTTCGGGTTCGCCGCAGACCGACAGCACCACATCGCCGCTTCCGAAGATTTTATAGATGCAGGTGCAGCGAAAACCGTGCCGATGCATCGGCGGAGCGATGCGTGCCTCAACCGTGATGTTCACCACGTCTTCGGCCGGTGTTTCCACGGTCAGCCTGTCGGTGCGGTGTTGCAGCATATGCAGTCCCCTGGCACGCCATTCCCCGACCTCGTGCTTGTCGTTATCGGTCGGCGCACGCCAGAAGTTCAGTTGAGGGCCCGCCGCAAGCAGCTTCCGTCCGGCATGGCGCCAGTCGGAAATGCGCCCGCAGGCGGCATCGAACGCGATGGTAAAATCGTCCCCGCGCACGATCACCATGTTTGGTTCGCGCTCGCACTCAACCGGCGCCATGGATTCGCCCGCAGGGGTCCGCACCGTATCCGTGCCGGCTGGCAGTTCAAACTGAGCCCAGGCGACCTCATGGCCCGCCCCGGCCCAGCGGGTATCGGCAGCGAGCCGGTATGAGAGGTTCAGCCGGCAGTCGGCGCCGGGCTGCACCTGAGGGGGAGAGAAGGGTATCGCCATCGCCCCGGAACTGCGCGGGCCGATCGGAGGGCCCGCAAGGGATCCGGCCTCCAGCACCTCGCCGTCGGCCGTAACACTCCATGAAACATTCAGGTATTCAAGCGTTACAAAGTCATTCCGGTTGGTGAGTTTCAGGCTGCCTTCTCCGACGTCTTCGGCTTCCGTCAGCACCGGTTCAAGAACCTTTTTATACTCGATCAGCCCGGGGCTGGGCGTCCGGTCGGGGAAGACCAGTCCGTTGATCAAAAACTGTGCGTCGTTGGGTTCGTCCCCGAAATCGCCGCCGTAAGCGAAATACTCGCGCCCGTCCGGGGTGCGTTTCCGCAACCCCTGGTCGATCCAATCCCAGACGCAGCCGCCCTGGCAGCGGTCGTAGCGGTAGAAAAGCTCCCAGTATTCGCTCAATCCGCCGGGGCCGTTCCCCATGGCGTGTGCATATTCGCAAAGTATGAATGCCATATCGGCATCCTGTTCCTCACCGCGCTCCCGGACCTCATCCAGGCCCGCATACATGCGGCTGATCACATCGACATTGAAGTCGGTATGGTTTTCGGGTCGGCCCCAACCTGTTTCGCCCTCGTAGTGGATCAGGCGCGTGCCGTCGATACGGCGGGCGGCTTCGGTCATTGCCACGTGATTGCAGCCGAACCCGGCTTCGTTGCCCAGCGACCACATGATCACGCATGGGTGGTTCTTATCGCGGTGCACCATACGCACCATCCGGTCCAGATAGGCGTCTTCCCATGCCGGGTCGTCACTGATCCGGCTGATATCGCCGATCATCGCGCATCCGTGCGTTTCGAGGTCGGCTTCGTCGATCACGTAGAGCCCGTAGCGGTCGCAGAGATCATAGAACCGGCAATCGTTCGGATAATGGGATGTTCTGACGGCGTTGATGTTGTGACGTTTCATCATCAGCACGTCGTCGAGCATTGTCCGGTAGTCAACGGTCTTTCCCGTATCGGGATGGTGATCGTGCCGGTTGACGCCTTTGAGTTTTATCGCCACGCCGTTCACCGTAAAAGTGGCCCCCTTCCGTTCGATCTTGCGGAATCCGACGTTTTGGGGGACAACTTCAAGGATTTCTCCCTGTTCGTCCTTCAGTTTCACAAGCAGCGTATAGAGGTTCGGAGTCTCGGCTGTCCACTTTAAGGGGGCCCGCACCGGGATGTTCAGCTCCAGGTCCTTTTCGCCGCCGTCGCCGGGCGCCCGGAGCCGGCCCGTCGCCGTATGCTCCGGAATCCTGCGTCCCGCGCTGTCGAACAGTTCCAATGCAACCTCCCTCTCCCCGCCGGCCGACGGGCCCGCCCCGGCAACCGTTGTCCTCACCCGCAGCTCTCCGTCCTGGTATTGGGAATCCAGGTCCGTTACAACCTGGATGTCCCGGATGCAGGTTGATGGGGCGGCCGTCAGCCACACATCGCGAAAGATTCCGCTCATCCACCACATGTCCTGGCATTCGAGGTAGGAGCCGTCCGACCAGCGGTACACGCGCACTGCAACGGTATTGGCGCCGGGTACGGCCAGGTCCGTGATATCGAATTCGGCCGGAACGCGGCTGCCCTTGCTGAAGCCGGCCTCATGCCCGTTCACCCAGAGATGAAAAGCCGAGTCCACGCCTTCGAAGTGCAGAGTGAGCCGGTGTCCCCGCCAGTGTGCGGGCAGGATGAACTCCCTGCGATAACATCCGGTCGGATTTTCCGTCGGCACGCGCGGCGGATCGAACGGAAACGGATAAGAAACATTGGTATAGTGCGGATAATCATAGCCCCGGCACTGCCAGCTGCAGGGGACCGGAATGTCATCCCACCCCCCCGCATCGAACTCCGGATGCTGGAACCCTTCCGGCGATTCCTGAACGGATTCGGAATGGTGGAATTTCCAGATACCGTTAAGGAGCCGGAAGCGCTCCGAACGCCCGCGCTCGCCGCTGAGGGCTGAAGCTTCATCGTGGTAAGGGACGAAAAAGGCCCGGGGCGCAAGCCTGTTGACGTGCGGCAGGGTATGGTTCTCCCAGTCGTTCATCCGTTTGGTTTCCGCCATGGTGAGCACCTGAAATAGTGACAATGCAATCAGAAGTGAAAAAAAAGACGAAGCTGGCCTTTAAGCGCTCAATGCCGGTCCAGTTGCGGCAAGAGTGCATCAAAATACAAACCCATCATTTCATCCGGTATATTGGCCGGCAGGTGATTACCGACGGCCACAATCGCTCCGCGGCAATCTTGCAGGCGCGCGAATGTTCTGCCGATATCGTTCAGAACCTTATCGTTTTTATGGAAGGTCAGATCCCTGCAATCGACATGCGAACCGATCAGGCAGCACTCACTGCCAAAATTGTCGACCATAAAATCAAAATCATTCACCGGTTCAAAGATCAGAGCGTCTGCTCCGGCATCCACCACATCCCGCGCAAATTCCATGTAGTTTCCATCGGAGCAGAAGATCACGATTTTGCCGGCCTGATGGATGATCTCCCAGAGTTTTTTGTACCTCGGTATGATCACCTCGCGGTAAAATTCAGGATGCATGAAGGCGCCACTGGTCCAGACGAAGTCGTCGTGAGTTATGATGGCTTCGGCACTCGTCCGGGCCCAGCACTCGTAAAAAAACAGTGCGCGCTGATAGAAGGTATCGAGAACTCGTTCCATTTTGGCGGGGTCGCTGGCGGCAGTCAGCAGCATTTCCCAACCAAAGGCCTGGATGGCTCCGGAAACAACGGTGCAATAAGTTCCGCCGGTAACCAGCTGACCGGTATGGTTTTCCATATTCTCCGCATGGGATCTCTCATACGCATTGATCTGTTCTCCTTTATCCGGCAACCCGTATTCCTTTACCGCATCGAAGGCCCAAACTTCCTCCGGGGTTGCAAACGGACATGGTGCGGATTCCCGCATGTCGGAACCGCCGCTTGCGTATGTCGCATGGCCCATATCGGTTACCCTCCCCGCATCTGCCCAGCGGATCATGCCGTCATCCGTATACCACTTAAAATCTATCAGCAGACGCTCGGACCATATTTGTTCAAAAGAGGGAGCATCCGGTCCACATTCAGCCAGACGGGCCAAAAAGTTGTTATGGTATCCCAGGGAAAACTCCGTGTGGGCCCACCGTTCGCACGGTTCAAGACGCAAGTTTTTCAATGCTATTTCTTTGCTCATAATATTTTTTGGAACAACCGGAGGTTGCGAGCATCAATCAGAACAATGTTGAGGCCAGACGTTGAGTTCCAGGCAACAAGTACCTTCTTCGGCCGTTTGCGACCGCCACTTGCGGCCGAAGTTTATTATCAGTGGGCCCCGTTCGTTTCCACCGGGCCGGTTTCACCCCTTTCGGGCAGGCCGCCAGCTCATCTCACCCCTATCCTTATCCTCAGGGTCGTTGACACAGCGAACACGGTATGTTAATCTAGGGGACGTAAAGATTCAAATGCCCGATAATCCAAACGGAAGAAATCTTATGAGAAAGCCAAATATCATTTATATTCTCTGCGATGACATGGGCTACGGCGACATGCAGTGCAATAATGCCGGCTGCAAAATACCGACGCCCAACCTGAACAGCCTTGCGGAACGCGGCATGCGTTTCACGGATGCGCATGCCGGTTCGAGCGTTTGCACGCCGAGCCGTTACAACATTCTGACCGGCCGCTACGCATGGCGGTCGCGGCTCAAGCGGGGGATCACCTGGGCATGGGACGGTGCTTTAATCGAACCGGACTGCCCGACGGTTGCAGGTTTCCTGCGTGAAAACGGCTATTTCACCGCCTGTATCGGGAAGTGGCACCTTGGTTGGGACTGGCCGACCAAAGACGGGCGGCATCCCAATGAGACGCTGCCGTTCGGTGAAATAGCTTCCAAACAGCGCGCCAAATTCGGAGAAAACATTGATTTCAATGGCCGCATCGGAGGCGGTCCCGTCGATCGGGGGTTCGATTATTATTTCGGGGTGGACGTCCCCAACTTCCCACCTTATACCTGGTTTGAGAATGATCATCTCGTTGCAACTCCAACGGTTGAGAAGCCCGGAGAGATGTACGGACATGCGGGGAAAATGGCGCCCGGCTGGTCGCTGGAAGCCATGATACCGGAATTGACCCGCCGGGCGGTTGAGCTGATCAAGGAACGATCGAAGGGCGACAACGCCGACCGGCCATTTTTCCTCTACTTCCCACTGACCTCTCCCCATTCGCCCATTGTACCGAACAAGGAGTTCCGCGGCAAAAGCGGCATCGGCGCCTACGGTGATTTTATCTGCGAGATCGACTGGATCGTCGGCGAGATAACCGCAACCCTTCAACAGCAGGGGATCGCCGATACGACGCTGATGTTTTTCACAAGCGACAACGGCCCCGAGCGCCAGACGCCGGATGACGAAGGGGCCTACGAGAGATTCAGGCGGAAAGGTCACAGCAGTATGGGCTGCTGGCGCGGCATCAAGCGCGACGTCTGGGAGGGCGGACACCGGGAACCGCTGATCGTATCCTGGCCGGGGACAATACCCGCCGGAACCGCATGCGACCGGCTCGTCGGCCTCGGCGACCTCATGGGAACATGTGCCGATATCCTCGGCGCCGAACTGCCGGAAAACGGTGGAGAAGACAGCATTTCCATGCTGCCGCTGCTGGAAGGACGCACCGGAGAAGCCACCCGCAACTCCCTGGTGCATCACAGCAACTCCGGCAAATTCGCTGTCCGCGAAGGCGACTGGGTGTTGATTGATCATCAGAGCGGTGATGAGAATGACGAACCCGATTGGTTCAAGGCGGAGCGGGGCTACGAACGCCACGGCCTCCCCGGTGAACTGTATAATCTCAAGGATGATCCCGCCGAGCGAAAGAACCTCTATGGCGACCGTCCGGAAACCGTGATGCGGCTGAAGGAATGTCTGCGGCGGACACGGGAAAAGAACACCAATGGATACTCCTGACAGCGGCGTTTGCTTTCTGCCACATCTGCACCACGAGAACGCGTGGAATAAGCGCGATAATCGCCTGAACCAACGGTTTTCCCCCGACGTTACAGGATTTTTTCTGCGGTGGCGGCGATCTGCGTTACACTCTGCTGCGCCTCATCAACCGTGGGCGCCTCGACCATGATCCTCAGAACCGGCTCGGTGCCGGAGTAGCGCACCAGCACGCGCCCCTTTGCGCCCAGACGGCGCTCGACCTCACTGATCATCCCGGCAAGCTGAGGCGCTTCCTCGAGCGGTATTTTTTCCCTGACAGGTATATTTCGCAGTATCTGCGGATAGGTTTTCATAACCGATGCCAGCTCCGAGAGCTTCTTCCCTGTGGATTTCATAACGGAAAGCAAATAGAGCGCCGAGAGCAGACCGTCGCCGGTGGTATGCAGATTGCTGAAAATGATATGTCCGGAATCTTCTCCACCCAGCACGGCGCCGCAATCCAGCATTTTCTCCAGAACATACCTGTCCCCCACCGGCGCATTCACATGGTTGATCGCGTTCTTCGCCAGGCATTCACGCAGTCCGAGGTTGCTCATGACCGTCGTGACGACGGTATTGTTGTCCAGTATTCCGGCGTTTTTCATGTGGATGGCGCAGATTGCAATTATTCTGTCCCCGGTGACAACGCCCCCTTCTTCATCCACGGCAACAAGCCGGTCGCCGTCGCCGTCGAACGCCAGGCCGATATCGGCGCCGCGCCTGCGTGCAGTTTCGGCGAGGCGGCGGGGGTGGAGGGAGCCGGAATGTTCGTTAATGTTCGTTCCATCGGGGGCGATGTTGACGGGCAGCACCTCGGCACGCATCTCTTTCAGCAGATCCGGAGCAACCTTATACGTGGCCCCGTTGGCGC
Source organism: Candidatus Brocadiaceae bacterium (assembly GCA_003551565.1). GTDB lineage: Bacteria > Planctomycetota > Brocadiia > SM23-32 > SM23-32 > PUMZ01. The sequence continues at coordinate 24,188 of PUMZ01000305.1, read as the reverse complement.
AATCAACGGCAATCTTCATACCTTCCAGCGAGAGTCCGGCGGGCAGCGCGTGGCGCAAAAAGACCATATAGCGCCCCAGGGCGCCCTCGCACCTGAACGCCTTCCCGATGCGCTCCGCAGGAGGGAGACTCTCCGGAAATGCGGCGCTTCCCACAAGGTCCTCGATCTCCTTCTCTTTTCCGTCATTGAGCTTATACCCTTCCCGGCTGAAAAATTTTATGCCGTTGTCCCGGAAAGGATTGTGGGAGGCCGAAATGACAATGCCTGCATCGGCATTGATGTTGCCGGTGAGGAACGCCACGGCGGGAGTCGGGATAGGGCCGGCCAGGATGACATCGGCGCCCATGGAACACATACCCGAGGCAAGGGCGCTCTCGAGCATGTATCCGGAAAGACGGGTGTCTTTACCAATGAGAATTTTCGGTCCGTGTTTCTCATGCCGCCTGAGAACCAGCGCCAGGGCCTGTCCGATCCTGATTGCCGTTTCAGGCGTCAGCGGCGGACGGTTGGCGGGGCCCCTGATGCCGTCGGTTCCGAAAAGCTTTCCCATCGGCGTTCAACTCCGTATATCGATATTCTGTATCAGCTTGACGATCTCTCCCGGGCCGTAATACCCACTCGCGTATACGCCCGGGTAAAGGAGCACGTTTCTGGCCATAACCGTTCCAGGGGCGGTTGTTGAATTGCAACCGGTGCTGCATCCGTCCCCCATAATGGCGCCGAACTTCCTCTGGCCGGTGTTGTATGTTGCCCCGTCGATCCTGACCACGATTTCCGAATCCAGTATCTTCAGATTTGCAAGTTTTGTTCCGGCGCCGAGATTGACTTCGCCCAGTATGCTGTCACCAATATAGGCGAAGTGGCCCGCCTTGCTGCCGCCGAGCAGTGCGGAGTTCTTCACTTCGGTCGCATGCCCGATAACGCAGCCGTGGCCGGTGATGACATCTCCGCGGATATATGCACCATGGCGCACCTCGGAGTCCGGACCGATGATGGCGGGTCCCCTGATGTATGCTCCGGGTTCGATAACCGCGCCGCACCCTATCTCGATATCGTTGCCCGCAAAACAGGCTCCTGCATGCACCAGGGCGCCATTTGGGAGGGTGCAGTCTTCGGTCACCACCGTGCCGTTCCTGGCGATCTTTTCGACGTTGGGGTTGATCCGTGCCGCAATGCAGGAAGCGATCCCGGCGGGGCCTTCCCAGACATATTGTGCGGCTGAGAAAAGGCTCCTGCACAATTCACTGTCGGTGAAGAAATCCGCTGGTTTGAGCATACGGAAATAATATCCGAAAAGGGGGGCCTTTTTCAAATATTACCGTGAAGGAACGTTTCGCCGGGCGATTTTCCAGGGATTCTCCGGCAGTTCTTTCAGTCCGGGAGTAGCACACGGACCGCAGCCACAGGTGTAGGTTGCAGGCGCAGTTCCCAGAGCCGGCCCCAGGTCGCTCCACATCTCCAGCGATTCCGTTGAGAGCGTCAGGGGGGTGTTCTTGTCATGAGCTCGCACCTCCCGGAGGTAAAACTCGTAGATTTCGCGCCGCACATCGTGCGGAAATGGCTGGAGGCGGCCGTGGTCCGCCCCGTTCTCTGCCGCCTTCCGGGCGGCATCGACAGAAGCGGGATCGAGCATATCCAGGTCCATGCAAGCCTCCAGATCCTCGAAACTCATCCACATCAGGGCGGTCATGCTGAGGTTGTCCGGCCGGGTTTTTTCAAAAACCTTTCGTATCATATCGCGCGCCTCATCGCGCCAGTTCCGCACCGGTATGATCGGTTTGAACTTGAACCGGATCGGCATTCCCCATTGCTGGCATTTCCGCGCCGCTTCGATACGCTGATCTGTCGTGGCGGACATTCTTTCCAGTTGTGTTGACTGGGTTTCAGCCGCCAGCGAGTAACACATGATGGTATGGCCGGCATGTGCCAGCGACCGCAGAAAATCGACATTGGCCGACTTGGTATGGGCTATAAGGTAGCGGTCACGTTTCGTCCCGAAAAAGCGTACCATTTCACTGAAAAAATTCATTTCCGGTTCCAGAACAAGAACATCGGATGCATCGTCAACAAGATAAGTCCGTTGCCATGGATTGGCCTCAACAAGACGGTCCAGATGTGCAAGGTACTCGCTCACGTTCAACCCCACAGCCATGAAACCGGCCATGGAGCAGTAGGCGCATTCATGGGGACAGCCGGGGGATATGTTCAGCCGCCAGCACGGCCGACAGACATGTTCGGGATTTGGCTTGATATCGTCGGCGGGCTGACCGGAGTTGAACCAGACGAAATGCCGGTAGCCGAGGTAGTAGTCGGGCAGTTTATCGGCATCGTAACCGGGGTTGGCCGCCGCAATGCGACGGCGCACTTCATCAGATTTACCGTCAAAACGGAACGTATTAAAGAAGAAAACCGGCGTATCGATTCGCTCCCGGGCGCCCGCCTTTCCCCGCACGCCCTTCCACACCGGCCGCTCGAGCATTGCAGGGATCTCTTCGTCCTTAACAACCTCCCAGCCGGGCGCTTTTGTTGTTTCCACAAATGCATTCAGCCGATCCAGGGATTCCTCATCCCGGAGCACGCGATCACTCACAAAAACAGCCGGGTTTTCTATCCTGTACAATGTTCTGTCCCCTCTTTCCTGGTGTCGTCACAAACCGCAACCGCCTGCAACGTGCCGGTCGGGCATCCGCACATTTCATAAGCCAAATATAATAGATAACATAACGGATGCAACAACAGCATGACAAGTAGAGCTTTCTTCAGGTTTTCAGATCCTGCAGTATTATCTGTGCCGGACAAGCGGCGGTTGACCTGCCTGCTGCAGGCAGGCCCTGCGGCGCGTCCTCAGCAACACATCTGACCACCAAGAACTCGTGAAATAAGCGTGCTGCCCCTATATCATCCGCAGGAACAGCATTGCAGTATACAGTAGTTATAAACCGTTGCAAAAACGATTCCATCACGCGGAGGGATGCCATGCTCAAAATACACCCCCCCCTGCGCACACCCCTTTTTGTCTGTTTGAACGGGAAGCACAAAAAGGTTATTATTGGCCGGCGGCTTGTTTACCATTACTTCCACCGGAAGGTGTGTTATGAACACCAGAGAACGATTCCATGCGATCATGCAGTTCGAGCCCTTCGACCGCCTCCCCATTATCGAATGGGCCGGATGGTGGGACGAGACGCTCGGGCGCTGGTACCGTGAAGGCCTGCCTCTTTATATCACGGACCGCTACGAAATCTGCGAGTATTTTGGATTGGATACCTACCGACAGGATTGGCTTCCCGTCTGCAGCCCCGCCTGCCCCGAGCCATCGGCGCACGGTGCGGGCATTCTTGGCAGCGAGACGGAGTATGAGAGGGTCAGGGAGTTTCTTTACCCTGAAGACAGCGTGGATCCCGCGACATGGACGCGGTGGGCGGCGGAACAGGAGAGGGGAGATTCGGTGCTGTGGTTCACCGTTGACGGCATGTTCTGGTTTCCCCGGCGTCTGCTCGGCATCGAGAGGCACTTCTATGCATTTTACGACCGTCCGCAACTGATACACCGGATCAATGCCGATTTGACGGAATGGATTCTCGATGTTATCGACCGTGTATGTTCCGTCTGCACGCCGGACTTCATGACTTTCGCTGAAGACCTGAGCTACAATCATGGGGCCATGCTGTCAAAAGATCTGTTCGATGAGTTTATCCGCCCGTATTATGCGGTCATCGTCCCCCATCTGAAGAAGCATGGAATCCTGACAATGGTCGATTCCGACGGCGAAATTTCCGAGCCTGCGGGCTGGTTTGGAGGCGTCGGCGTGGAGGGCATGCTGCCGCTGGAACGCCAATCGGGCGTGGATGTGGGGACGCTGCGCGAGCGGCATCCGAAGATGAGGTTTATAGGCCACTACGACAAAATGGTGATGGGTGCAGGCGAGGAGGCGATGCGTGCGGAATTTGAACGTCTGCTTCCAACAGCCGGGCAGGGCGGATTCCTGCCCGCCTGCGACCATCAGACCCCGCCCGGAGTGTCGTTCAGGGATTATCGGACATACCTGGATCTTTTCAGGGAGTATGCCGTCAGGGCCGGAGAGCTTTCCTGCACCGGCTGCCCGTGAGAAAATCGCGCCATCCGCTTCAGCAGCAAGAAACCGCATCGGCCGTTGGTTTTCTTACTGGAACCCAGCGGTTTTTCTCATGCGAATCGTATATGCCCAGGACAACATCGACGGCATGGCGCGCATCTTCACCGCTGATGAACGGCTCTCGGCCCCCGCGCACCGCGTCAAGAAAATCGGCAATCTGCGCCGGATGACCCGTCCCGTAATAGTCCTTGCCGCAAGCGACGCCTTGAGCTTGCTCTCCGCACTCCAGTTCCTGGATCAGCATTTCTGCGTCATCCGGATTTTCAAACCGCGATTTGATCAACTCTCCGTTCCGGAACTCTATCGAGCCTCTCACCCCGTGCAAAGACAATGTTGGTTCCCATCCAAGATGTGATGACGAGGTGGCTTCCAGCGTGCCGAGCGCACCGCAGTTCAGACGCAACGCCGCCGCCGCACAGTCTTCCGTCTCAATGGCCCCGGCATGGGTAATATTTGCATACGCACCGCAGACCTGCGAAGCTCCGCCCACTATCCACAGCAGGGCATCGATAAAATGGATGGATTGATTGATGAGAACCGAGCCGCCTTCTTCCTGCCAGGTGCCCCTCCAGGCGTCGCCATGGTAGTACTCGTCCGTGCGCAGACAGCGCAGTTGCACGCCAGCATTGAGCAGGGTGCCCAGGGCGCCGTCGCTGACCGCACGGCGCAGGGTTCGTATGGAATGATCGAAACGGTGCTGGAAAACGCCGCTGAAAACGAGTTCGGGATTGCGCTGGTGCGCTGCACACATTGCATCCATACCTTCACGTGTCGCCCCCAGCGCCTTCTCGCAAAGCACGTGCTTGCCGGCATCAAGTGCGTCAACGGCAATCGGGGAATGGGAGGAATGGTCCGTGCAGATCGCAACGCAGTCGACATCACTGTCGTCAAGAAGCTCCCGGTAGTCCTGCGTTGTGCATTCTATAGCATGGATTTGGGCCAGCCTGCGGGCTTTATCTACCATCAGATCACAGGCCCATTTAACCTCTGTATCCTTATGCAGCTGAAAGCTCTTGATATGGGTCGGCGCTATGACGCCGCATCCGACAATGGCTATTGTTATTTTTTTCTTCATGGTTTCCAAGCCCGGACAAGCCGGATTCCGGGATGAGATCTTTAAAATGAGGAATCAGAAGTTCAAAATGACGCATCAAAATTCAAAACGGCAGGAATTGCCACGGAAAGCGTTTTCCGGATTCTTTTCTGCCGATGACTGGTGCACGGAGCAACTTTCCAAACAGTCCGCTGAGGATTTCACCCATCCGCCTCCGGACCACAGCTCAGCTGCCAAGCACCACCGCGGCGTGGCGAACATAATGCCCGCGGATGTCACGGCTGTATTGCCGGAGGATATCTTCCGCAACCCCGTCCGGGTCGCCGCAGCGGTAGAGGGCCCGCGCCAGGTAAAGTTCGCGCAGGGACCTGTTCCGCAGGCTGTTATCGTTCCTGTCCGCAGGTATGTCGGAAAGCGCCTCACCGAGGCTGTTGATTGAAAAGCCGCCGATCCCCGGTTTTTCAAGAAGCTCGCCGAGCAGCGCGGCCCACCCGTTTCCGCCCGCGGACTCGGCATAAAGAGCGATAGCTCGAAAATGAGAAAAAGCATCGCTGGCTCCGAGCCGCCCGGCTTTTTCCAGCAACACGGGATGCGCTTTTTCAGAACGCAAATGCGCCAGCGCCGCCACGCAGTCGTCGGTAGGGCTCATGCTCCTGCCGAACTGGCCCATACCCCTGAAGTTCCATCCCTCGTCCCATTCCCCGGCGCCAACAGCTCCGAGGAGAATGTCCTCACCGGAAAGGTCACCCATAAAAGCAAGCAGCTTTGCACACCTTATCGATGCCTCTCTGTCCTGTTCCGTCGCAAGTCGTTTCTTCAGCACCGGCAGCGCCTCCTCCGGCAGGGACATAAGAGCGGCAAGTTCACTGTGATGCCTCAGCTCCCCCCCGGCTGCCGAACGAACAATGCTTCCGGCGGCGTTGTGGACGTCCCCGTGCAGCAGAACGGAAGCGGGAATAAAACCACCGTCAACCAGACGCCGTTGCAGCCTGCGGATATTGATTTCTCGCAGCGCAATGCGCTCCGCGGCTGCTTCGGCCGCCGCCAGGCCGGCGGCATAGGAGTGGTTCTGGACGTCGGGCTGCATCCGCAGCGCCGGCATCACGTCCCTGTGGGCGCTGATCGCCAGCCCGGTGACAAGCAGACCTTCAATTCCGGCGGGCATCAAGGCCCTCAAAGGCAGCCACACATCCAGGCTTCTGCGGTCGGGAGGCTGGATGAAGAAAAGGGGATGTATGGTAAATCCGTGGCTGTCGAAATTGCTGCGGCTGAGGCAGATCGTATCATGCCATGTGGCGCCCGTGTATGCGTGCAGAGGGGTGACGGTAACATCGCCCTTGACCTGGCGCCGCTCACGGCTGTCGGGGAGCTGGGCCGCATCGAATGCATCCTTGAACTTGCGTCGTGAAGCGACAAAAGCGCGTGTCACGTCGATGGGATCGCCGTCTTCTATGAACGTATAGTCGGTGTTGAAGTAGCGCGGCACAAGCGGACGCGGAGGCAAGCCGCTCCCCTGCACGGCAAGGTCGCTGTCGCTCACGACACCACATTCGGCCCCGGCAGCCGCGGCCACATCCGCGTTTCCCGTGGCATCGATCACAGCCCCCGCCCGGACCATTCCGCGGCCCAGCGGGGTGTTGACGACGACGCCGCAGACCCTGCTTCCCACCATCAGCGCGCCGGATGCGGTCGAACCATACCACACCGTTCCGCCGGCCTTCCTAAGTTCGGCCCGCAGCCACTCGGATTTGTGTTCCGGATTCCATTCACCGGGGTTGAACCCTTCTTCCCCCCCCGACATCCGTTCCATTGCGCCGGTTATTTCCTCCGTAAATCCGCCGCGGTAGCCGTGGTAATAGCGCGTAATATAACCGAGCGTGCCAACCCCGCCCAGGCCGTGGAGGCTCTCCAGAAGCAGAACACGTCCTCCGCTCCTGGCGGCGGCGATCGCCGCCGGCGCGCCGCCCGTGCCGCCTCCCGCAACGACGACGTCAAATTCACCCAGAATCTGCAGGTCCGTGCCGGCGGGACCCGGAATATGCTCCAGCGCCTCGCGCCGGAAACGTACACCGGTAAAAGGTTCGCAAACGTCTTCGTCCCCGTTGGCATGGCCGGAATGCATCGGTTTCAGAGGAGGGTGCAGCCCTGTACCGGCATTCCTCAACTTGCGGGCCACGTCGCGCCCGAGCCGGTCTCCGGCACTGATAGCCAAAGGCGCGCGCTGCAGGGCCGCCGCCACAGAGCGCGGCAACGCCGCGCACGGCCCCAGAACGTAGAGCCCGTCGAGCGAGGTCGCGAAACAGCCGGAATCCAGCTCCCCGACCGACAAACCTTCGCGAACGGAGTCCGGATCGATACAAACCGGCGGCGTGACCTGGCACCTGTCCGCGCTCCACAGCTGGTCCTTATGCCAGGTGCGATCCCGCATGAGGTGCTCGGCCTCAGCCAGCGATGAGGGGGTCCAGTCCCCCAGCTCCAGCTCCGCCGTGTATTCGAAACCTCTGCAACCCTCCGCTCCCGGTCCGCCGACTTCCCGCAGCAGACCGGGAAGGAGCCGTTCTGTACAGCCGCTCCCGTCTTCGGCGGGATGGCCGGCGACCATGCGCGTGAAACTCACCGTGCCGCCCGGCCAGGAGGAAAACGGAATCCCCGCCATCCCGGCCAGAGCCGCCGGCGGCGTGGCATCGATGACAACACGTCCGCTCACGGCAAAGGGGCCGGATTTGCCGGTCAACACCACACCTCCAATGCTCCCCTCCTCATCGACCAAAAGGTCTGCGGGAAGGGCGGCATACAGAAATTCCACACCGGCCCTCAGGAGTGCTTCTTCAAGCTTACGCTTCACTTGCATCGGGCGTTGCGGTGATACGATATCGCCCGCCTTGTCCGTAAAAATTTCTTCCGAAAGCGGGTGATTCAGATCATCGCCCTCCTGCAGCCACAGCCGGCCGGTGGCGCAAATATCCTCTCCCAAATACGTCGCACTGCAGGCAAGAAAAACACCGGCGCCGGTTTGAGCCGCCGAACAAGCCGCCGCCACGCCGGCGGTGGCCCCCCCCACCACGATGACGTCCGTACTCTTTATCAGGGGGATATCTTGCCGATCCTCTCGTTTCCCGCAACAGTTCATTTAAAAACCCGTTATCTCAATGCCGTTGATCGTCGGTTGTTGAACGTCCGCCACGAACTCAAGGGTGATTTGACCGCCGATGGGCTCGATACCGGTGAATTGTTCGGTAACAGGCAGGTTGAGTCCGCCGGATACCTTGAAGGGATCGAACTGCTTGAGAACCACTTCGTCCTGGATCTTCACGTCAAAGACACGCTCGCCGGGAGCGGCTGCATCCTCGGATGCCTCGGTGAAATGCAGGCGTACCGTATAGGTGCCCGGAATAACAGTGAAAACGTATTTTTCCATGCCGGAGCGGGCGGTGCGGTAAACACCGGGAGCGGTGGTGTCCGGAATATCGATATCGTCCCTGGCCACCATCTCTCCTCCAACCGCTCCCCAGATCTCCTCTTCGTTCAGACGCTGATCGGCCAGCCACGTGCGGCCCGCCTGGTCCACGTAGACCTCTCCGCTGCCGGCGTTGACCCTGATTTCCCAGTCAGGACCGGTGTCCCGTTCCAGGGCCGCGCAACCGGCGAATACGACATACAGTACCGCCAAAACCGACACCGCAACGACGCTCCGCATCTTTCTCATGATAACGCCTCCCAAAAAGCCAGTGAACCTGAAAAAAATTGGGGGAATTCCGCCTTCTTCGTTCCAATGCCCGTTCGCGCCACTCAAATGCTTCTTGCGATGCCCGTGCGCTAAAATGGCAGGCGACGCCGGGGCTGCGGAGTGAGGCACCTCACGACTCACGCTCTCATACAGCCGCTCCCCAACGGGCTTTCATAAAATAGTAATGGTTTTCACACGCATTGTCAAACAATGCAAAAATTAGCAACTTCCGCGTTAGGCGCTTAGTGTTTTCACGCTAACAACAAATTGTCGAAGTAAAAAAGTGATAGGTCGTTGGCCTTATGCCGTTGTCGTTCTATTAAATCTTTTTCAGTCCTTTTTTGAAAAAGATTTATTTTCAAGCTCCGTCCTGAAAAAGAATTCGACGCAAATGATTCAACGCATAACAGGCCGCCCTGTGGCGTATCTGTCTCCGATCGCCCCGGAGATTGTGTTGGAAACTGTGGCTCTGGCCCTGGAAACAAACCCCGACATAGACAAGGCCGACCGGCTTGGAGGGGCTCCCGCCCGAAGGACCGGCTATGCCGGTGGTGCTCAGGCCCAGATCCGCTCCGCAGATCCGGCTGACCCCGCACGCCATCTCCTTCGCAACCTCCTCGCTTACTGCACCATATGCATCGATGCTTTCCGGCTTAACTCCCAGCAACGTTTTCTTTGCATCATTGCTGTAAGCCACAACGTCGAGCAGAAAAGATTCAGATATTCCGGGGACGTCAACCAGCATATCGCCGATCAGGCCGCCGGTGCAGGATTCCGCCAGAGCAACACGCCATCCCCCGCGTTTCAGCAACGCTCCCAGTGAAGCCGCAAGAGTCGTATCTCCATACCCATAAATGGCATCGCCAAGTCTCTTCCGCAACTCCAGCACATCCTTTTCGATAAGAGCCCGGGCCTCCTCTTCCAACACCGCCCCGGCAACCACGGAAATGACTATTCTGCCATCCTCCACGCACAGCCCGAGCTCCGGATTGCGTCCCGGCTCCATCATATCACTTATCAAAGAATTGACTTTGGACTCCGGGAGGCCGAACACGTTGCCCCGCTCCGAGGCAGTGACCCGGTCCTGCAAAGCGGAACGTCGCAAGACTCCCAGCATAAACGGCAGGACGTGGCCGGAAAACATCGTGCGCATCTCCTGCGGAACCCCGGGCATCGCTATCACCTTTGTTCCCTGCAGATGGCAACAAAAACCGCAGGCCGTCCCGACGGCATTTTCGAACACCGGGCCGTGCCCGGGCGTGCAGGCCTGGGCTATATGCCGCCGGCAAAGATCCAATCCGTGCCTGCCGAGCGTGCGCTTCAGGCACCTCAGCGCCTCATCCCGCCGGACCAGCTCCATTCCGACCGCCTCGGCAACCGCCCCGCGTGTCCTGTCATCGGCCGTGGGGCCAAGCCCGCCGGTAATAAGAACGAAGCCGTCTCTGCCCGCAGCGGCCTTGATCTCGGAAGTGATATCGTCCGGATTGTCCCCCAGAATGCAGATTCTCCCCACCTGAAAACCGTTTTCAACCAGAAGACGGGCCAGGAAAACGGCATTGGAGTCCACAGCACGGCCCGAAACCAGCTCACGACCCGTGCTGATAATCGTTGCGCGGCGAGCTGTATCCATATCCATGGCGTGCGGTATTATCGGAAAGTGCGGCCGGTGAAGAAGTAGAAAACGTCACTGTTCATCGGTGTTCCTTCATCCATACATCTGCAATGCGGTGCAATGACAATTTGCGGGAAACCATCCGAGAACCTTACAGGGGGCAGTTCCGGCGGACAGGCACGATGGCTCCGTTGAACTCCTCCAGCGCGTCCCCGTCAAAAAGGCTGTCGGGTGAACTGCGCCCCGTTACCACGGCGCGGCCCTTGTACAAATCCATTCCGACGGTGCCGTTCAAATGCCGGCGGGTAACCTCCAAAAAGGCATCATACGCCTCGCGCAGCTGTTCAAACCACCCCCCGCTGTAAATCAGGTTGGCATAAAAACGTCCGATATCGCCTTTCACCTGGAGTGTCGCATAATCGAGGCAAAGCTCTTCCAGTGCCCTCAGGGCTTCCATCAGCAAACACGCAGCGGGCGCCTCATAAACCTCCCGCGATTTCAAACCGAATAGCCGGTCCTCAACCAGTTCCACGCGCCCTATCCCGTGCCTGCCTGCACGGGTATTGAGATGTTCGACCAGCTCTTTCGGGGCCATCGGCTCCCCGTCAACACGTACGGGAGTACCCCGCTCAAACTCCAGAGTCAGCGCTTCAGGCTGTTCGGGAGCAGCCTCGGCACTGACGGTAAGAATGTAATAATCCTCCGATAACGACTCCCATGTGCCAAGTGACGGATCCGCCGCAACCGACGCTCCCCACAGATTGATATCGTAGCTGAGCGCCGCCGAGGTGCCTTCAAACGGAACAATCCCATGTTTTTCGGCATATTCAAGGGCCGCATCACGGCTCTGCAACGGCGGGATCTGATCCGGAGCTATTATATCCAGATGCGGTGCAAGCCTCCGCACGTGGGAACGGAACCGGCTCGCATCATTACTGGTTCTGCATGTCCCCAGCGCAACAGAATGGAAGCCGTCCTCATCGGCCAGGCGCGTTAAAACTTCCGCAATTAAAGGACGTGCAAGCGCCCCGCTGAGAAGATATCCCCTTTCATAAATGGCTGATGCGCGCAGTGCCCTGAAAGCGTATTCGCGGATGAACTCCTCACGGCAATCCTCCACATGTGCCCCCGCCGCGCCCGACCTGACAGCCTCTTCCCCAAGTTCGTAAGCCCGCGTCTCCGGCCCGAGCTCGACGATAAGCGCCGTGACCAGTGCACCGCGTTTTCTGGTGAGCCAGTGCAAGCAGACCGACGATTGAAGTCCCCCGGTAAATGCAAGCATAACTTTCTTTTGCATATCCCCTCCTCGCTCTAACCCGATGATATCCGCACCAGACCTGTCGTCTAAGCCCCCCCGTTTCCTTTTTTCACGCGAAATTCTTCCACGATCTCCTGAAGATGCCTGTCCAGTTCGCTCAAGGCTTTTTCAAACGATTGAGGACTCAATCCTATCCCCGTCCGGCATGCCAGATAAGTGGCCCGGGCGCCAAACAGCAAGTTCAGGGAATAATTGCGCCCCTTCAGTTGATATTCACAATCCTTCACCTCTGTATAGCCCAGCCTTGAAGTCACCGCAATCATGCGCTGATCCGCATCCTCCCTGCCGGCATACCCCGCCGGATAAGTCAACGAAAGATAATAAGCTCTCGCGCTCTGCACCAGCCGGACCATGACCTGTGTATCCTCGTGCCGGTATGCGGCAAGCGGAGTCTTGTGTGACATATCCGTATAACTCAGCGCCACCTTTCCGGCCGATACGGCTTCCGAGAGATGCTTCGCGGACGAAAATACCGGCACATCTTCGCCCGTTACGCCCGCACTGCGCGGTTGCGCTTCGGCACGTTCCCCATCCTCAGAGTCTCCTCCACGACCCTCTTCACCGCCGCCCGCCTTCCGTCCTTCCGCCTCGAGCGCAGACCGGAAAGCACGCTCGAACTTCCTGTGCACTTCATCGGGATAGCCACCTTCGCATTCATAATCAATCCCCTCCCCGCCCCCGATAATATCCGGCTGAGCACCGATCTCGCGCTGACGGCTTGTTCCCTCCCCGCTGCCGTCAAGGATGTTCTGGAATTCTCTGAACTCCCCCTCCGGCATGCCATCTTTCCATACGGGGTAAACCGTCTCATAAAACTCTTTCACCCTGTCGGCGCCACGCCGCTCATAATCGGCAATGCCCCTTTCCACGGCCATACAAACCGCCCGAAAATATTTCTTTAATTCGGCGGCGGGAGGGGCGGCGGAATGGGGCGTTTCAACAAAAAGCCTGTCAAAACATTTCATGAAAACGGGATATGGAATCTCCCGCATCTCTTCATGATAAATTTTCTCTATGCTCTTTACGGGATCGATTGCATCGGTCACTTGATCGCCTCCGGCCACAGCCTCAATCAATGCGGTCCACCAGCTCCATCAACCGCCGTCCATACTCAACATACGTCGTGTAAGCCCGCTGCTCCGAAGAGGCCTCTTTGCCCTCGTGAACAACGGCGGCAAGGTGCGGCTCAATCGACAGCCCCCCCTGATAGCCCCTGCTTTTGAGATCGGACAGGACATCTTGCACCCGGCCGTCTCCTTCACCCGGAAAAGTATAACGTATCCCCCCGTCCGGCTCTTTGACAGCATCCTTGATATGGACATACACGATGTGGTCCCGGACCTGCCTGTAATAATCCCAAGCGTCCTGATCATGTGCAATCGGATTGCCCGTATCCCACACCAGTTTCAAACTTTCCGAACCCACCGACTCGAGCAACTCGAGTGTCTGACCGGGACCCTGCCCGCCCCACCCGTCACAGTTTTCGTGGACAAGAACGATACCGTTATCTTCGGCTATCGCCGCAAGCGCCGTCAGGCGCTCGACCACCTCGCGCCTCCACCGTTCGTCCGGCCATCCGGCATTGGGATAGCTCATCGTGCGTATGTACTTGCATCCCAGTTGATGCATCCTGGGCACAGCCCGTTTCAACTCTTGGACGTCGATCCCGGGATGCTTGGTAATCGGCCGCGACCAGTTGCATAACTGGGAACCAAAATCAGAGACGGCAAGACCCGCTGATGCGACCTTCCCGGAGACAACTTCAAAAGTTTCATCGCAAAGGTCGGTCACATTCACACCATCAACATTTCGGAGCTCAATGTGTTTCCATCCCAGTTCCCGGTGCGCCCTGATCTGTGTATCGATATCCTTGCCGGCTTCATCCGATATGCCCGAAAAATACATCGCTTTTCTCTCCTGTTCGCTAAGTCCTCAGAAAACTGCAAACCGGCCCGATAGCGCCCCGCAAATCATTCAAGAACACAGGAACTTCGCACGCCGCGCGGCAGTTGCTCCTCCTTCCAGAAGTCGGCCGGACACCCGTCCGGGGCAATCATTTTATGGCGCCGAACGCAACAACTCCGGGGGCGGCCGTCTGCTGCATCAAAGCTAAGAACTACCGTGATCAACCGCCACGAACTCATAGACAGCATTTTCCTGCTCGGCGCTCTCCAGCGCGCCGGGCCGCACTTTGCGCACTTTGCGTATCGCCGCACGCGGTTCCTCGCCCAGATGCACCAGATAACATGCCAGCATAACGCCGGTGCGGCCTATCCCGGCCCTGCAATGCACAGCGACCGCCCTGCCGGCGGCTGTCTGCTCATCGCAAAAACGTACAAAACGCTCCACCTGACCGGGGGCGGGCGCGCAAAAATCTTTAACCGGCAAATGCAAATATTCAAATCCGAATTTATTGACCGCCTCTCCGCTCAGCGCCCTCTGCGTAAGAGTGACGATCGCACCGATTCCGGCCTCGCGCAATCCGTCCAGCACAGCATCGCTCTGGCCCGGATGCGCCATACCGGCAAGTCTGCCGGGCAATATCCAGTACAGTCTCGCTCCCTTTTCCCGCATAACGATCTGTCCCCCGGACGGGGCAAAACACGAAAAACCCCATTCTTTTTTCAAAGCAAAACTTGAAAAAGGATAAATAACAAAGGCAACAACTTACGGCAACGGCAAACGGCTTCACCCTTTCAATGCGCCGGCAATGTGTTGTCGATATGGAAATGCTGAGCGCTTACCTGAGCGCGCTGACCCCACCCCCGGTGGCGGCGCGTTTCACTTCCTGCAGGACGTCGCGTTGCTTGACCATGGAGGTGTCCCCGGCCGTCTCCTGCACGCAGATGCCGTGAGCGGCTCCCCATTGAACGGCCTCGGCCGGTTCCTTGCCCTGGAGCAGCGCCGCTGCCGTTCCCGACAGGAACGAATCGCCCCCCCCGGTTCGGTCGGCAATCTCGATATTACGCCTCACCGGCGCCACATGCATGGTGTCGGTGCCCACCTCATACAGAACAGCGCCCCAATGGATGCGGTCTGCACTCAGGGCGCTTCGCAACTGCGTGCCGATAAGCTTCAAATTGGAATACTTCTTCGACACGCGCCTTAGCATGTCCTTGTATGCCTCAAGCCAGGCCTCGAACGACTCGTCGGCAGCTTCCTCTGTTTCCTCGCCCAGTGCATCGGAGAAGTCGTCCTGATTGCCCACAAGAAAGTCCGTATGAGGAACTATTTCCCTGTTCTGGTCGCGCGCTTTTTCCTTGTCCGGCTCGACCTTCGAACGGTAGTTCAGATCGAAGGAACGGAAGGCGCCGTGTTCGCCGGCGGCCTTGAAAGCTTCAAGCGCCACAGGTGCGGAGGAGGAAGAGAGCAACGTGTAGATGCCCCCGGTGTGGAACCAGCGCACCCCCCCGCCGAAAATCCTGTCCCAATCGAAGTCGCCCGGCTCTATCCGGGCTATGGCGCTGTGTGCCCGGTAATATTCGGTCAGCGAGGGTAAAACCCCCTTGCCGCTCCACGTGAAGTTGATCCCGTTGCAGATCGTACCTTTCCTGTCGGTTGAGAACTTTCCGGAGCCGCCCGGAATAAACCATATGATACCGGTGGTATCCACTCCCGCCTCGCGCAGCTGATTCTGGATGTTGCGTCCGACACCGTCATCCACAAGCGCCGTCACGGCGGCCGTGCGCATATCGAAACAATAGCTGAGCCCCTCGGCAACATTGATCTCTCCCCCCCCGTGCCAGATTCGCGCACTGCGGGCGCGGGCGGACGGCACGTCGCCGGGGTCGATCCGCAGCATGACTTCTCCCAGAGAAACAGCGTCCAGCTGACAATCTTCGGCAGGCCTTATAGTGTAATCATTCATAAATTTTCACCGTCATATTCTTATGATTTTATTGTGGAAAAAATGTTCGACAGCGGACAATACTTTTGACATGCAAAACAGAATCGCTTAAAATGATGCATCCAATGGGCGGTTAGCTCAGCTGGCGAGAGCGCTACCCCGACACGGTAGAGGCCACTGGTTCGAGTCCAGTACCGCCCACCACCTTCCCGCCTCATCCCCGCCTGTGGCGCCGCGATTCTTTAAGCCGATAACAGCTTCAGGACAACGACGCTTTGCTCACAGGACAGGCGGTTTCTTAATAATTCAAGCAAACTAAGGAGAAAAAACGATGTTGCACGCCCAATCAAAAAACACTGTTAAGCCGGAATGGTTCGGCAAAAAAATCAATGTTTTGCTTTCAAACGGCAAACAAATCGCCGGGGAACTCAACGAAGCAGGACAAAATTACCTGATACTTCAGACCGAAGACGGTGAGATGCAGGTGATGGTTAACGCTGTTATCCTCATCCGACCTTCGGAGCCGGTCGAGTGATTGCCGGAACATGGGGTGGTGGGCAGGGTCGGAATCGAACCGACGACACCGGCCTTTTCAGGGCCGTGCTCTACCCCTGAGCTACCTGCCCACCGAGCTTACGGTATCCGACCCTGCATATTTTAACGTTCCCTCGAACGGCAGTCAAGTGATGCCCCCGTTTTTTAAGCAATTTCCATTTCCGCCTGCCGATCCGACGGTCAGCAGAAGGCCCGCAATTTGCCGCTGTATGGTAACGAACGGCCGCCCGGGACCCGGGGACGAACCCCCCTTGATGTGATCGGGGGCGATTCGTTTGACACCCGTAGCAATTTCTATACAATGGCATACAAGTGAACAGGAATGAATCTTCGAGATGACGGGAGGTGCGGCTATGGGTAAAGAATTGAATGTAGGGTTGATAGGAGCGGGTTTTATGGGGGTTGCACACAGTTTCGGCTTCCGCAACTGCTTGCCGGTCTGGAACACGGAATACCGCCCGGTTATGAAATGTATGGCGGCACTTCCGCAGGAATCCGCACAGGAAATAGCCAGGGCGCAGGGCTGGGAGGAGTACTGTACGGATTGGCGCGAGATGGTCAAAAGGGAAGATATCGACCTGGTGGACGTCTGCAGCCCGAACTTCGTTCATGTGGAGAACGTTCTGGAGGCGGCCGCGGCGGGCAAGCACATCCTCTGCGAAAAGCCCATGGCCAACGATCTGGAGGGCGCACGCACGATGCTTGAGGCCGTCCGAAAAGCCGGAGTGAAGGCCATGTGCGGATTCACCTACCGTCAGGTCCCGGCGATCAGGTTGGCCCGCGAGATGATCCAATCGGGGGAACTGGGAGAAATCAGGCACTTCCGGGGGGCCTATCTGCAGGATTTCATCATGGACCCGGAATTTCCGCTGATATGGAGACTCCAGAAAGAGTATGCTGGAAGCGGGGCTCTGGGCGATATCGGGGCGCATATTACCGACATTGCTCGCTTTTTGATCGGCGAAATTGAATCGGTTTCCGGAACGCTGGAGACTTTTGTCAGGGAACGTCCAAAAGAGGTGTCGGAAGGCGGGACAAAACTCACCGACCGCGCCGGCAGCGCCGAGAAAGGAAAAGTTACCGTCGACGACGCCGCGGTATGGTGCGGACGGTTCGCGAACGGTGCGATCGGCACCTTCGAGGCCACACGGTTTGCGGGCGGGCGCAAGAACCACAATGGGTTTGAAATCAACGGATCCAGGGGAAGTGTCGCCTGGAATTTCGAGGACATGAACTACCTGCAATACTGGAAAGACGGCGAGGGGGCCACTCAGGGCTTCAGAAACGTGCTCGCCACCTCCGACCAGACGCCCGGTTTCGAGAACTGGTGGCCCGATGGACATATCATCGGCTATGGAGAGTGTTTCGTTAATGAAATGAAGGAAATGGTGGACGCCATCGCCGAAGACAGAGATCCGGTTCCGGGGTTCGAGGATGGAGTCAGATGCCAGCAGGTCCTGGAAGCCGTCAGCAAATCAAGCGAAGAAAAATGCTGGATGAATGTGCGGGATTTTTAAATGGTCCGGTCGGAGGGCATGGCAAACATTCACTTTTTACGGGAGAGCAGATGATGGCAAGGAACGTTACACTTTTTACAGGACAATGGGCGGACCTGCCGGTGGAGGACATCACTCAGAAGGCCGCTGACTGGGGTTATGACGGCCTGGAATTGGCCTGCTGGGGAGATCACTTCGATCCGGCCAAAGGGGCTGAAAGCGTCGATTACTGCGACGAAAAAAAAGCCCTCCTGGCCAAGCACGGACTGAAATGCTGGGCGATCAGCAACCACCTGGCGGGACAGTGCGTGCTCGACAATATCGACGTGCGCCATGACGGTTTTGCGCCCCCTGATTGCGCCGGCAATCCCGATGCAATCCGCAACTGGGCCGTCGAATCGTTGAAAAACAGTGCACGATCCGCCGCCAATCTCGGTCTCGATGTCGTCTGTGGTTTCACCGGAAGTTCCATATGGCCATTGCTGTATTCTTTTCCGCCGGTGGATGAGGATACGATTGAGGCGTGGTTCAAATTGCTCGCCGAACGCTGGAATCCGATACTGGACGTATTCGCTGAACATGGAGTCCGCTTCGCGCTGGAAGTGCATCCGACCGAAATAGCATTCGATATCGTGACCGCCGAACGGGCCCTGGACGCGCTGGACGGGCGGGCGGAGTTCGGTTTTAATTTCGATCCCAGCCACCTCCTCTGGCAGGGGATCGATCCGGTGAAGTTCATCGAAACCTTCCCCGAGCGGATCTATCACGTCCACATGAAAGACTGTGCGGTGACGCTTGATGGACGCCGCGGCATCCTCAGCTCCCACCTTAACTTCGGCGAGCTGGACCGGGGCTGGGATTTCCGGAGCCTGGGACGGGGCGACGTCGACTTCGAAGAGATCATCAGGGCCCTGAACAGAATCGGATACGACGGTCCACTGTCCGTCGAATGGGAAGACAGCGGCATGGACAGGGAACATGGCGCCCGGGAAGCATGTGAATTCGTGAAAGATGCCGATTTTGAGCCCGGCAGCCAGGCATTCGATGCAGCCTTTGACGACTGAAATGTAAAAATGACAACAGAAACGGACCGCAAAGATTCAATCGAAATAGGGACCCGTTACGAGCACGGGGAGGTCGAGGAACGGATTTACAGATTCTGGGAATCCGGGAACTTCTTCCACCCCGATCCGTCCGATGCAGGAGAACCCTACACGATCGTCATCCCGCCCCCGAATGTGACGGGGGCCCTGCATATGGGACATGCTCTGAATAACACCCTCCAGGACATATTCATACGATGGCGACGCATGCAGGGCTACAATACGCTATGGATGCCGGGAACCGATCATGCCGGAATAGCCACGCAGAATGTTGTCGAACAACAGCTTGCGAAAGAGGGTCTGCACCGCTGGGACCTGGGACGCGAGAAGTTTATCGAACGCGTCTGGCAGTGGAAAGAGCAATACGGGGACCGCATCACCGATCAGTTGAGGCGTCTGGGCAGTTCGCTGGACTGGGAGCGTGAACGCTTCACAATGGACAAAGGGTTGAGTGAAGCCGTCCTGGAAACTTTCATAACTCTCTACAACAAAGGGCTGATCTACAGGGGCAAGTATATTATCAACTGGTGCCCCCGATGCGGAACCGCTCTTGCCGACGATGAGGTCGAACACGAAGAGCATGAGGGGCATCTGTGGTATATACGTTACAGTTTCAAAGACGACGGCCACGAGTACATTACCGTTGCCACCACGCGTCCGGAAACCATGCTCGGGGACACGGCGGTGGCCGTCCACCCCGAGGACCATCGCTACAGGCACCTGATAGGACGCCGGATCGTTCTGCCCGTCGTCGGCCGGGAAATCCCGATCATCGCCGACGCCCTGGTGGATCCCGAGTTCGGGACGGGAGCCGTCAAAGTAACTCCCGCCCATGACCCCAACGATTTCGAAATGGGCCGTCGCCACGACCTGCCCGTCATTCCGGTGATCGGGGAAAAGGGGAATATGACGATCGAGGCCGGTGAGAAGTATGAAGGCATGGACCGGTTCGAGTGCAGGGAGGCGCTGGTTGAGGAACTCAGGGAACGGGAGGAACTCGAGGGGGTGGAGCCCTATGAACATTCGGTCGGCCACTGCTACCGCTGCCATGTGGTCGTTGAACCCTACCTCTCGGACCAGTGGTTCGTCAGGATGGAACCACTGGCCCGCAAGGCGATCGCTGCAGCCGAAGATGAGCGCGTGAGTTTCCACCCGAAGCGATGGACGGATTTCTACAAGAGCTGGCTGGAGAACGTGCGGGACTGGTGCATCAGCCGCCAGATATGGTGGGGACACCGCCTGCCTGTTTATTATTGCCTGGATTGCGAAAGTGCAGCCGTGGCGCGTGAGGTCCCCGAAAGATGCGATAACTGCGGCGGGGAGCGGTTCGAACAGGACGAGGACGTGCTGGATACCTGGTTCTCCAGCGCCCTGTGGCCGTTCAGCACGCTGGGATGGCCGGAGGAGACCGAAGAACTGAAGCGTTACTATCCGACCAGCACGCTTATCACCGACCGCGGCATCATCTATTTCTGGGTCGCACGGATGATCATGACGGGGCTGGAGTTGACCGGCAAAGTGCCGTTCCGGGATGTGCTGATTCACGGCACGATCCTGGACGATCTGGGGCGCAAGATGTCCAAATCCCTCGGTAACGGAATCGACCCGATCGAAATGATCGACAGATACGGGGCCGACGCCGTACGGTTCAGCCTGATCATGCTGACCAGTGAAGGTCAGGACGTCAAATTGAGCGAATCGAAGTTTCAGATGGGGCGCAATTTTGCCAATAAAGTGTGGAATGCCACGCGCTTTGCCCTGATGACCCTTGATGCGCGGGAGCCGGAGAACCCCGGCGTCCCGGGAGACGGGGGACCGGAGCGCAGTTTTGAAGACCGGTGGATACTGAGCAGGCTCCAGGGAACCGTGCGCCGTATGACCGCCGAACTCGAAGCCTTCAGGGTCAACGAAGCGGCCCACTGCCTGTATGATTTTTTCTGGCACGATTTCTGCGACTGGTACCTTGAGGCCGTCAAAGATCGCTCCGACCCGGAAGCCGTACATGAGACGTTGGCCGAAGTCCTCGACTGCAGCCTGAGACTTATGCACCCCTTTACCCCCTTTCTGAGTGAAATTCTCTGGCAAAAGCTGAACGAAAACCCGGGAAAAAAGACGCCTGCCGACGCCGGACACGGAAAGGCTCTGATGGCTGCCCGCTGGCCGGATTATGAGGAAGAATGGCATGACGATGAGACCGAGAGGCATATGGATTACATGCAAAAGATCATCTCGGCGGCCAGGCGCCTCAGGAAAGAAAAAGGGATTGCAGAAAACATGCCGCTGGAAATCGTCGTTTCCGCTCCCGATAAAGCAACGGCCGATCTCGTTGAATGCCACAAATCGTTCCTGACCAAAATGGCGGTGCTGAAGGACCTTCAGTGCGGCGTCGAGGCGGCCAAACCGGCACATTCCGCAACCAGCGTCGTACATACTACGGAAATCTTTTTCAAACTGGAAGGACTGATAGAGCTCGAAGAAGAAAAGAAGCGGTTGGAAGAACAGCGCCGCGATGTGATGGATCATATCGGCAAGATCGAAAGACAACTCGATACTCCGGAATTCCTCGCCAACGCTCCGGTGGAAATCGTTCGACGCCAGAAGCAGAGATCTGTGGAATTACGGGGCAAGCTGGAGAAGATTATCCAGAACCTTGCCGATATCCAATAACCGTTAAAGACTGTCATTTTTCCACGAGCTTCGGATCATTAGCGTCCTATGGGCAAAGAAAGAAGCCTTCCCAGAGAAATGTCCGCCCGTGAATGGAATGATGTGTTCGGACGCGGACAGGAAAAAGGATTCCTGACCCACCAGGAAATCAATGCGCTTTTGGCCGATCACATTGACGGAACCGCTCACATTGAAAAGGTTATCAACCTGCTTGAAAAAGAAGGGGTGGACGTCATCGATGAGAGCGAGATTGGAAACCGCCCCGATGGACAAACGGAGTCGAATAATGAAGAACCGGGGGGTGCAGGATGGACCGACGCCGCGTATACCGATACCGGATACAGGGACGAAGCCGGTGACGATATCCTCAAGGCTTATCTGTCGCAGATAGGTGACGTGGATCTCCTCTCACGTGAGGAGGAATTATATCTTGCCAAAAGGATAGAACTCGGCCGCAAACGTTTCCGTAAAGGCGTGATGGAACTTTTACCTCCGATCAACGCCTGCTGCGGAATTATCCATCGATTGTATAATGGGGACCTGTTTGCTGGAAGAATACTTGATTTTAACAGTTCTGAGAACATCGATAAGGAAGATGTCGAAAAACGCTTGCATCAAAATCTGGGCACTGTCCGGCTGCTTGCAGAAAAAACACATGGGCTGTGGTTGCAGTGGAGGGTGGAACGGGTCAATCGGGACACACAGGAGCAGGAACAGGTTTTAAGGTTGCGTGAAATAAAACATTGCTGCGCCAAAATGCGCATTCTTCTTGAAGAGTTTGCCCTGAAAATACGGTGTGTTGACCCGCTGATAAATGAGGTCGAGCGGCTTTTTACGCAACTGAAAGAAGTGCAAGGAATGCTTGAAATAACCTCGGATCCGGTGGAGATCGAGGGTCTCAGCGCACGGTTAAAAAAGATAGAAGATGAGCTCTGCATGCCGGCGGACGTCTTTGAACGCAGATTCCTGGCCCTAAAAAAAGCCTATGATGATTACAGACTGGTTAAAAAGAGGCTCTCTACTGCCAACCTGAGGCTCGTCGTGAGCATCGCCAAGCGTTACAGATGGAGGGGCCTGGGATTTTTGGACCTGATCCAGGAAGGCAATACGGGGCTGATGAAGGCCGTTGACAAGTTTGAATACCGCAGGGGACACAAGTTCAGCACCTACGCGACATGGTGGATACATCAGAGCATAAGACGAGCTATCTCCAACAACGCCAGAACGATTCGCCTGCCCACGCACATCATCACCGCGATCGGCAAAGTGCGCTCGGCCCAACACCGCATAAGCCATCAACTCGACCGGGACCCCACACCGGAGCAGTTGGTCAAGGAGACCGGCATGAGCGCGGAACAGGTCCGGGCCGTTCTTAATATCGACAGGCTCCCCGTCAGCCTGGAGAGGACCCTGGCTGCCGATGAGGAAGAATGCTCATTGAGCGATTTCATAGGAGACCAAAGCCATCCCCCTCCCTACTCACTTGCAAGTAAGGAGATGCTAAAAGAACAGGTTGCCAGTGTCTTGCAGCATCTACCATACAGAGAACGCGAAATCATAAAACTGCGTTACGGACTCGGCGACGGACATACGTATACACTGCAGGATATCGGTAAGATTTTCGACATCTCCAGGGAACGGGTGCGGCAAATAGAAAAAAACGCCTTAAGAAAACTGCGGCATCCCAAACGCAGCCGGGAACTGGAAGATTTCACGCAAGTGATGCCCGACCCGACCATTTATTGACCTCAGGGTCTTCCTCAGGACAACCATATGACGAAGAATCTCATTACTGCGGTTATCTTTGACCTCGACGGGGTTATTGTTTTTACGGACAAATACCATTATAAGAGCTGGAAAATGCTCGCCGACCGAATGGGATGGGACTTCGATGAAACGCTGAACCACAGGCTGCGCGGAATACCCAGGCTGGCCTCCCTGCAGGTCATCCTCGACCATAACGGCATTGAAGCCTCCGATTCGGAAAAAGCGGAATATGCCGGGATGAAAAATGATTTCTACCGGAAAATGCTCCAAGAGGAATTGAACCGGGCGGATATGTACAGCGGCGTTATGGACTTTCTCGATGCGCTCCGAGCACGCAACATCAGGCTTGCCCTTTGTTCCTCCAGCAAAAACGCCCGCGCCGTGCTCCGCAAACTCCGCCTGGAAAAGTATTTTCAGGCCGTCGTGTCCGGAAACGATATCGAACATGCAAAGCCGGACCCGCAGATCTTTCTGGCGGGCGCCTGCAAATTGGAGGTGGAGCCCGAACAATGCCTGGTCTTTGAAGACGCCCAGGCCGGAATCGAAGCCGCAAGCGCCGCCGGAATGAACGTCGTCGGAGTGGGAGATCCCCGTTCGGCGCCCGGCGCCGACAAATACATAACGGACTATGAATGCATCGATATCGATGACATGCTGCGCACCGGCAATGTTTGATCACATGGCCTCATCCGGCATACAGGCCGGGACCTGGTGAAAACGTACCTTCCCGGCCGGATAGTGCTTAGTTGCGTAAGTCCGAATGACGTTTAAGGTTTAGGTTTTGAGCTAGAAAGGCAAAGAACTAACCGCAGAGCACGCTGAGAACGCAGAGAAAGACGAATAATTATTTTAAAGAAGGTCGCAATCGTAATAGAAGCCGTTCTCTGCGCACTCTGCGATCTCTGCG
>PUMZ01000188.1 GCA_003551565.1 Candidatus Brocadiaceae bacterium | reverse complement strand
TGATCCGACAGCGCCACGTAAACTGTATCGTTCGCGGCTTTCACAGCCGACGGCGTCGCGGGCAGTGATATTTTGCCGGAAATTGAACCGTCAGAATCGAAAATGTGCACCGACCGGTCACCGGCAACATAGATACGGCCTTCCCGGTCTACGCTGAAGTCATAAACGCTCTCATGACCGATTCGAACAGGGTCGGGAATCTCTTCGAAAGCCATAAGTTCCCCGGGGATGTCGGGAATGTCCGCTTTTGAAAGCGGATAGCGTTCGCTGAGCCTGCGCTGAACGAACAGCTCGCGGAGCGCGATCCCGGCAAACCCTGACACGATAATCACGACGGTCGCTGCGGTCAGGATAACCCGGATTTTCGATTTATTTGATCGGTTTTTCATGATTGATTGACCAGGGTTAAGGATATTTCAGGCATTCTATTCCCAGCCCCCCATGAGGATGCACGTTCACACACTTTCAATTTTATCAGAAAAATAACCTAAACGCTAATTCCCAAACGGGGGATCGTCCTGGAACTGTTCACATGGTTTGCCGGATTAATGCTCGTTTCCCCACGGGGCTTGTCCCCGTGGTTATCATGACTTGCCTGAAATTAAAAGAAAAAAAAACAACTTGCATTATTTTTTTATTATCTTATAATGAATTGTAAGGTAATTAATTATGTAATCTCATTTGATTGTGTTTTTTTTCAATTGCCCGTTTCCAGGTCGAAAGTTGGTTCCTTCACTTAAAGTGAGACCGGTGAAAATGGCAAACAGCGGGTTGAATCTATGTATCATTTTTTTGAAGGGCGTTAGCGCAAGCTCCCCGCACGCCCGCGCTCAGTCAGAGCCTCCCCGATTCCGTTCCGGACGCAGCACTCACGCAACAACAGGCGCCCGCGGTGTGTTTATGCGTATGTATGCCTTTCCGCCCCGCCATGCCGGCGCGCCTCTCAGATTATCCCCGCCTACGACGAAAAGGCTTCGCCCCGTGTGTCTGGGGTTCGGTGGGTTTATGCATTTATGCTTGCCGGGAGCGCCGGCGTCCCGCCGGCACGGGATGCGGGATCGGCAGGTGCAGGGATATAGAGGGACGTGGAGAAATCGCTATCGCGGGTGGGATAGCCGCCACATCACAGACGCTTTCGGGAACGGCCATCACATCAGTTTCAATGCCCGGGAAACGTCAATGAATTTACGATAAGGTTTGAAATTTTTTATACATTTGATGAATTAATGATGATAACACACTAATCCGGAGGTTGCATGTTATGAATAACTTGGACAGGAATGAAAAAGGCGGAGCGTCCGGCGATGTAAAAACGGAATTGTCAGAAGCAGCGGGCAAGTATGGGGCGGGGCGCATGCGTCTTTTTTTCTTCTTTTTGGCACTTGTTCTTCTGGCGTCGTGGTTTATGCCCGCCGGAGCGGCTCATGCGAACATTGAAATTTCTTCCATCGAGGAATTGCAGAAGATCGGCAACCATCCCAACTATCCGCTGGACGGGGATTACTACCTCACGCAGGACATAGACGCCTCGGAGACCGAAGGTTGGAACGATGGGGCGGGGTTCGAGCCGATTGGGCCGGATTTTGACACCCTCTTCTCCGGCACCTTCGACGGGAAAGGACGCGTTATCGAAGGTCTTTTCATCAACAGGCCGGAAGATGACTATGTCGGTCTGTTCGGCTGGGTTAGGAAAGGGGGAAGCGTGGAGAACCTGGGCCTGGAAGGCGGCTCGGTGACTGGTGGTGAGCGTTACGTCGGCGGGCTGGCGGGCTACAACAGCGGCACGGTGTCGGACTGCTACGCCACGGGCGCGGTGAGCGGCGAATCGTATGTCGGCGGGTTGGTGGGAAGGAACGGTTTTTACGAAGCCACGGTGTCGGACTGTTACGCCACGGGCGCTGTGAGCGGCGAATGGGAGATCGGCGGGCTGGTGGGAAGGAACAACGGCACGGTGTCGGGATGCTACGCGACGGGCGCGGTGAGCGGCTACAGGCGGGTCGGTGGGCTGGGGGGCCGCAACAGCGGCACGTTGTCGCAATGTTACGCCACGGGCGCGGTGAGCGGCGATAATTTTGCCGGCGGCCTCGTGGGCCGGGACGAGGGCTGGGTTTTTGCAAGTTTCTGGGAAAAGGACGCTAACGGCCTTTTGTCTGGCGATAGCGGTAAGGGATTGACCTCTGCCCGGATGAGGGAAAGGGGGGTTTTCCAAAAAGCTGGGTGGGGTGGCACAGCATGGGTGATGGCCGAGGGCGAACGCCCCCGGTTGGCCTGGGAGGGCACTGGAGCGCAGGCGATTCCTGAGCCTGAACCTTTGCCCTTGGCGGGCAGCGGCACGGAGCAGGATCCATACTTGGTCGGTACCCCCGAGGAATTCGCACTGCTGAGCCGGCATGCCCACGCGCTCACCGCGCACATCGCCTTGGTTTCGGACGTGGATTGCGAGGGCGTGGAACTGCGTCCCATCGGGAAGTTGGGGCCTTTCACCGGCGTATTCGACGGGCGGGGCCGCTCCTTTGGAACGCCCCGGCAGGGGGCTTGTTGGCGTTTTTGGGTTTGTGGGCGAGGAAGGCGCAATCCTGAACTTGGGCGTTGAAGGAGCTCTGGTTGAAGGGAGGTATCACGTCGGTGGGCTGGCTGGATACAACGAAGGCACGTTGTCGGGGTGCCATGCCACTGGCGAGGTGATCGGTGGTTCAAATGTCGGTGGGGTGGCGGGATACAACAAAGGCATGTTGTCGGAATGCCACGCCGCGGGCGAGGTGACCGGCGGTTGGATAGCCGGCGGGGTGGCGGGATACAACGAAGGCACGTTGTCGGGATGCCACGCGACGGGCAAGGTGAGCGGCGACAGGAGGTGCGGTGGGGTGGCGGGATACAACGAAGGGACGTTGTCGGAATGTTACGCGACGGGCAAGGTGAGCGGCGGCAGGAAGTGCGGTGGGGTGGTGGGATACAACGAAGGCACGGTATCGGGATGCTACGCCACGGGCGAGGTGACCGGTGGCTCAAATGTCGGCGGGCTGGCGGGATACAACGAAGGCACGGTATCGGGATGCTACGCCACGGGCGAAGTGAGCGGAAATGCACATGTCGGCGGGCTGGTGGGATACAACGAAAGCAAGGTGTCGGGATGCTACGCCACGGGGGAGGTGAGCGGCGAATTGGATGTCGGCGGGGTGGTGGGCCGGAACTGGGGCGGCACGTTGTCTGAATGCTACGCCATGGGCGAGGTAGGCGGCGAATCGAATGTTGGCGGGGTGGTGGGCCGGACCTGGGGCGGCACGTTGTCTGAATGCTATGCCGCGGGCGCGGTGAGCGGTAAAGAGGCAGTCGGCGGGGTGGTGGGATACAACTTCCGGGGCACGGTGTCGGCTTCCTATTGGGACACCCAAACCACTGGCCAAGAAACGAGCAACGGCGGCGAGGGGCGCACCACCGCCGAGATGATTTACCCCTACGCGGCGGGCACTTATATCGGGTGGGACTTCAAAGACATTTGGGTGGAAGATGCCGACGGTTCCCGCAACGGCGGTTACCCCTATTTATACGCGGTGCCCCCTGAAATCCCGATCGCCATCGTCTCGCCAATGCGCTCGGGGAGCATCGTCGAGGGCGATTCGCTCCGCTTTGCAGCCGGGGGCGTCGCCGAAGCGTGGCATTGGGACTTCGGCGACGGGCGCACCTCGGACCGGAAGCAACCGGGACTGATCCGCTTCGACGAGCCGGGGGGACGGGCAGTGGAACTGACCGTTATGTCCCAAGACGGCGAATGGACCGTTGCGGACGTCCGCGACATCGAGGTCGTGCCCGACCCCGGCCCCCTGCCGGACCTGGAGGTCACGGAGGTGCATGTCCCTGACGACCTCCTCCCCGGACAGCCCGCTGAGATCGGCTATTCGGTCAGGAACGCCGGCGAGGCGCCCGTCGCCGACATTGAGTGGACGGACGCACTGTATCTTTCATACGACGCCTATCCGGACGCCTCGGACGTGCGCCTGGAAGAGATCGGGATCTCGGACGACCTGGGCGCGGGCGAGACCTACCACGGTTCCTTTTCGATTGTTCCGCCCTGGATCGAGAAGAGCTCATTCCATCTGATCGTATCGGCGGACGACGAATGGAAAATTTTGGATCGACAGCGCCTGAACAACAAACATGCCGAGCCGGCCGAGGTCGAGGTGGCGGCCATCAAGCCGGACGCCTCCGCCGCGGTCTCTTTCCCGGCGGGGGCCGTAACGCGGTACTACCGGATCGAGGCGCAGGCCGGGATCAATCCGCTGCTGGCCCTCGATTCTCCCTTGACCGGACTCGACGTTTACGCCCGCCTCGGCCAATTGCCGACGCCGTACATCCACGACTTCCGCATGGACGGCGACGAGTTGCTCATCCCAGCGGCCGAGGACGGCGTTTGGTACATCCTCGTCCACGGCCCGGATATGTCGCAGCCCGGCGAATTCAGCCTCGAATACGATACGGAGAAATTTAAACTCCTGTCCGCCTCGCCCACTCCGCAGACCGCTTTCGCACCCATAACACTCGAACTCTCCGGCGCGGGGTTCGAAGCGCCTGTCGTGGTGGAACTGCTCGCCGAAGACGGCACGGCTTATGAGGCGGAGTCGGCTACAGTTGACTCCTACACCCGAGCCACCGCCACCATCCCGGCGGAAACCGTGCAGGTGGGCGTGTACTCCGTCCGCGCAACGAGGCCGGACGGGGAAAGCGACGAACTCGCGAACGCCCTTGATGTGATTGAAAAGATAATTGTCGAGCAGGGGGCGCTGGCCGAAGACGAAACATGGGCGGGGATGGTGGAGGTGCAGGGGGACGTAACGGTTCCGGACGGCATTACACTGGATATCCTGCCGGGCGCCAGGCTGAAGTTCGCCAGCGGAGCCTGTTTGGAGGTCGCAGGCCTGCTGGACGCGCAGGGCACGGCGGACAACCCTGTGCGCTTCGCCTCTGTAAAGGACATGGATCCAGAGCAAGAGGCCGGGCCGGGCGACTGGACGGGGCTGGTCGTGCGAGGAACGGGGCACGCGATACTTGAGAATTTTGAGATTCGCTATGCGGTCACCGGCGTCAACGCCAACAACCAGGGAGCCAGGGTTGACCTTGCCAACGGCGTCATCAGGGATTGCAGCCAGTACGGCATCTACACCTTTGCACAGTTCGCCGAGATTGACGCGGAGAACTGCGTGATCGCCAATTGCGGGTATAACGCCGTCTTCGCGCGCGCCGACAGCAGCGTGCATCTGCGCAATTCCACGCTGACAGGCTGCGGCTTCTCCGGAAGCGGCATGCGAGCGGCTGCCATCCACCACGGTGCATCAAAACTGACGCTGGACAACTGCATCATCGCCTTCAACTGCAACGGCATCCATCATTCCGGCGACGTGCCTGAGGTGACTATTCGCCGGACGCTTTTCTATAACCCGGCAGGGCAGGAATACATCAACCCCCGCCCGGAGAATGAGGATTTCCTCGAGCAGGACGGCAATATCAACGCCGACCCGCTATTCGTCGATCGCGAGGCCGGCGACTACGAACTGGCCGAGCATTCACCGGCGATAGACGCGGCGGCGGCGCAGTATGCCCCCGATACCGACATCCTCGACCGGAAGCACTTCGACGACAACGGCGTACCCAACCGCGGCACCGGCAGCCCGGCCTATGTCGATATCGGCGCCTAAGAGCGCCAGGATCACTCGCAGAGCGCCGACCTTGAGCTGGTCAGCGTCGCATCGCCGTCGCCGGAGTTCATCGGTGCCGGCGGAAAGTTCACCGTCCGCTGGACGGTTGAAAACGCGGGCTCGGTAGCCGCGCCGGCCGGCTGGGTCGACGGCGTCTATCTGTCCGCCGACAGACGCATCGGCTCCGATGATATCCTGGCGGCCGAATACGGGCGCGAAGAGCCGCTCGCGCCAGGCGAGCGATACAGCCGCTCCATGACCGTCAGTGCACCGGAACAGCCCGGCGTGTATTACCTTTACGTGCTGGCCGATAAGGACGACGATGTCGGCGACCCGTCGCGGTGGAACAATGCGGGCTTTGCGGCCGGCGCACTCGCGGTCGATCTGCCCGCGCTGTCGGTCCAGGACCCCGTCACCGGCGAGGCGTCGAGGAACCAATGGCGCTACTTCCGGCTGGATGCCACCCCGGGCAACACCCTGCTGCTGACGCGCGAGGCGATGGGCGTATCGGGCCAATCGGGGCTGTACGTGCGCTACGGCGCGCCGCCGACGCTTGATGAATACGACGACAGGGTGACCGGCTCCAATCTTGAAGAACAGCAGTTGCGTATTCTGTCGCCGATGGACGGAACGTATTATGTCGGTCTGTACATGACAAGCGGCGCCGACGGCGCGTTTACCGTCTCGGCCGAACGCACCGAACTCGAGATCGCGCGCGTCGAAGCCGATCGCGTCGGCAATGCCGGCAGCGCAACGGTGCTGGTCGAGGGCGACAATTTCGCGCCCGACGCGCAGGTGCGGATCGAAGGAGACGACGATAAGGTTGTCGAGGCGGATGTGTATTACGAGAGCCCGGCCGCGCTCTATGCCACCTTCCCGCTGGCCGATGCGAACGCCGCGGCCGGCGCTTACGACGTGGTTGTCGTCAACTTGGCTGACGGCGAGCAGGTAAAGCTGCCCGGCGCACTGTCGGTGGTTGACGGCGGCGAGGCCGAGTTCAACGCCAGCCTCTCCATGCCGGGATCGACGCGGCCGGGCCGGGTGATGGATGTTCTGGTGGAATACGGCAACACGGGCCTGATCGATGTTTCGGCCCCTGTGTTGACATTCACGAGCAATCACGACGACTGCAAGTGGATGATACCCGGCACCGAGGACTGGGTCGAGCGCAAGGTGTTTCGCCTGCTCGGGCTCAGTTCCACCGGGCCGGTTACGGTTTTACGGCCGGGGCAAACGGAAACGCTGGTTATCCCGCTCACGGTTCCGTTCCGGCCGGAGCCGGTTACGATCTCGCTCTTTTCGATGGGAGCAACGCCGACCGACGGATCGAATACACCGATTGATTGGGTAAAATTCGAGGAAGACGTGCGTTCCGCCAGGATGTGCGACGAGAGGTGGAATCCCGCACTGGCGAACCTTCAGGAACAGATAGGTCCGAACTGGGGCGATTAAGCTGACGTACTGCGCCATAATGCCGAGCGCTGGTTTAAGGCGGGGTGGCTGGAATATTGCGTTAAGACACTGTTTGGCATGGAAATTGATAAGGCTATGGAACGTCCGGACAGTATTGTTGCCGGATATGTGCTTGATGCTGAGACGGAACGTGGTGTCGCTAACATCCATGTAGAAGTTTGGAACCGCGAGGCTGAATATTACGTCTCAGGAAAGACTGATCAGGAAGGTTTGTTTTCCCTTTACGGAGTGGCGCCCGGCGAAGAATTGGTGCTGACGGTTGATAACCATTATGTCACTGAAGGGGATATTTTTGCTTTACCAGAGCTTGAAGATGTGTTCGATTTGGTTGTATTTGTCTCACCGGGCGAGGAAATATCAGGAGTGGTTACTTGCAAAACCGACGGAGAAGTCTTGAGCGAAGTCACCATTAAGATAATCGATTCTGCGGGGGAAGTAGCGGCTATTGATGTGACCTACGATGATGGCACTTACAGCTTTTCCGCGCTCAGACGGGAAGAATACGTTGTTAAAGCCCTCGCAGAAGGATTTTCTACGCTGACCAGTGAACCGCTGGATGTCATGGTATGGGACGTGTACGATTTTGAGCTTACGCCGATAGGGAGAATCGAGGGAGAAGTCGTTAGCTCGGTTTCAGACGACCCCCTGGTTGATGCCGAAGTTCAGGCATGGCGGGATGGAATGTACATGGACTCGGTGTTCACTGACGAGCAAGGCGGTTATATTTTCGAATCGCTGCCGGCCGGAATATATCATCTTGAAGTAAGGGGCACCGGAGGCGCCGGTGAAGGAGGCGCTGCGGTGAACGTATCAGCCGGAGAAGAAATCGTTGTCAATCTCTCGGCGCCGGTGGTCTCCGGCATTCAGGGCACGTTGTTTGAACCCGATGGCTCCACGCCTTTTACTGAAGCCACGGTTTATCTGCTGCACGATTCTTCAATTATCAGCAGCACCCGTACGGATTCACAGGGGCGTTACGGCTTTTATATCACCAATCCGGGTACGTTTGACATCACGGCTGCCGGGGGTATGGCAACTTTCCCTGTTATACAGGATGTAGATGTTTCGGAAGGTGAGTTTATTACCGGTCTCGATTTTGTTGCCGGGAGTCAGAAAATTTCCGGGACGGTGGTCGAGCAGAAGACCGGTGACCCGGTCCCGGATGCTATGGTTTCCGTCACTATGACCGGTCAGGGGGACGATGTCATCGAGGTGGGTTCTTTACTCACCGACGAAAACGGGACATTTGAGGCCGACTACCTGGTTCCAGGCGAGTATCATTGGAGGATTTTGGCTGATGGATTTGGTTTCGCCGACACGAAAGTCATTGTAGAAGAAGGTGAACCACAGGAAATTTCTATCTCCCTGAGACCTGCTGCTGCCATTTCCGGGACCGTATCCGATGGGGAGACAGACGAAAGTATCGGACGGACCTTTGTTTATATCGCAGGCGACTATTTAGAGTCAGCGGCCTGGGGGGCTGTCTCAGACGAGTCGGGGCATTGGCAGATCGATATGTTTCCTCTGGGTACTTATGATCTGATTTTTCTTCGTGAGGGATACCGTCGGGAAGTGCTGAGGAATATTGAAGTCGAGGTCGGGGAAACGCAAAAAGAAGTTTCACTGAAGCCTTCTGATACCGTGCTGAAGGGAGTCGTTAAGGATATCGACGGGAAACCTGTTAGCAATGTATCTCTCAGGTTGGTCGATGCAGAGGGATTACCAGCCGGATATGCATTTTCTTCGGAATCAGGCGCTTACGAGATCGACCAACTTACTGGTGGTACTTACGATCTTTTTGTTGCGGACGAAGGTCACTTGCCCGTGGAAATCACGTTTATTACGGTTGATGATGGTGAGGGTGTAACATTACCGGAAATAGTTTTGAAGTTATATGGAATTCCAGCGGTTCGTTCTTTATGGCCTGGGACTCACCAGATAAAACAAGATAAAGTAGGAAGTCTTTCCCGGATTACAGATGAAGAATACTTGTCAAGTGCGCTTCCCTCTGTGATAAATCACGATTCCCAATATTTTAAGGCAGGGGCTTTCTCATTATTAGGGCCACAACATATAGAAGAAAATATGGAAGCTTTGTCCGCTGCTGATTCGAGTCCTTTATGGGAAGCAGTGCTAAGCTTAACTTCCGAAACATTTGATTTTTACTGGGATTTTGTCCCCCAAGCAGAGGATATCATCGGTGAGGATTTGCCTATTATCTGGGATAGTTTTCCCCGCCCGAAGTATCCTCCAATCTGTGCCGGGCCTGACCATGTTATTTGGGATTTACATAAAGAGTTAATTGGTTACCGTCTTGCCCAATCGGAGCGTGAATGGCTAAATGAAATGCATAAAGCCAGACATATCTTATATGAACAAAAATGGGTTTTAGAGGACCTGTATCGTGAATTTGGTGAAGAAGTAGAATATGGGTCCAGGCGGTGGTGGTGGCCTATTGATATTTGGGAGTATCGTGAAGCTGATAGTTCCGTCCAATTAATGTTTTATGTTACCCGCGATGTTAGCTTGGAAACATTAAAGTACTCATATAAGGTTAAGGGGTCGTGTATACTTATACCAATCAAGCAATGGGCCAACCTTGACAGTTTGCCTCTTGTAATGATTAATACTTTGCTGGATATGCAGAAAGAACTTTTTGAGTTGCAAAGAATAATTAATAAGCAAGGAGGACTACGTGATTTATTGCTGGAGTATGATGAAAAAGTAGAAATATATGCTGAGAAATATGATATATACGAAAGAGAGCGGCTGTGGTTGCTTGAAGATTGCGAGATAGAAGAACCCGAAGACGAGAATAAACAAGAGGATTATGGAGAAACAAACGTCCCTACCTCCTACACCCCCGAGGACAAGTTCGGCCCATACGGCCACGACCCCGAGGGCACAGAATACGAAGACCGCGTCGGCTACATCAGGCCCGGGCGCATGGTCACCTACCGCATCGACTTCTGGAACGAAGAAGATGCTCCGGTGCCGACCGTGGACGCCGAGATCAGGGACCAGCTCGACCCCGACGCGTTCGATCTAGAGACCTTCGAGTTCACGCGCGTGGGCTTCCTCTCGTGGGACGAGCCGCTGCCGGGCGGACTGCAGCGCATCGAAGGCCTGCGCGTAGAATGCCGGCCGAAGATGAATATCGCCGTCGATATCAGCGGCGAGTTCGACCCCGAGACCGGCGAAATATTCTGGCACTTCCAGTCCGTCGATCCGGAAACCGGACTGTGGCCGCCGCCCGATCCGAACGACGGGTTCCTGCCGCCGTTCAACCCGGAAACACAATACGAACTCGGCTGGGTCGAGTTCAGAGTCAGGCTCAAAGACGACCTGCCGACCGGCTACCGCGTCGAGAACCAGGCCGGGGTGCGGTTCGATTTCATGCCCCATCCCGAAACCGGGGTCGAATGGGGCCCGGCGCCGCCCTACGGGCCGTGGGTCAACACCATCGACGCCGATATGCCCGACGCCGAAGTGAACCCGCTGCCACAGTTCTCGCCCCCCACGTTCGAGGTGAGCTGGTCGGGACAGTCGGAATCCGGCATCAAATCTTATGATGTATATAAACGCAAGAACGGCGGCGACTGGACGCTCTGGCAGGACGGCGTGAGCGATACATCGGCCGAAATAAGCGGCGAGGCCGGCGACAGCTTCGCGTTCTACTGCTTCGCC
>PUMZ01000145.1 GCA_003551565.1 Candidatus Brocadiaceae bacterium | reverse complement strand
CTATCCGCTGCACGTCGCCCGGGCCCATGAAAGCAAGCAGCGGGTGCACGACGCTCTGGCCGCCCGGGGCCTGCGGCCGGGACCGGTCCACCCGATCGGGCAGCGCGGCGGGATCAACCTGAACACGGCCTGCACCATGGCCAGCGGAGGCCTGGCCATCACATTCGAGCAGTCGGCCACCGCCGACTGGACATTCGACGAGGCTCTGGAAGTCCACTACACGGCGGTCGGGGCGCTGCTGGCCCGGGGTCGGGAGCAGCCGTTCAGCCCCCGGCAGGCCGTCGCCCGCGGGAAGGCCGAAGCGTGAGGCGCCCGCGTCGCTGATGATGAAGGAGAACTCTTATGTCGCATGCGAAAAAATACGCCATGCTGTGCCTGACGGTGCACGGGCAGATCAACCGCCACTGGGAGAACATCTACCGTGTGCGCATCCACGAGGACGGGTTGCCGGGCGACCAGTAAGGATTGGACGGCAATTTTACAGTTGGCTATTTGCATTATCGCCGAGAATGGAGTAATTTCATTGCAATTGCAGCAGCGACTGAAGGAGAACGGGACAACGAGCCTCCTTGCTCACTCAGTCCTCCAATACAATGGCTGGGTTGGGGAATCATTGTGCAACAGGTTCAGATATCCGAAAATCATGGGAGGATGCGATAAGAATATGATGCAGCCAAAGATTATGAGATGGTCGGCTTTGTTATGCGCGGCGGTTTTCTCATTGTTTTTGTGCGGTCCTGTGGCAACGGCGCCGGCCGCCACGACCTACTACGTGGACTTTGAGGGTGGCGACGATGGGGCGTCGGGCACCTCGCCCGGGCAGGCCTTCCGCCATGCGCCCGGCGACCCGCAGGCCGGTGGCGCGGTGGCCGAAGTCGAACTTCAGCCGGGCGACACCGTGATATTCAGGGGCGGCGTGGTCTATCGGGGCCGCCTTGTTGTCAGTCAGTCGGGCGAGCCCGGACGATTGATTACGATCGACGGAAACACGGACGGAACCTTCGGCGAGGGTCGTGCGATCCTTGACGGCAGTGAACCGATCACCGGTTGGCGGCGCTGCACATCACCGGAAGATGCCGGCGGCAACCCGGACTGGGACGGGATCTTTTATGCAGATATTCCCGGCCCCGTGGACTGGCGGAACATCAACCTGACCGCCGCCGACCGCCGGATGCCGGTGGCCCAGGATCCGAAGCCTTCCGATCCTTTCTTCCAGAACCGCACGGTCGATTTTTACAGCGTGGATCGGCGTGTGGCCAGCAGTTTTCCGGGGCGCATTTTTTTTGAGGAAGGCTCGCGGGGCAACAGGCAGACACCGCTTATCGGACTGCTGGCCGGCAGCCCGACGGTTGTCGAGCCGATCGAGGGCGGCGCCTTTTCGGTCGAGCTGGACGAATCCGTCACCATCACCGCCGTCGGCCTGCAGTCGATGCCGCAGGTGCATGTCCGCGAATTCGAGGTCCTCGGCGACGGCGAGAGGTTGCTGCGGGCGGAGCTGCCGCCCGACGACAGCAGCCTTCAGCGTTTTGATCTTCCGGAACCGGTCACCGTCAGAAAACTGACATACAGGCTGCTGTCCACCCAGGATGGAGTCACGCAGCGCTGGACCCGGCTGCGGCGCGCCGCAGCTTTCACACCCGACGGCGAGAACGTGCTCGGACAGCCGATACATATGATCATTGAGGATGAAGACGTGCTGACTGCAACCGATCCGCATGCCTACGACGGCATGACTGTCGGGTTCCACGGGGGAAACAACGTTGTCATTTACCGTGAGGTGGAAAAGTTTGATCCCGGCACGCACCGCCTCTATATCGGATTTTACGGCGGGCGCCTCTACCCGCAGACCAGGTATGCATTGTTCAATTCCGCGCGCCTGATCGAAAGGCCCGGCGAATTCAGCGTTACGCCTCTTGATGGTGGGGATGCATGGCGCGTGCACCTGCGGCCGGACCGGCTGGAGGATGGATTGCCGGAGGGGGTGGGATACGCGGCGCAGACGCAGGGCATCATGTTGCGCGACGCCTCGCATGTCGTCGTCCGCGGATTGACTGTGCGGCGGCAGGGCGGCGACAGGGCAAGCGGTATCATGGTGCATGGCGGGGACGGGGTGCGTATCGAGGATTGCGAGGTGACTCTGGTGGGCGGCATCGGCATTCAGTCGCTGGGGGCCGTTGAGCTGGTCGTGGAAAATTGCGATGTGCACCATTGCAGCGGGCGCGGCATCTTCCACCGCAACGGTCGTGGAATCTCGACGCTCGACTGCCACCTGAGGCGCAACGGCTCGACGGGGCTGGGTCACTACAATATCGACGGGGGAGTCTGCGGAGGAAACGTGCTGTACGGACACCTCGGGACACATGCCAACGGGCTGACATTTTATCTGGGCTGCCGTGACATGGTGATCGAGAGGAACGAGGTCTGGGGAGGAAACAACAGCCTGACCATACAGGAGGCCGAGAATATTGTTATACGCAATAATATCCTCGACGGGGGCGGGCGCAGCGTGCCGGTCGGGATATGGACCGCGACTCCGTTCCGCAACGTGCGTTTTTTGAACAATACGATCGTGAACGCGCCGGAAGATTCGAACTGGGAGGCCGGGGTGTTCAGCAACAACCGCGGCCCCGAGGATCTGGTCTTCCGCAACAATATCATCGACGGCCTGTCAGGAAACCTTCCTGCCCTGTATGAACACAACCTTTACACGCGATGGGGGCCGAACCAGCAGGACCGGGAACTCGCCGAAGGCGAACGTTACGAGCCCGACCTGGAGCGGATATTTGTGGATCCGGCGAACCGCGACTTTCGGCTCCGCCCGGACAGCCCGGCGGTGGGGGCCGGTCTTGAGCTTGAGGAGGTGCAGGACGACTTCAGCGGGAATGCCCGGCCGCACGGGCAGTCGCCCGATATGGGAGCTTTCCAATACCGGGACGAAGAGTGAACAAGCGAAGGCTTTCTTTCATTCGGAGATATTATACAATGAACGACATACTGAAGGTTGTTCCCGTTGGTCTTATGGCAGTGATGTTGTTTGCGTCTGCAGTGTTTCCGTCTGCGACGGCATGGGCGGACCAGGGCCGCACCTTCTACGTGGATTACGAGGAAGGCGACGACGGGGCGGCGGGCACAGCGCCCGCACTCGCGTTTCGCCATGCGCCGGGCGATCCGCAGGCGGAGGAGGAGGCGGCCGGGATCGAGCTCAGGCCGGGCGACCGCATCATCTTTAAAGGCGGGGTCCGCTACCGCGGGAGCATCCTCGTGCAGTGGTCGGGCGAGGACGGAGCGCCAATCGTGTATGACGGGAATCGGGATGGAGAGTTCGGGGAAGGAGCGGCCATCCTCGACGGCGGCGATCCGGTCACCGGCTGGCGCCGGTGCGCCTCGGCCGAAGAAGCCGGCGGCAACCCCGAATGGGAAAACATCTATATGGCCCGGGTTCCTGCCGCCGGAGGAATGGAGGCCTACGCCATCGGGCTGGTCCAGGGCGAACGGATGCTCTTTCCGGCTCAGTACCCCAACCCCGAGGACCCGTTCTACTGCTGCGCTACCGGCACTTTCCTGCAGGCCCGGGGAGAACTGACGCATCAGAGCCTGCAGGATCCCCGCCTGGCCGATATCGGCGACAACCTGTACGGCGCCTATGTTCTGCTCAGGACGGAACAAAACTTTCTCGCCTACCAGCGTGCCGAGGACTGGGACGAAGACAGCCGGACCGTGACGTTCGAGCGGAGCCGGCGCCAGCCCGTCGGACCGTTCTCGATCACCAACTCGCTCAGCGGCCTGGTGCTCAGCAGGCCGGGCGAGTACGTCTTCATCGAAGAACCGGATCCCGACGGTTTGCACCGTCTTTATGCCTGGCCGTGGGACAACGAAGATCCGAACGATGCCGCCATGACAGCCAACGCGCGTGAGAAAGCTTTCGATTTCGGGACGGACGGGACCGCCCATGTCACCATACAGGGGTTCCGCATGCAGCACCACCGCCGGGCGATCGATGGGCGCAACATCCGGCACGTGGTGATCCGGGACAACGAAATCGTCCGTTTCCGGGGCGGTAACGCGATCCATTTCGTCACCGCCGAAGACCTGGTGGTGGAAAACAACACGATCGAGGAGGGGCACCGCTCCAATGCGATCCAGACCCGTATCGGTCGGAACATCACCTACCGCGACAACCTGGTCCGGCGCGTGGGACGTTCGCCCCTGCGTTTCTATGACATTCAGCACAGCCGGATGGTGGGCAATACGGTACTTGACTGCCGGGGTATTCACAGCAATCCGTTCACAATCTACGTGAACATCAGCGACATACTGGTGGCCCACAACACAGCACACCGTTCGAATATCGGCCTGACCCTGAACGATGCGGAGCGCGTCTACGTGATCGGGAACATTTTCACCAGCTCCGGCGGCAGCACGATCGGCGTGTGGGACGGCAGGGGCCACCGCGGGCACGTATTTCTCAACAACTTCATCGGAGTCTCTGACGGAGCGTTTTTCATGGGCCACCGCGATGCCCGCGATATGGTGATAAAAAACAACATTATTACCGGCATGGGGGGATATCCGCTGGATGAAACCCATGAGTTATCGCACAATCTCTACCTCTCGCCGCAAACGCACCTGCACGAGGGCGAGTTCATCGTAGCGGAGATGGAGGACATTTTCATTGACCCGGAGAACTATCAGTTTGAACCGATCCATGACGGTCCGGCGGTGGACATGGGCACGGATGTCAGCGACTATTATCCGCGCGATAAGTTCCCTGATTTTGACTTCGACCGGGATTTCGCCGGCAACCCGCGGGTCTACGGGGAACGGATCGACATCGGGCCGTTCGAGGTTGTCTACCCCGAAGGCGCACTCGAAGACCGCGCCCCCATACCCACCGGCGCCGCCGCCCTGCCGGAGCGGCCGATCGACTCCTACGAGCCCGTTCCGGATGCCGAACCGATCGTGATCAAGGCACTGGACTTTATCGGCGAAGGCGGCGGAGAGGTGGGGATTGTGGAGCCTGAACGTCAGGCCACCGGGGATTTTTTGCGGCACTGGAACGAGGAAGGGCACTGGCTGGAGTGGACGATCGAAGAGGCCGAAGCCGGGCAATACGAGATGTCCGTGCGCTATACCTGCCAGTTCGATACCGACCGGAAAGTGGCCGTCAACGGGGACGTCGTCGAAGGGCTGGAATCCTTCACGTTCGCGGAGACCGGCGGATGGGCGAATTTCCGATCGGTGACCCTGCCGTCGGAAGTGGTCCTGAGCGAGGGAGAAAATGTTTTGCGCTTGACCAGCCACGGCGGAAGGGGGCTGAACGTGGACGAGATCCGGCTCCGGGGCCCGGAGCCGGATCTCGTCATCAGTGCCGGATCGTTCACCGCCGAGGGCGGCGCCGATAACGCGGTGGAAGTCGTGCCGGCTCCCCGCCACGGCCTTTTCCGGGGATGGAACGATGAAGGCCACTGGCTCGAATGGGAGGTGGAGGACGCCGAGGCGGGTCTTTACAGGGTGCAGCTGCACTATGCCACCCTGAGCACCTCGCCCCGCCGCCTGGAGATCAACGGCGAACCTGTTGAAGGACTGGAGTCTTTCGTGCTGGAGCGCACCGCGGGCTGGCGGCATTGCCGGGCGGCGACGCTTGCCGTACCGGTGCGGCTCGAGGAGGGCTATAATGTGATCCGCATGACCAGCCTCGGCGGGTTCGGACTCAATCTCGACGAGCTGAAGTTCATCCCGGTCGAATGACGCGTGGGATGGAATTGGCGGATGCCTGATTTTTCATTGCATGGAACGGATTCATCGGGAGGAGATATGAAAAAGAACGTGAGCGTGATGCAGCGAACGAGGAGGTGTTTGAGGGCTCTGTTCTGTGCTTCGGCGATGCTTGCGGCACTGTTGGGCGGCCCCGCGTTGCGGGCCGATGAAAATGCCCGGCTTCACGTCTGGAACCTCGACCCTCTTGCATTGGAGCGGGGGGAGGTTCCGGACAGCCTGCCTCCGGACCCCGGGCCCGTAATGCTGGCGGCCCCGCGCAACGGCCGGGCCTCCGGCAAGGTGATGGTGGGCGGAACGGGGCATTTGCAGGGGGTCGGAGCATCGGTCGGCGACCTTGAAGGCGAGCATGGGACGATACCGTCCGAACGGGCGGAAATCTATTATGGTGTGCCGTGGCGCGACATGTCCCGCGGCTGGCTCCGTCCGCACGGGTTCGATATTCTGCTCGATAACGCGCCGGATGACAGCCATTTCGTTGCGATTTGGTGCACCGTGCAGGTGCCGCGCGACGCCGCCCCCGGCCGCTACATTGGGAGTCTGACCGTCGAGGCAGGTGGGGAGGTTCTCGCCCGGGTTCCGATCGCCTTGCTGGTTGCCGACTGGACGCTGCCGGAGCCGGAAGGGTTCCATGCCTGGAACGACCTTGTTCAGTCGCCGGACACTTTGGCGAAGGAATACGGGCTTGAGCTGAGGTCGGATGAGCACTGGGCGCTGGTGGCCCGGACGTTCGGGTTGTCCCGTCCCCTGGCCGATCGCACGCTGTACGTTCCGCTGATCTGCAACACCAACCTGGGCAACGAACAGTCGATGGTGCGCTGGATTCCCGACGGAGAGGGGGGGTACAGCTTTGATTTCACGGTGCTGGAGAGGTACCTCGACGTTGCCCAGGAAAACTCGCTCAGGCCATCGGCCGTGGTGTTCAACGTCTGGGATGTCTACCAGTCCTCGGCCGAAGACCGCTGGACCGACGAGTGGTGGGAAGGGCTCACCCCTCGGCAGCGCGAGAACAGCTATTTCATCGAACTCTACGAGCGGGGCAGGCTCCTGCGCGAGCTCCAGGGAGAACACGGGATGGGGCCTGTGGTCAGTGTCGATCATGACGGCGAGCTTACGGCGGCGCCAATGCCGCCTTATACCGGGCAGGAGTACAAAGCGCACTGGAGCCGCCTTTTCGAACAGCTTCGCCGGCGCATGGCGGATCGGGGCCTGGAGGATGCCATGATGCTGGGCATGCTGACCGATTCGTGGCCGACCGCTGAAGAGGTTGAGGCGCTGGCGGAGATCAGCGGTGGGCTTCCCTGGGCCTCGCACGCACACTGGAGCGCGTACCGGCGGCGCGGCGGTACGGTGCGCGGCGCGGCCGGTATAGGTTTTGAATCCATCGTATGGGACCTGGACTACCGCAACCCTGCGGATCCGGATCGGATGTTCGGCTGGCGACGCGAGCAGATATCGCTGGCACACTACCGGATGCGCGGTTTCAACGGGTTCTATCCCGGCCGCATGCGCACGGTGATGGAGATGAACCTGAGCGGGAACCAGCGGGGCATCGGAAGGGTCGGCATGGATTTCTGGTGGGTGCTGCGCGATTCGCGCGGCCGGCGGAGCGGTACCATCTCCAATCTATACCCGCAGAGTCTCTGGCGCAATCTTGACATCCAGGCCAGCATACTGGCGCCCGGCCCGGACGGACCGCAGCCGACCTCCCGCTACTTCTACCTGCTCGAAGGAATGCAGGAAGCCGAGGCCCGCGTCGTTATCGAAAAAGCCCTTCTCGATCGCGAAGCGGAGCTCGACGAGGAGGTGATCTCCCGGGCATGGGAGCTGCTCGATGCCAGGCAGCGCGCCGCCTGGCGGTGCGCCGGACGCGACGAGGCTTTTATGGAAGAAGAAGGACACGCCGACCTGCCACCGCACCAGAAAGACGGGGTCGGCCATGAGTGGTTTGTCCAGTCGGGATGGTTCGATCGCACCGTGCAGCTCTACGACCTGGCCGGCGAGGTTGCACGGGCGCTTAACGGAAACTGAGGAGGCGTTCAGCGCTTCAATGAAGGATTTGCAGGCGAGTTTCACCTTAACTGGTTAACGGAGATATCTTCATGTCTATAGCTTCGTCCACGCCGTTCAACGAAGCACGGCGTCCGAACCGGAGTGCGCGGGAATTGAAGGAGATTACCGTCGGTCCTTCGGCGAAAGCCGATGTTTGCGGTACGACAGGACGCGCGATCCAGCTTGCCATCGACGCCCTTGCGTTCCGAGGCGGAGGAACCGTACGGCTGAGGGCCGGGGAATACTTTCTGATCGACAGCGTGCGCATGCGCGAGAATGTCTCCCTGATAGGAGAAGGCGAGAGCACGCTGTTGAGGCGGAGCGGCCCCCTCGTCTACAGCGACCTGGCCGTGGACGGCGATGTGGGTCAGCTCCAGGTCACGCCGGCACATCCGGAGCGATTCGCACCCGGGATGGGGCTTGCGCTGAAAGACCGGCGGTCCGGGTGGCTGAATGCAAGCACGCCGTTTCTTCTGCTTGCAATCGATGATGAAGGAAACCTGCAGATGGATCAGTATATAACCAGCGACCGCCTCGCCGAAGAAGGGGGACGCGTTTACAATCACTTTCCGATGATTGTGGCATACGAGAGTCCGTGCGTTCACATCGAGGGATTGCGCGTGGACGCAAGGGTGGAGGATCCCGACGGGGCGCTGGGGCAGGCGCGCTCGGCCGCCGTCTACCTGTTCCGCTCTCCGGATTCCACCGTGCGGCACCTTAATGTGGTGAACAGCCCGGGCGACGGCATCTGCTTCGGAAAGACCAGCGAACGCACGGTGGTGGAGGATTGTGAGACCGCGCACAACGGCTATTACGGCATCCATCCCGGCAGCCACAGCGCCTTTTCGGCGGTTCGCCGCTGCAGCATCCACGACAATTACTCCGACGGCCTTTATGTTTGCTGGGGAATTCATCACAGCGAGTTTACCGACAACCACATCTACCGCAACGGCTGGGGCATGTTGCGCAGCGGCATTTCGATCGGGCACAAGGACGGCGACAGCCTGATCGCGCGCAACCGCATCCACGAGAACGCCAAGTACGGTATCTGTTTCCGTGAGAAGACGGAAGCCAACGGCCCGCACAGATGCACGGTGAGGGGGAATACGATAGAGAACAACGGTTCTGCAGATGACGAGCTTGCAGAGGTCAAGGCGAAGTTGCCGGCGGACGAAGCGATCGGCTGCGGGATCCACGTCTGCAAGGTCAATTACGGGCTGGCGGTCGAAGGCAACACCATCCGCGAGACCCGCCCGCCTCAGGAGGCCCGGCAGCGCATCGGTATCTGGCTCACGCCGGGGGTGTCGGACTTCCGGATCGCCGAGGATAACATCATCGATGGGCATCCTGACGGGGACGTCCGGGATGATACGGAAACGCAAAACGGAAACACCGGTTAATCCGGAACCCACGAAACCGGGGAAAATAAATAAGGAGAATGCAACGACAAAAGAACCCCAAAGGAACGGTTCGGGTTCCGGAAAGACGGAACGCCGGATTGTTTGGCGCCTGTACGAGTGTGTTCGGCCACCGCAGTTCGCTTACGGCCGGCAAGCTGCGCCGGTTGGCGGCGACGGGCATTGCCTGTGTCGAGATAGCGGCGCTGCAGGAGCAGCACCTGTGCATTTATGACGGCGGGCGTATCGACGAGCTTTCGGCGGCCGTGGAGGAATTGCCACTGAAAGTATGGGCTTTTCATGCACCGTTTTGCGGGCTTGCTATGGACGATCCCGAAACGCGTGCCGATGCCGTTCGCCGGCTGATCCGGGCCGGCATTGTGGCTGCGCGGCTGGGCGCGGGCATTCTGGTGGTTCACCCCGGCCGTGATGTCCGGAGCCTGAAACGGGACCGCGAGATTGCCTGGATACGCGGGGGACTGGCGCGTGCCGTGGAGGAATTGCCCGCAAGCGTTGCCGTGGCCATGGAGACGATGGGCGGTAACTCCGTCGGCGGGCGGGCCGAAGAAATGCGTGCCATTCTCGATGGCTTCGACCCGGCACGTGC
This sequence comes from Candidatus Brocadiaceae bacterium, assembly GCA_003551565.1. GTDB lineage: Bacteria > Planctomycetota > Brocadiia > SM23-32 > SM23-32 > PUMZ01. The sequence goes on along the minus strand of PUMZ01000145.1, from coordinate 1,112 downwards.
GGGAGTGTGTTTGGATACGGGGCACCTCAATGTCGGCGGCGATCCGGTGGCCTTTGCCCGTGTGCTGGACGGCCGGATCCTCACCGTGCACCTGCATGACAACGGGGGGGAACGCGATGCACACGCGCTGCCGGGCGACGGCACGATCGACTGGCCTCCGGTGCTGACGGCGATCCGCGAAGCGGGGTACAGAGGGCCATGGATCAGCGAGGCTTCCTGTGCCGGCATGACGGCGGAATCGACCGTTCGCTGTTTCATCGAGCGGATGGCCCTGCGAATTCCACAAACCTGAAACAACAACGCGATATCACAATCACTTTCACTCCAGCATCAGCTCGCCGCAGGTGCGGGCATCGCTCCAGTAGGTGAATGTGGGACTGTGTGGAATGACCATGGCCTGCTTGCGTGCCCATGCGCCGCTTGCAAGGTCCGGCGTGCCGTCATCGTCACTGATGTGCACGGACCAACCGATTGTTCTTCCGGGCTCCAATCCCATCTCTTCGAGCCCGAAGACAGCCGTAACAATGTAGCCGTCCGGGGTGCGCCGGGCCGTTGCGTTCAGCCCGTGGGAGCGGGATTCGGTGGTGACTTCATCATTTTCCAGTGGCAGGTTCACAGGGATCCGCACTTCATATGGCAGGTTTTGCGGCTCCCATTGGCGGTAACGTTCGGGGGAAAAGAACAGTGTCAGACCGTCGTTGCCGGTCAGCCGGTCGTCGCGGACATGGATTCCCATGTACAGGTGCGCACCGTCGTGCGCCAGACGTAAACGGGCCGAAAGGTCTGACAGGCCTTCCCACGAGGTGGGGAAGAACATATGGGTGGCCAGATATTCTTCCCCCGCTTCGATATCCACGGCCTCCCCCGGCCAGGCATCGAGCCCGCCTTCCAGCGGCGGGGGATTGTCCACATGAGGCACCCATGTGCGCGGTGGTTGCAGAATACGCCTGCGGAGTTTCAGCTCGTTCGTCAGCGCTTTGCCCAGCCTCTCGTCGAGTTCACGCCACCGGGAGGCATCCCTGAGCGCCTCCGCCCGCTCAAGATGCCGCTCGTAGGCCCGGGGCGCCGCATCGGGGTTGAGCGCCCGGACCCGGTCCAGGAGATCGGAGTAG
>PUMZ01000048.1 GCA_003551565.1 Candidatus Brocadiaceae bacterium | reverse complement strand
GCGTGACCGTGTTATCCGCGCGGGCGTAACCTTCATATTCGACGGCGAATATCCGGTGGGGCGCTACTGCAACGGCGACTGGTTTGTCGTTGCTCCCGAAGGAGTCGCAGTGAAGGAGATACTGCCGTTATGTGAGGACATTGCGAGCAAGACGAGAAGCGGTGATGTCATCGAAGACCGTATCATAAACGGTACCGTCGTCAATCCCGTCGGCGCAATCAACGGCTGGGACAGCTTTACGGGCGTTCGCGGTGCGAATGTTTATGCTTCGTACGACGACGACAGGAATATCGACCCCGGCAAGACCGGCGAGGCATACGGGGCGCAGCCCGGCGAAACGCTTGTCAAAGCCGTCAGCCGCAGGGACACACTGCCGGACAACGCGCGCAGCACCATTGAGCGTTTCGTCAGCCTGACGGTTGTTTCCGCTCCGCCACCCGAGGGCGCTTTTCGCCCGCCGCTCGGGGGAGAATTCAAGGATATCCCGAAGACATGGACCGAGGACAATATCGACTGGAACCGCGTTCCCGCCATCGACCTGGAATCTGTCAGCCTGGAACATATCGACTGGCCGGCGCTTTCCAAACAGGCGCTCGGTCTCTGGCAGGTTTTTGATCCCTGGGGCAACCGTTCCCGCAATATTGTGCCGCGTGAGGTTCATGGCATTTACCGCCGGGCAATAGGACGACAGATCGGCACGCTGCTCCGGAGCCTGGTCACGGAAGCCGGCAGGGAGACAAAGCGGGACGTTATGGTCGGCATGATTCAGCTCGGCATCGACCAGATACCGGCTGTTTACTACCAGGAGGAACGGGATCCCGGACGAAGCGCCCTGCATAAACGCTGGGATATCGGTCGCCGCGCCCCGAGCGTGCTCTCGGCGCTCATGCTGCCGGACACAGGGTGGATAGAAGACGCCCTGGCCATCCGATTCCGCTGGCAGGATACTTCGAGTTACGGCGTTATCGACGAGGATATGATCGTCCTTACCGATGACGGGACGGAACCCGGTCCCATGGCGGGGATGGAAGGGATGGGGGACTGGCAGGGGGCGCGTTCGAGGAACGCTCTGGGAAGAACGCCGTTTACCGCGGCTTATCGCCGGATCGGCCATACCTCGCAGTTCATCGGCGTAACCGCCATCCACCTGTTCGACGGTGCGGATGATATCTACGACGGTGATGGAGTTGTCAGGTACAACGATCGCTGGAATGCCCTGGTGGAGGCCGGCTGGCCCGGCATCGGAACCGCCGACGGCTACCAGGTTTCGGGCAACAACCCCGCGCCGGGCGACTACGATTTTTTCCGCGAAGTGCGCCCGGCCATGCCGCCGGAGTTCGTGGCCACAAAACCCGAAAGACCCGAACCACCCGGGCTGGAGGACGCTGGAACCGCGCTGATCGTTACTCCGAAAACACCACCTGTCGGTCACGGCAAGCCCGTCTCGCAGATCGATATCCGCTACCGAAAGCTCGCAACTGACGAAGAGGGGACCCTGGAGCCGGCCGGCGACTGGGCAGTGGTGGAAGATGTCGAATGGGATGCCGACGGACGCTTTATCATCAGTCCCACCGAATATGGCGGCCTCGAAGAAAACACAAACTACGCCGTTGCCATCCGTTATCACAACACAATCGGTGCGGGCGCCTGGTCGCGCAACTGGACGTTCGGAGGCGATGCGTGGGCGGCGGGCGTGGTGCAAACCGCGGAGCAGGTCGAACCGGGAATGCCGGTCTTTACCGACGAGCCGGCGCTGGAGGGCTTTTTCAGCGAGAGGCGCCCCATACGGGTTGCCGTCGGCAGGGTCGAGGGATTTCCGGCGCCGGCATTCGAATACCGTTGGAAGCTTGACGGTGAAGAGGTGGAGGGCGCTGACGGGGCCGTTTTCACGCCCGGAATCGGCGATGCGGGCAGAATTCCGTCCTGTGAGATAACGGCAACCAACGCCGAAGGGACGGTAACGTTCACGGCAACGGGCCCGGCGTTGGCGGAATACGAAGCGCAAAGCTACCGCCCGCGCATTTACGAAAACAGGGGCAATATTCAGTCCGTGGGCTCCGGCATATTGAGTACCTCCCAAAGCAGCCGCATGACGGTGGCATGGTGGGGAGCGTACTCCGACCCTTCACAAAACTACTCGATTTTCTCATCGAGTCACCGATCTTCTCTTTCTGTCCGCGAAAACGGAGTTGTCCGGGTCGTGCTCAGAGGATTCGGCGGACAGGCGAGAGGGGCCGTTGACTTTGAGCCGGTCGAGAGTGAAGAGCTCGCCTGGTACATGGTGGTGGTCGACCTTGAAGAATCCGAGCCCGAAGACCGGATACGGCTTTATTACCGGGGCGCCGGCTGTTCTTTTCCTCCCCGACGGGTAAGGATCGAAACTATGGAAAGGGAACCGTCTTACCGGGAACGTTTCCAGATTGCCCGGGGTCGGAATCCGTCTTTTATGCCGTCGAATGAGGCGCAAATGAGCCTTTCGGACCATTGGATGCAGAACGGCGTCGCCAGGCCGGCGCGGGACTTTTTCAACGCCTCCGGCTATCCCGTTGACCCCCGGACCGTGGGCGAGCCGGACCTGCTGATGGGCGCCGACATGAACGAGGCGGACTGGAACGCGCGGCGTAATCTCGGTTCCGCGATGGATCCGATGGAAAAGGCCGATGAGGAGGGAATGTTCGAAAAAACCCGGACGATGGAATAAGTGCCGTGCCGTGGCCGGCGTGGTTTACTGAAGAGACGCAAATCTTCGCATCATCATTTAACCGAGGTCATCACCATGTTGCGCTTGCCATTTTCGCGGTGGACGGTTTCAGCGTGTGCGTTGACGGCTTTTTTCTTGCTCCTTTGCGGTCCGGCTGCAACGGCCCGGGCGGCAACGACCTACTACGTGGACTTTGAGGGTGGCGACGACGCGGCTGCTGGCACGTCGCCGGAGCAGGCGTTCCGTCGTGCGCCGGGCGATCCGCAGGCGGAGGGAGAGGCGGCCGGAGTCGCGCTGCAGCCGGGCGACACCGTGATATTCAAGGGCGGCGTTGCCTACCGCGGCGTGCTCGAGATCGGGTGGGCGGGGGAGTCCGATGCCCCGATCACCTACGACGGCAACACCGAAGGCACGTTCGGCGAGGGCCGGGCTGTACTGGAGGGCAGCGAGCCCCTCACCGGCTGGCGGAGGCTCCGTTCGGCCGCTGAAGCCGGCGGCAACCCCAACTACGCCCGCATCTACAGGGCGCGCATACCGCACAGGCCGGGCCTGGACGCGCAGAGCGCAGGAATCGTGCAGGACAACAGATTGCTTCATGTGGCGCAGTATCCCAACCCGGAAGATCCTTTCTATGACTGCGATCCGAGCAGCTATCTCCGGGCTCCGGAGCAACCGACCCGCACCCGGCTCAGTGACGCACGGCTAGCAGAGTTCGGTGACGCTCACCTGATCGGCGCGTTGGTCTACCTGCGCACGGCGGGTAACCGCGTCGATTACCGGCCCATTACCGCCTGGGACGCTGCTACGCATACCATAACCTACGACCGGACCCGCGTCGGCGGCGACCCTACCGGGTTGTATTCGATTGCCAACTCGCTGCACGGGAAGGTCCTGGACGGGGAGGGGCAGTATGTGCTCCGCGAGTCGGAAGACGGGGATCACATCCTCTATGTCTGGCCCCTGGAAGATCGGGACCCTTCGGGGAGCCGGTTGAGCTACAACGTGCGGGGGACGGCGATAGATTTTGACCGCGCAATATCCCATGTTACGATTCAGGGGTTCGATATCCGCCACTACCGCACCGCCATTGGGGGCAGCGACGTGGAAGGGATTACGATACGCGACAACGAGATAGCCCGAATCCGTGGCACCGGGCGCGTCAATGTAATGAGTTTTCTCAACGCGGAAGATCTCGTAATCGAAGACAACAGTATCCGACACTGTCAGCGTGCGACGTCTCTGCGCACGCACGGGGGGGAACGCGTGGCGTATCGCGGCAACAGGATCCACATGACCGGCCGGTCGCCCATGATTTTTTTTGATGTCCGGTTCGGGCGGATGGTGGGGAACACGGTGACCGATTCCCGGGGTGTACACAGCAATGCCCTGACAATCTACGGGGTGTCCATTGATACCAGCGATGTTCTTGTTGCACGCAACCGCGTATACCGCTCCGGCCATCCGCTGACATTGCAAAATGCGAGGCGGATCTACATTATCCAAAACATTTTCAGTACCGACGGCACGTCCGTCGGCCTCTGGCCGGGCAGGACAGCGCGGGAGTATTATTTTTTGAACAACTACATCGGGGGGGAGGATGCGCTTTTTGTCAACCACGGCAATGCACGCGATTTCGTGATAAAGAACAACATCATTGGCGGAATCGGGGGGTATCCGCTCGACGACAGCCACGATCTGTCGCACAACCTTTATATCGGCAAGCAGTTCAGCCTCCGTGAGGGAGAGTTTTTCGTGGAGGAGGCCTCGCAGGCGGTCAGGAACCCCGCAGCATACGATTTCAGCCCGCTGCCCGCGGGGCCGACCGTGGATATGGGCACCGACGTCAGCCGATATTACCCGCGTGAGACGTTCCCGGATTTTGATTTCGATGCGGACTTCGGGGGCGGGCCGCGCATCTACGGCGAGGCGATCGATATCGGCCCGTACGAGCGGCGGTATGGGGAGGGTGAACTCGCAGGGAGGGAACCCATTCCCACCGGTGCGGCCGCCGAGCCGCCGGCGCCGATCGACGCCTACAGCCGTATCGAAGGCGCCGAACCCATCGCGATCCCTGCCAGGGACTTCACCGCAGAAGGCGGTGGGGAAGTTGAGTTTATGGATCTTGACGGACAGGCTCGCGAGAACTTCGTGCGCGGCTGGAACGTCGAAGGGCACCGTCTCGGTTACACGGTGGAGGCGGTGGCCGGGGGCGAATATGCCATGACGCTGCGCTACGCCGCCGATTTCGACGCACCGCGACGCATCGAGGCCGGCGGCAGGGTGGTGGAGGAGGTGACGCTGCCCGTGACGGGCGGCTGGTCGGATTTCAGGGAGTTCGGGATCGAATCTCCGGTGCGGCTGGCTGCCGGCGAGAACCAGATCCTCCTGACCAGCCTGGGCGGACGCGGTTGCAACCTGGACGAGATCCGTCTCCGGCAGATCGACGGCGAGGAAGAGATCGTTGTTTCGGCCGGCGATTTCAGCAGCGAAAGCGCTCCGGGGGACGAATCCGTCGAGGTCTTTTCCGCTCCCCGCCACGGGTTGATTTTTCTGTGGAATGTTGCCGGGCACTGGCTGGAGTGGACGGTCGAGGATGCCGGGGCGGGCAAATACAAGGTGGTGCTGCGCTACGCGACGTTGATGAACTCCCCGCGCGAGTTCCTGATCAACGGAGAGACGGTCGAGCATCTGGAGCATTTCGTGCTGGACCGCACGCCGGGCTGGCGGGTGACCGGAGAGGCGACGCTTCGGGCGCCGGTGGAACTGCGGGAAGGGAGGAACGTGCTCCGCCTCAACAGCCTGGGAGGACGAGGGCTGAACCTGGATGAGATCAGGCTCGTGCCCGTGCGGGAGCGTGATTGATTTGCCGTCGGTTTGGCGAGCAGGTTCGGAATGCAGATGGCGTGTGGGCGGAAGCATCTCGACCCGGATAATGAAGCGAAAATGAATGGAGCCCATCCATATGGCTGCAATCCTGATTTTTGGTGCGTTTCTTCTTACAGCCATTTCTCTGCTTTGCCGGAAAGGCATCGGACTGCAGGAGTCCATCCTGAAAGCGGCATTGGCCGTCCTGGTCGTGAAGGCCGTTTCCACGGAAATGTTGTCCTTTTTCAACGCGCTTGCCCTCCGCCCCGTATTCCTGTTGTGGCTGTTCATCAACCTGTTGTCGCTGGCCGCGCTGGCTTTCCTTGTCACCCGCCCCGGCAATTTCAAGAGGGTTGTCCGGAAATTCCAGGGCCTCACGTCGCTAACGGACATGTCCGGACGGTCGGTCGCATTCGCAACCCTGACGCTGGTTATCATACTTCTGACCTTTGTCATGGCGGCCCTGCAGCACCCGTATGACGCGGACTCCATATCCTATCACATGCCCCGGGTTGCCCACTGGATCAACCAGGGACATGTGGGGTTTTACGCAACCGTCAATCAGCGCCAGAATTTTTTTGCGCCCCTGTCGAGCTATGCGGTGCTGCACCTGCAACTGCTTTCGGGCACCGACCTGTTGTCCATCGTTCCGCAGTACGGGGGCATGTTGCTGTCGTTGATGCTGGTGGCAAAAATTTCGTACCGGCTCGGACTCGGCGCCACCGGCCAATGGTTTGCCGTTGCCGTTTCCTCCTCGATTCCCATGCTCATCGCGCAATCCCACTGTCAGCAGAACGAACTGGTATTGGCAGCTCTGCTTTTGGGATTCGCCTGGCTTTTAATGCAGGTTTGCCGGCGGCCGGGGCCTACGGCCGCGTTGTGGTGCGGCAGTGCTTTCGGCCTGGCGTTGCTCACCAAGGGGACGGCCTTTTTCTATTGCGCTGCTATCGGCGCCGCAATCGGCGGCCACGGTCTTCTGAGTTTCCGGGCCAACCCGAAGTCCGTGGCGCGTCTGTCGGCATGCCTGGCGGTCGTTATCGTCACCGGGCTTTTGTTCAACCTCCCGTTTTTCTACCGATGCCGGCGCAGCGGACGAGGTTTTCTGGATAATGAGCATACGGTGGAGACACGCAATGAGCGGATCGGGCTCGATATCATGTCCGCCAACGCGGTGCGCAACTTAGCGATGCATTTCTGGCTTCCCTCCGACGAATGGAATTCAAAAATCGAAACCGTGGTCCGCGAGAAAATCGGCGAGCAGGAAGCCAACCCTGAATCCACATTCCGTGGTCTCCGTTTCCGGTTGCATCCGAAGATAAGCTGCTTTTATGTCAACAGCCCATTTCACCTGATGGCTGCGCTCGCGGCCCTGGTTTTCCTGCCACTGGTAAAAACGAAAAAAACGCCGCGTTCCCTGCTGGCGGCCTGGGCGCTGGCCGTCATTCTCGCGGCAGTACTTTTCAATCTGCTTTTGAAGTGGCAGTACTGGGGCATGCGCCTGCAGCTGCCATGGATGCTTATGACGGTTCCGGTCGTAGCGGTTGTCTTTTTCAGAAGCCGCCTGCCGCGTGGGATGCTTGCCGCAGCGCAAATCTGTGCCGTCGTCCTGTTTTTTATGGCCGCCATACCGGCACTGGTGATGGACGAGGACATTCCTCTGTGGAGCACAACCAGGCCTCCGCTGTTTCTCCGCGACGCGGAGTCCGTCCGCTTTGGTTCGCGAGAACCGAAACTCCGCGGAGAGACTCCGCAGGAGCGGGCGGTGGAGTTTCTGAAGGAAGCAGATCCCTGCGAGGTCGGCCTGATGGTCCCGCGCTGCAATGCCAGCAGGGATTACAACTGGTGGGTCGTGTTCGGAAACAACGCGCGTCCGGGCCGGCCGCTGCTCCGTCATGTCGCCCCGGAAGCCTGGCCGGAACCCTCAAGGCCGCCGCCGGAATTCGTCATAGCCGACCGCAGAACACCCCGCGGCGGCATAATCATGGATGTTCCTTACGAACCGGTGCACAGTGAAGGAAGGATAAGAATATATCGGCGCATGGACCGTTAGTCCGCTTTTTCACGCGTTCTCCGTGGTGCAGATGTGTCGCTGAGGACGCGCTGCCCACAGGGCCAGCCTGCAGCAGGCAGGTCAACTGCCGTTTGCCCGGCGCTATTGTTGCGGGCGGCCCTTCGGGCCTGGAAATGAATGTGGAATGAAGAATGAGGAGTGGAAAGCAGGGACCATGCGGCATGTCATCCCGTCTGCTCGTAGTGGACGCTTTCAAGCGTCCCGGGATTCGCGCGACTCTTTCCGGACTCCGGAGCCCCCTGGCCCCCCCCCGGGTATCACTTGCGGCGGATCCGGCTGGTCCACCGCCGTCCCCACCACCGAACCAGGCGCCGCCGTCGTCTTTCTCTCCCGGTCCAGCGCCTTCAGGAAGCCGATCCGGACATAGATGCAAGCATCGGCTTGCCGCCGCCAGCCTTTATTGATAATATACTTCCGTCCGTTCAGAGAAAGAAAACCATCAGTGCCCCTCGCATCCATTGTCACTGTATTTATGAAACCGTATACTTAGCCATATCGGGTCATTTTGCATACTGACAAAAATGTGGTAAAGAACCTCCCTGGGGCGTTGACCGTTCAGCCTCAGCAATCTGAGTTTTTTCCAATAAACCAGCGCCGGACGGTTGGTGCGGGGGCAAGGAATCAATAACCGCACGTTGGCTGCGCCAACCGGCAGCGCGGAGTTTGACTGGAGCTTTTCCATTTGATAGATTAAATATCAGGCAGTCAAATCCTCGGTGAACCCCGTTCAGACAGTGCAACTGCGCATCAATGATCGATAGCGCCATCGTTTCGCTGTCAGCCGGTGTGGTTCACTGAAGAGGTGCAAATCTTCGCATCATCATTTAACCCGAGGTCATCAGCATGTTGTGCTTACCATTTTCGCGGTGGACGCTTTCAGCCTGTGCGTTGACGGCTTTTTCCTTGTTCCTTTGCGGCCCGGCGGCAACGGCCCGGGCGGCAACGACCTACTACGTGGACTTTGAGGGTGGCGACGACGCGGCTGCTGGCACGTCGCCGGAGCAGGCTTTCCGTCGTGCGCCGGGCGATCCGCAGGCGGAGGGAGAGGCGGCCGGAGTCGCGCTGCAGCCGGGCGACACCGTGATTTTCAAGGGCGGGGTTGCCTACCGCGGCGTGCTCGAGATCGGGTGGGCGGGGGAGCCCGATGCTCCGATCACCTACGACGGCAACACCGAAGGCACGTTCGGCGAGGGCCGGGCCATACTCGACGGAAGCGAGCCCCTCACCGGCTGGCGGCGCTGCGCCTCGGCGGAGGAGGCCGGCGGCCACCCGGACTACGAAAGCATTTACGTCACCGAAGTGGAGCCCGAAGATGATCTGTCACCGACCTCTCTGGGCCTTGTGCAGGCCGGTCGCATGCTTTACCCGTCCCAGTACCCGAACCCGGAGGACGAGTTTTACCGCGATCGCGTTGGCACGGATTACCTCGAGGCCGACGGGGAGATGACCCATACCTCCATTACCGATTCGCGACTTGGCGGGATCGGTGGGGAGCAGCTTGTCGGCGCCCTGGCCTGCGTTTTCGTGACGGGCAATGACGTCCGCTGGCGCCGCATCACCGGCTACGACCCGGAGACCCATACCATCCATACCGAGGCGCTGGATCGCGATCCGGCGGGACGCTTTGCGATAGCCAACACCCTGGCCGCTTCGGCGTTCGATTCGCCGGGGGAGTATGTGCTTGAAGAGAAGCCGCCGGGACGCCGCCAGGCCGAGATCGTGACCTCGGACCTGTACCCCAATTCCAGCCATCCCTATACGCTCATGCTGGATGGCAGGAATACCTTTGCCATCATTGATCCGATGGCAGATGCCCGCCTGGATTTTATCGTTCCCGGTGAGCCACTCACCGTTGACCGTCTTTCCATAACCACCGACCGCCGCACGACCCGTCCCCGCGATATCGCTTTCCTTGCCGACGGCGAGGAGATTCTGACGGCCGAACTGCCCAACGCACAGGACGATTTCGGGTTCGAGCTCGAGGAGCCGGTCACTTTCGGAAAACTCACGCTGGAGATCCGCACCGTCCACGAGGGGGATCACCGCTACGGGGGTATCCGTCGCGTGCAGGCATTCGATGCGGACGGTCGTGATATGCTGGGCGCTCTTGAAGAAGAGGACGTTGATTTTGACGGGCCCCGCCTGTACGTGCGGCCGCATGCCGATCCTGAGCAGGAGCCGATATCGCGCGTTGTGCGGCGACTGGCCATCGATCTGGGCCGGGGCGGCAGCGACCACATCACGATCCGCGGCTTTACGGTCCGTGACTACCGGCTGGCCATGCGGGCGCGGGAAGTGGAGGGGCTGAGGGTGCGCGATAACGCGTTTGAGCGGATGCGGCAGGGCGGTTACGCCAACGCCATCCAGGTCAACCGTGTGAAGGACGTTGCGTTCGAGGGCAACCGTTTTGAGTTTTTCCCCCAGATGCGCGCCATCGTCACGCACACGGGGAAAGGGGTCACGTACAGCGGCAACCGGATCGATCACGTGGGCCGCTCGCCGCTGGTGTTTTACTTTGTCGACCCCGGCAGCATCGTTGGCAACACGATCACGCACTGTACGGGCATGCACAGCAACGCGATCACCGTCTACGAAGAATCGAAAAATATCCTCGTGGCGGAGAACCTGGTGCGCGACTCGGATCGGCCGATGACCGCAAGCCGTGTGAACAACATCGTTATTCGCAACAATGTCTTCGACAGCGGTGGCAGAACCCAGCCCATCTCCTTCTGGCAGGAAGTGTCGGGCGAGGTGCTGGTGGAGAACAACACCCTGGTCAACAGCGGCCGGGACAGCGGGCTGTACGTGGGGGGGCTCGGCGACCGCGACGGGAGCACCTTCGATATGGAGATGGTGTTCAGGAACAATATCATGGACGGGCCGGTCATGCATATCATGCGGGGGACCGACCCGCTGTGGACGCGCAACGTGGACCGGAGGAATAACATCTACCTCTCCGCCCCCGAAGGATTCGAACCCGGCCCCGGCGAGAAAGTCATCGACGATACCGGCGCGCTGTTTGTTGATTTTTCCGGCCGCGACTTCCGGCTCCGTCCGGACAGCCCGGCCATCAACGCCGGTCTGGCGGTCGAACATGAGCACGATATCAGCGGCAATCCCAGGCCGCAGGGGCCGGCGCCGGATATCGGCGCCTACGAATTTGTGCCTGACGCCCGCTGATCCGGTGATCACACGACAGGGAGATGGAAAAAACATGTACAGCCGATTCGGGATCCCTGAACTTCAGCAGCGGCCCGCCTGGTGGAAAGTGCGACCGGAGGAAGTCACCGCTGCTGTCAGGGCCTGCCGCAAAGGAACCGTTGAACAGGTTGCTCAGACTCCGGCGGGCTTGCCCGTTTGGTCGGTGGCCTACGGCCCGCCGCGGGCCACGCCGGGGACCGC
>PUMZ01000056.1 GCA_003551565.1 Candidatus Brocadiaceae bacterium | reverse complement strand
TTTATACGTATCTCAAGAGGTTCATTGGCAGGTGCGCAGGTCGTCAGGAAACAGTTCAGGGTTGCCCCGGTGTGCAGCACGGCCGTTGTGCAGGCGACATCTTCTCCTTCGATCGGATGCGCCCTGTACAGCTCGGCCCGCAACCGTTCGGGGCGGGCCGTTTCGCCCTGCCGGCCGCCGGCGAAAAACAGTGCCTGGTGGACGAAGTGGCACAGGGGGTTGTTCAGTGGCCCGTCCAGCACCCAATCGCCGTTCATCTTCAGTTTTCCCGCCCAGCCGGAGCGCTGGTAGTAGCTGTCGAGCCGTTTCCATGCGCCGTAGACCGTTATGTCCTGCAGATCGCCGATTTCACCGTCCAGCAGAAGTTTTTTCAATTTATGGGCGGTCGGGTCCGTCATGTTCTGGAATCCCACCTGGCAGAGGACTCCGCTTTCGCCGGCGCATTGGGTCAGCCTGTCAACGTCCTGCACCAGCACGGCGGGGGGTTTTTCGAGGACGACGTTCAGTTTCCTTCCGAAGCATTCCACCGCCATCGGCACATGCAGCGGAATGGGGGCCGGTATGCTGACGGCTTCCAATGCGGATTCGCGGTCAAGCATCTCCCGCCAGTCCAAATAATGCCGCACGTTCCGCCGTTTCAGATCTTCTATTTTATCGGGATGGCGTTCGGGAAAGGGCTCGGCTGCGGCTTTCAGGCTAACAAGTCCTTCTTCCTGGAGGCGCAGAAGCGCCGCCAGGTGTTGTGAACCGTATCCGCCGATCCCGATAATGGCATATGGTAGAGGTGGCATCAGTGCTTAACACATCCAATCTGAGGTTCTTTCGTCGCCCTGCAAAGAGTGGAAGTCAATAAAAAAAGACTGAGCCGGCCACTCAACGCCTCGTTGCCGGCACCGGGTGATCAGGTGGCATCGCGCATGGCGATGAATTGCCCGAGCTTATCGAGTCCTTTTTCGATATCTTCTTCACTGACGGCGTAGGAGAAGCGCAGGTAGCCTTCCGCTCCGAAGGGGGAGCCCGGCACGGCGGCCAGCCTGACCGTTTCAAGCAATGCTTTGCTCAGGGCCATGGAATTGTCCACCTGTTGTCCGTTGTACTGATGATTCAGCAGGCCGGAGCAATCGGGGAAGGCATAGAAAGCCCCTTGCGGTTTCCGGCACTCGATCCCGTCGATTTCGTTCAGCCCGTTCACGAGCAACTCGCGGCGCTTGTCGAACGTCAGGCGCATCTCTTCGACGGTCTCCTGAGGGCCGTTCAGGGCTTCGAAAGCGGCTTTTTGTGCGATGCTGTTGGGCCCGCTTGTCAGGTTGCTCTGGAGCCGGCCGGCGGCGGTGATAACCTCTTCCGGCCCGGCCGCGTATCCGATCCGCCACCCCGTCATTGCGTAGGTTTTGGAGACCGCATTGAACGTGACCGTTCGCCGGCAGATCTCATCGGACAGTGAGGCGGTGCTGACATGGGAGTGTCCGTCATAGATCAACTGCTCATAGACCTCGTCGGCAAATATCCACAAATCATGTTCCACTGCAACTTGCGCCAGCGCTTCGAGTTCGTCCCGCCCATAGACCATTCCCGTCGGATTGCACGGGCTGTTGATGATCAGCAGCCTGGTTTTGGGGCCGATCGAGGCTTCGAGCGCACGGGGCGTGAGTTTCAGACCGGGTTCAGACGTGCAATCGATAACAACCGGTTCCGCGCCGCATGCCTTCGCCTGGTCGGCGTAACTGGGCCAGTAGGGCGCCGGCAGCAGGACCTGGTCCCCGGGATCCAGCACGCAGAGCATCAGCAGGTACAGCGCCTGTTTTGCCCCGTTGGAAACGAGTATCCGCCCCGGGGGATAATCCAGCCCGTTGCGCCGGCTGAAGGCCCCGGAGATGGCTTCTCTCAGGCCGGGGTAGCCGGAGGCGGGCGTATATTTCGTATAGCCGGACTCGATGGCCCTTATCGCTGCCTGTTTTATGTTTTCCGGTGTATCGAAATCGGGCTCCCCGACCGTAAAAGATACGACTTCCTCTCCATCGGCGACCAGCTGTTTTGCCAGTGCGTTCAGCGACAATGTGGCGGACGGCTCGGCGGAACGGGCGATGTTTGACAGATCCATGTTTTCATGACCTCGCGGGAAATATGGGTGATGTTGTATAACGGCGATCAGCAATTCCGGATATCTTACATTTTAATGAGCTGAAAAGCAAATTACAGGGTGAAATTAAAACAGGTGCGATACGATCGCTGCGATGACGACGACCGACAGGATCAGGATGAGGAGCCAGATATGTTTTTTAAGGTCTGTTTCGGCCGGCTCCGGGGCGTCTCCGGAGTACGTGTCCTTATTCTCGTTATGGTCATGTTGATTGTTTTCCACGGCACGGTTCCTTTTTGTTGTTATCCGGCCACGGCACTGTCTCTCCCGCGGGACAGTTATGCGCCGCCTTAAAATCAACGGTATAAAGAGCGCCGGGCTCCGGCCATTGCTGCCCGGAACGTTCCTTTAGCGACCAGCGTTTTTAACGGCGAAGGCATCCCATGGAGTTGCTTCCTTCCCGTTATTGCAGGATGATGCGCGAGAGGGCCGAAAAAGGCAATAAGACGGTTCAAACGCCGCTCAGGGGCTACATTATAGGCAATGCCGCTCAACGGCGCAAGGAAAAGGAACAGCCCTCTCTTCCGGCGCCGATACACACCGGCAGAATCTGTAACCCTGAAGAAAGCTCCTCGCCATACCGTTGTTAAATCGTTTCTCTTAATGATTGTCTGGTTTATGAAATATGCGGATTGGAGCCGTATATATCTATTCTACTCGCTTTGAGGTTTTTCTCAAAACAGATTAAGGGAGGGTAAGATCCGAAAACCGGCAACAAATGGCCCCGGCACGAAAATCCGTCACCGGGTTCTTTTCTTCCTCACTTGAAAAAGCTATCGTCTCCGCAGTACACTCTGTGTTATCGGAAGCCTTGCTCTTTTGTTAAAGTTTTCCGGATAATCAACTGCAGAGATAAAAACAGGGTTCAGGTGCAGGGGGGACCCCCGGTGCATTGCACAATACCGGAATCCAGTCGCCCGGGCCTTTCAGCGGAACATTTTTTTCATGGACAGCCACAGCAAAGACCACGTCGGTCCTCAACTGCCGACTTCCGCAATCGTCCGGCGCCTGCTCCGGCTTGCATGGCGCTACCGCTGGCTGTGCAGCGCCGTGCTTGCCGTACAAATCGTAATCCTGATTCTCAACCTCAGTGGCCTGCGACTGGTTGGCCTCGGGGTCGATTACATCGAACACGAATGGCGGCTGATGCGGGGCGAATCCGGTTTGCAGCTGCTGCGCTGGCCCTTCGGCTGGTCGCCGCCGCAGGCATGGAGTCCGGTCAGGGTCGTCGGCACCATTGTGATCGCCATACTCGCCTTCAATTTCCTGCGTTTTCTGCTCTCCGTTGGCGACACGATTCTGACCAACTACGTCGTCCAGAGCAAGCTGGTGGTCGATTTGAGGGCCGCCGTTTATGACAAAATGCAGCGGTTGAGTCTTCGTTTTTTCGACGCAAAAACCAGCGGCAGCCTGATCAACCGCGTTACCAGCGATATACAGACCACCCGCATGTTCGTGCAGGAAGTGCTGATCAAGACAATTATCCTGAGCGTGACTCTGGTTATTTTTTTGGTTTTCATGCTTGGCATCAATGTCCGGCTGACGCTGGCCTGTCTGCTTCCCACCCCGTTGATCTGGTATTTCGCCGCCCTGTACGGGCGCATTGTCAATCCGCAGTACCGCAAGAACCGGGAACTGACCGACGACCTGGTTGCCTGCATGGTGGAAAGCATCCAGGGCGTCCATGTGATCAAAGGATTCGCCATGCAGGATGAGGAAATCCGGCATTTCTCCCGCCTCAATCGCGAAGTCAGGGACCAGAAACAGCGAATTTTTCATTATCACAGCCTGCTCGTGCCGGCGATTCAGGGAACAAACCACCTGGGTCTGCTGATCCTGATCGTCTATGGCGGGTATCTTTTTATGCAGGGGCAAATCACCCTTGGCACCGGCCTGCTCGTCTTCTACAGCCTGCTTCTGCAATTCTCAGTGCAAATCGACCAGCTGGCCAACATGTCGAACATCATGCAGCAAGCCATGGTCGGCGCTCAGCGGGTCTTCGAAGTGCTTGACGCCCCGATCGAGATCAAGGCGCCGGCCAGGCCGCTGAAGCTCCATAGCGTTCAAGGCAGGGTGGAATTTGCCAATGTCTCGTTCAATTATGAGGAGAACGGGCTGAACGCGATCCAGGACATCAGCTTCTCGGCCGAACCCGGCCAATGCATCGCGTTCCTTGGCGCCACCGGTTCCGGCAAAAGCACGCTTTTCAACCTGATTCCCCGCTTTTATGACCCGAGCGCCGGTTGCATCCTGCTCGACGGTCACGACCTGCGTGCATTCGACCCCGACGACCTGCGCCGCAATGTCGGGATGGTTTTTCAGGAAAGCTTCCTTTTTTCCACGACCATCGCTGCCAATATCGCATTCGGACACCCGGAGGCAACAGCGCAGCAGATCGAGAACGCAGCCCGGATCGCCGCCGCTCACGATTTCATCACCGAGATGCCCCGGGGCTACAACACCGTGCTGGAAGAGGGCGGTGACAACCTCTCGGGCGGGCAGCGCCAGCGGCTGGCGATCGCCCGCGCCGTCATCCTTGAGCCGCCGGTCCTGCTGCTTGACGACCCGACCGCAGCCATCGATCCGGAAACCGAGGAGGACATCATGACGGCGATGGACAACGCGATGCGCGGACGCACCACGTTCATCGTCGCGCACCGCCTCTCGACCCTGAAGAGAGCCGACAGGATCATCGTTCTTGATCAGGGGCGGATCGTTGAGCAGGGAACCCATGACGACCTGATGAACAACAGGGGGGGTCTCTATCTGGAGGCGGCTCTGCACCAGATGGCCGACCCGGCAACACGGCAAATACTCGACTCGCTTGGGGACAGCTGAGAAAGATGCCGAAAGACGACCGGAAAAAACCACAATATACAACATTGAACGAGTTGACCAGGGTCACGCATCAAATGCAGGAACCCGAGCAGCGTCCACTGGATCTGGGTCTGATCCGCCGCCTGTTCGGCTACATGCGCCCCTACTCCAAAACACGCAACTGGCTTCTGTTGCTGGTAATCGTACGGTCGATTCAACTGCCTGCCATCCCCTTTTTCATGGGCCATATCATCCGCGGTCCCATCAGCGACGGCAATCTGTCCGGCGTTTTCTTTCAGACCGCTGTCCTGATCGCTATGATCGCCTTCATGCTGTTTGTCTTTTACTGGCGGTCGCGGCTCGGCCAGGAATTGGGCGAAAAGGTCATCCACGACCTTCGCAACGATATCTTCGCGCACATGCATGCGATGCCAATGCGCTATTTTGATACAACCAGGCTGGGACGCAATATCAGCCGCATCACCAACGATGCCGAAGCGGTCCGGGTGGGGGTGCAGAACGTGCTTTTTGTCAGCCTGGTGCAACTGGGGCAAATGCTGGCGGCGGCCGGGATGATGGCCTACCTCAATCTGCGCCTGTTTTTGGTCGTCATTGCCATGGGGCCGGTGCTGTATGCGATTGTCTCATTTTTTCGAAAAAGGCTGTCAAAAGCCTATCGTGAAGTCCAGGAAAGCTTCAGCCGGGTGACCTCAACACTGGCCGAAAGCGTTGGCGGGGTCCGCGTGACCCAGGGCTTTGCCCGGCAGGATACCAACGCCCACCTCTTCCACGGTCTGGTCGACGACCACGCGCGGTACAATATGAACGTGGCCCGCAACGCCGGTGTTTTCGTCCCCCTTCTGGATCTCAACGCGCAGATGTTCGTCGCCTTCGCGCTGCTGATCGGGGGCTGGCAGGTTTTTCGCGGCGGCATGGATCCCGCAACGCTGATCCCGTTCTTCATCATGGTTCCGCTCTTTTTCGGTCCCATTCAAAATATCGGCAATCAATACAACAGCGCTCTGTCGGCAATGGCCGGCGCCGAACGCATTTTCGCGTTGCTCGACCGCCAGCCGGAATGGCAGGACCCCCCGGAAGCCGTTGAAATGAGTGCTATCGAGGGACGGGTCGAATTCCGGGATGTCTCGTTCGGCTACAACCCCGAAAAACACGTGCTGCATAACGTCACGTTCGTTGCCGAGCCGGGCCAGACCATTGCCCTGGTCGGAGAGACCGGCAGCGGCAAGAGCACCGTTATCAATCTGATCAGCAAATTCTATCTGCCAAACAGCGGCCGGTTGCTGATCGACGATGTTGACATCCGGCAGATCGCCAGCCGTTCGTTGCAACGACAGATGGGCATTGTTCTCCAGCAAAATTTTCTGTTTATCGGCACGGTACTGGACAACATCCGCTATCCCCGCATGCAGGCGAACCGCGATGAAGTGCTCGGGGTGCTGCAACAACTCGACTGCCTTGATTTGCTTGAGGCGCTCCCGCAGGGGCTGGACACAGTGGTGGGGGAAAAGGGCAGCGGCATCAGTCTGGGGCAGCGGCAACTGATCTGCTTTGCCCGTTCCATGCTTGCCAACCCCAGGATCCTGATCCTTGACGAAGCCACAAGCTCGGTCGATACCCTGACCGAAATCAGAATTCAACGCGCCCTTTCGGTGCTGCTTGAAAATCGCACCAGCTTCATTGTCGCCCACCGTCTGTCCACAATTCGCCATGCCGATCAGGTCCTGGTCATGGATCGGGGCCGGGTTGCCGAGTGCGGGTCGCACGAACAATTGCTGGCCGCCGACGGCCTCTACACGCGACTTTACCGCCGCTTCGCACAAACTGCTGAAGAAGAATAGCTTGCAGGCCTCATAACCCGCTTATTTCATGCGTTGCCTTTTGTTTATGAAATGTTCGGGTTCGCTGCAACCGGCTCAAATCCCGGCGCCGTCGCGGAAAAGATGTATCCCGCATTCCTTCTTGTCGCTGCGATCTTTGAAAGAATCCGTATAGTCGTGATTGATGGGAAGGTTGTGCACTCTGATATAGTGCACCATATCCTGCTGCTTCCAATGCAGAAGCGGGTAAATCCGTTGCACTCCAAACGTCCTGTCATCCATAAAATATTCAAACCCTTCCCTGTTTTCGGTTTCCTCCCAGAGAACCCCGCTGATCAGCGCCCGCGCTTCCAGGGCTTCAAGGGCGTTTTTGAGCGTGAAGGCCTTATCGCAGTCGATATCGAAAATTTTGAGATTCAGGTTGAGACGTTCCTGCAGATGCTCCCGGTGCCTTTTTGTCGCCTCGGTCTCCCCGTCAAGCCTCATATTGATGATCGGGGTCTCAGGGATTTGAGACGTGGCAAGATGAAGCATAACGGCGGAATAACGCCCGAAGCTCGAACTCATCACGAGCCCTCCGGCAAACAGTTCCTTTGCGCTGCGGAGCAACTGCACCGTGAACTTTTCCTTAAATTCCAGATTTAATGTTTTGCACCTCATCACTGTATACCAAATGAGCGAAACATACAAAGCCCATAGCACAAATAGACATTCTACCGCATTGCAGTTGTCCGGTCAAATAGCTCCTCTTTCACTTCCTGATCCGAACATTTCGCGCGTTTTCAGCGGTGCATCTGTAGCAAATGTCAAACGCCGCTGTATTCGTATGCTGCAAGTTCCGACTTTTGCTACTGAGGCGCCGCTGAGGACGCCCCAGACAGGGTCGATTGCCGTTTGCGAACCCTCCTGTACACACTGCAAATTATAAATCCCTCAAAAACACGCTTAAAATGTTTGTATTCAATCTGTTATATTAAACGCTGCCGTTGGTTTGTGCAATGTTTGGGCTGGCCTTCATGAAACATCTCCCTCACTTGACAGGGGAGAGCGTTTATTAATATAATGCCCATAGTGATAATAGGAACTGTTCGGGGTGTGCAGCCCGCCGGCTGTTTCGCGTTTGTTGAGCTGATCCCCGGCCTTTCCCGGATGGACGGACATTGAATTTGCAGGTGGAAAAAATGAAGACCGCAATTGAGGAAAGACTGAAGAGCGATAATAAAAAGCACCGATTCAGCGATATACGTGAGCTGATCGGAAATCACAACGCGCCTACGCCTCTGGTCAAGCTCAACAGCGTGATCCCCGCGGAAAACTTTGAACTATACCTGAAGCTCGAATGGTTCAATCCGTTCGGTTCGATCAAGGACCGGACCGCCTTCTACCTCCTCAAAGGAATGGCGGACAATGGGATGCTCGACGGCAAAGAGCTTGTGGAGCCGACTTCCGGCAACACAGGCATCGCACTGGCCGCACTGGCCGGATTGATGGGGAAAAAATTGACCGTAACCGTTCCGGATGAAATCCCGCAGGAAAAACAGATACTGCTGCGGATGCTCGGCGCGGAAGTCTGGGCCACACCCGATGACCTCTGTCCCATCGATCACCCGAAAGACGGTGCGATCGCACTGGCGCATTCTTTTTCGGAAAGCGAACAGACAAAAGACAAATACGCGATGCCGAATCAGTATGAGAACCACGATAATGTGCGTGCCCATTACGAAACCACCGGCCCTGAAATATGGGAGCAAACCGAAGGGAAAATTGATTATTTTTTGGCCGGACTGGGCACCTGCGGTACAATATCGGGAACGGGAAAGTATCTTAAAGAGCAGAAACAGGATGTCGAAGTTTACGCAATGGAACCTCAAAAAGGGCACAGGATTCCGGGACTTAAAAACATGGAAGAATCGAAACTCCCGGGAATTTACGCCGAAGATGTCGTGGATGATATCATCCGTGTCGATGACGGGCCGGCTTACGAAATGACCAGGCGCCTGTTCCGCGAAGAAGGGCTGATGGTCGGCCCTTCAACCGGCGCAATTGTCCGCGCGGCGGCAACACTGGCAGAACAAGGCAGAGAAGGGCTGGCGGTCGCCGTATCCCCTGACGGCGGTCAGAAATATACTTCTTACTTCGCCGACATGCTGGGCGATGAAGGACTGCCGCAAGGTTGATCTGCAGTTCGGGTTTCCCGGGCAAGTGCAAAAAAGCGGCTCGTATCCGGCGCCCGCCAATCGCCGGCCCGGGTGCAAGCCATACAGGCCGAAAAATAAAAAAATGAATGAATATGATAATCAATCCATGAAGCTGACGACCTATAAACTGCCGGATTCTCTTCCCGCCGATCTGGAGCGTATGAGATCGGAGGTGGAAAAATTCAGAAACGGAGAGATCTCTGCTGCTGAATTTCGCAGTTTCAGAGTGCCGCAGGGAGTTTATGAAGAACGCGCCGAAGGCAATTATATGCTGAGGGTGCGCCTGCCTGCCGGGGCTCTGTTGCCCCATCAGGTGCGCACGCTTGCCGATGTCTCCCGGAGGTTCGGCAACGGAACATTGCATGTCACCACCCGCCAGGATATCCAGGTGCATTCGGTCAAAATCGACGCCCTGGGTGATGCGCTTGAGACACTGGCCTCCTCGGACCTTTCAACCCGCGGAGGCGGCGGAAACGGCGTGCGCAATATCACTTCCTGTCACGATGCCGGGGTTTGTGCTGAAGAAGTTTTTGACGCGCGCCCTTATGCGGTCGCCCTGACGGAAAAGCTGATCGATAATCCCGATAACTTCAAGCTGCCCCGGAAATACAAGATAGCGTTCGCGGGATGCCCCTCCGATTGCGGCGGAGCTTTAGTCAACGATCTCGGTTTTATTGCCAAAATACGCGGGAATTCCCCCGGCTTTGCCGTCTACGCAGGCGGCGGACTCGGTGCGAAAAGCGCCACCGGCGCCCAGCTCGAAGAATTCATCCCGGCCGGTGATTGCTACAGGGTGGCCGAAGCCGTTAAAAGGGTCTTCAATGCGCACGGGAACCGCCGGAACAAACACCGTGCCCGTCTGCGTTTCCTTATCAAACAGGTGGGCTTCGAGCGGTTCAAAGAACTTTACCGGGCGGAATTTGACAGCATCGGTGATGGGTCCGGCGTCCGGCTTGATCCCAAAGCAATGCCGGATCCTGAAGGCGAAACCGCGAAAAACTCGTCGACTGACGGGACAGAAGGGGGGGGTGGGGGAGACGACCGGATCTGGGTGGAACGAAACGTCGTTTCTCAGAAGCAAACGGGCTTGAAGGTCGTATCGCTTCCCCTTCCCCTTGGCGATATAAAGGCAGAAAGCTTCCGCCGGCTT
Source organism: Candidatus Brocadiaceae bacterium (assembly GCA_003551565.1). Classification (GTDB taxonomy): domain Bacteria; phylum Planctomycetota; class Brocadiia; order SM23-32; family SM23-32; genus PUMZ01. The sequence continues at coordinate 916 of PUMZ01000056.1, read as the reverse complement.
GCGGGTCTCCTGGAACAACACCGCACGGCATCGCTTCAAACGACCCAGTGGCAGAACCTGCGGATACGCTCTGTGCCGGAGACCGCACTGCCCGGGATCTACAATGATCTCCGCGGACTCGGACTTGCCGGGAGCGCTCCGGTGGTCATACAGAACGCCACCGCATGCACGGGTGCGCAAACCTGCAAGCTTGGCATCTGTCTGTCGCGCGGTCTGACTGAAGCCATAACGGAAAAACTCGGCGAGCTGAGTGGAAAACTTGATGAAACAGGAGACCTGAAAATATCCGTAAGCGGCTGCCCGAACTCCTGTGGGCGCCACCCGATTGCCCATATTGGATTTTACGGTGGTGCTCGCAGGGTGGACGGACGCCTGACTCCGCATTATACCGTGCAACTCGGCGGTCGCCTCGGTGAGGGGCGAACCCGGCTTGCGGAAACCGTGGATGTTTTGCATGCAAGAAATATCCCCCGTTTCATCGAAGAATTACTGAAGGCTTTTGCAGCCTCGCCGGCGTTTCCGGATTTCGACGCCTTTCTGCAAGACGGCGGACGCCATACGGCCGCCGAAATAGCTTCTCAACTCAAGTGTGTTCCTTCATTTCATGCGGATAAAAACTATTATTACGATTATGGATCGCAAGAACTCTTTTCGCTGGCCGGACGCGGACCGGGCGAGTGCGGCGCCGGAGTCTTCGACCTCATCGAAGTCGACATCAAAAGCGCCGGTGAATCACTCGCCGACGGCCACCTGCTCCAGGCCGCAGCCCTGGCTGCCCGGGCACTGCTGGTCACGCGCGGAGAAGAAGCGCGCGATAACTACGATGCCCTGAAACTGTTTGAAAAACACTTCATAGCCCCCGGGCTTGTGAAAGGGGAGGCAAAGGATGCCGTCGAGCTTGCCCTGAACATATGCC
>PUMZ01000184.1 GCA_003551565.1 Candidatus Brocadiaceae bacterium | reverse complement strand
CTGCCATCTGTAGATATCGTCATCTCCGGGCTGGTATTTCAGCCGTTCCGGCGCGGGACGAAGCCGCTCCCACGGCAATTTCTCGAAAAATTCACGCAGTATGCGCATCGAATCCGCACCGGGAGTATCGATATCTTTGTGCCACGGCCTCCCGCTCCAGATGCCGCCATGCCCCTCGGCAACCTCGCCTTCGGCCTTTGCCCACATCCACACGGAATTGGTCCCGTATGTTATGCCGGCCGGTGGAGCGACTGTCAGAGACCAATAAGAAGCACGCCGCACATGATAGGCGTCATAGCGCCTTTCAGTCCCATAGGCGATTGCCTTCTCGTAATTCGGTTCGAGATTGATAAAGGGTTTCCTGATCCGTTTCCACGCCGTCGCATAATCGGAACCCACCAAAAAGCGAATATCCTCTTCACCCGCACCGTGACCGCTTTGAATCCCGACGATATCGTACCACGGTTCACGGGCAAATGCATCGCCCACCCACGTGGCGCCGCATGGATGGAGCGTTGCGGTTGCCTCCGGACTGGACGAAAACACCTCCCTGCCCACGCGTTTCCAGCGCTCCCGCGCTTCAGGGGTCGTATAATCGCCATCGCCTCCAAGCAACCAAACAACATCGTAGGCGTCAAAACGTTCGAACAATGTCCGGGCGATCCGCACGCACTGATCCTCATCATAAACCCTTCCCGGGTCGTCCTCGGTTAATGTCCACAACATGACAGGCGCCGCTACCATGCCTGCATCGCGGATTTTGGCCATCAGGAGATCAAGTTTCGCCATGGCCGGTTCATTAAAAACCCCCTCCCCGTCGATGACATCATACGATCGACCATGTATGGGATCGTGGCATCCCCGCCACCAACCGGCGACAAACTGTATGGCATTGAACCCCTGTTCCCTGCGCCTTGCGATATAAGCACTCCATTCGCCGGGTGTGCCGCGGCACCACAGATTCCATGCCGTATCCGCCAGCCAGAAAAACGGAGTGTTTGCAGAATCGACAAGATGGTAACCTTCTGTTTTCATTGTCAGGTCTCCTCAGTTGCAATATATCGGAACATGAGCGGGTACCCCCCCGGCCGTCCTCCCGACGCTCCGGTATACGGGGGTGTCCCGATGGTTGAATGCTACCACAAAGATCAGCTTATTTCAACCGTTCCGCGTGATAAGCGGGTTAACGTCTTAACAACGGCTCCGGAGTTAAAGGCACCACCACATCCCCCTTGTTTATGAATGTCTTGTGGATCCAGGTGCTGTCTGCTTCTGCATCCAGCGTTTCAAAAAGGATGGTCGTTGCCGTGGTGTATGTGCGAAGAACGGTCGTCTCATGTGGATGTTCTACAGCAACGGTTCCCGACAGGGCTTTTTTGAAAAAATCGGGCAGGTCAGATGCGCATACCGGTTCGAATTCTTTTCCCTTCCGGTATTCAGACACAGCCTCGACAGCAGCGGCCCTGAGCAACCTGGGCCACAATGCACGGAAAAGCGATTCGTTGTTGTAGACTTCCGCCGTGTTTATCTCTCCATTAATTGCGAAAACAAAACCAAGGACATTTGTTTTGTCATCCAGGAGCGGCTTCAGCTCTGCCTCATATTCGGCGATGACTTTCTGCAAATCTTGACTCCCGAGCGTCAGCTCCAGGCTGGTACGGGATCTGGCATCGCGGACTTCAACATCGTATCCTCTTAACTCCGAAACATTTTCACCGAGCATCGTCTGCTGCCGCTCAATCTCATCCCACACAGCTCTCTGATCGCCGCTCTCACGGCTGGATCTGCGCAATGCTCTGGATGTGAGCATGTTCTTGCTCGTGCTGAATCTGGCCGCATCTTCACGGCCCCTCATGCCCCATCGCCCGGATTCCACGCACATAGAACCCACCGCTACCGGGCCCGACAGCGGCGGCAGAATCAGGTCATGGCGAATCGTGCGATCCTGGCGCCCGCCCTTCACAACATCTCCTGCATGAATAAAGACCGTTTTGTCCTTCGATTTGTTTTCAATGGTAAGCTGTTGCACACTTCCCGTTTCTGCAACCACCACGATATTCATCTCCATTGCCTCTCCCAGCGTCAGGTACCGGCGTTGCTCCAGTTGCGGCTTGCCGTGTATAAGGAACAGCTGGAGGTTGCGATGCACAAAGGGACCTTTGATTGTTCCTTCCTGCATCCTGTCGTGTTCCGGAAGCCTTATCACCTGATCGGCATGGCTGTAACTGAACAACCCGAGGACTGCAATTGCCGACAGAACATACCAGACGATTCCCGGCTTTTTCATCCCTGATTCCCTCCTGAAAAGAGACCTGGTTAGCGCACGAAGCAACACCTGTTTTGCGACTACCCCTACCTATTAGAAACATCACCCGAAAAAATGTTCCCACAAAATAAGAATCATTTCCGGGGTGCAACAATGCCTTCCATTAATGCAAGCCATTAACCCGGGGCGGCCCCGCACCCTCTGCGCCAACCCGCGTATTTCATAAACCAAAGACAATAGTTAAGATAAACGATGCAATGACAGCATGATGGTAGATTTCTTCAGGGTTTCAGATTCTACCGGTGTGTATCGGCGCCGGACAACCGGCGGTTGACCTGCCGGCTGCAGGCAAACGGCGTTTTGCTTTCTGTCGCATATGCACCACCGGCACGCGTGAAAAAGCGGGCTAACATCCCGATGGACGATCCGGCTCTTCCGGATCAGCACCAGAGCGCTGCGAGCACGAAAGATGACGGAATTTCCGGAGAGCGGACACGGTATAGATGCAGGGGTAGAGTTCCTCAAAATACCAGAGCCGGGCGAAGTAAAGCCCTATGGGAGCCGCCGGAACGACCCGACCTTGCTGTGTCCGGCGAATCAGCCATTGAACCCCTTTGCGGGCTGCGTTAAAAATTGCATTCTCGTCCGGCGCGGGACACCACCCGGCCGAAAGTGTGCCTGTCAGGGCTTCAACGGCCAATGCGGTTTCTTCGATCGAGTCTGGCAGTCCTCTTGCAGCCCCCCATCCGCCGTTATCGTTTTGATTCGCCAGGAGCCAGTTTGCGGCCCGACTGACAGGTGAACGGATCCCGGGGACTCTACAGGTCCCGAGAATGACTTTTGCCGTCCCGTAAAGCGGGTTGTGCTGTTGGGGATGCGCTTCGTTCCCAAACCACAAAGGTATCCACGAGCCGTCATGGCGCTGTGTTCGCCGCAGGTAGTGGAGTGCTTTTTCCAATGCCCGGTCCATATTTTTTTGCAAGGAAGCACCGACTTCCCCGCTCCAGAAACTCAACGCGTTCACGGCATGCGCCGTAAGGTCCGGAGAGCTTCTGTCGAAGGGCATATCAGTCCATCCTTTACAGAAGGTGGGGAAGCCGCCGTCTCGATTTTGCAGGTCCAGGAGCCATTTCAAACCCCGTTGCGCAGCCCGCAGGCATTCATCCCGTGTGTTGTCCCGACCCAGCAGGTGAACAGCAATCAAAGCCCCCGCTGTATCGTCCGCATCGGGCACCCCTCCCGGGAGATCGGTCCAGGCCCACCCCCCCGGTCCGGCATCAGTATAAGGGTGCCGGGTTGTATATTGCCGGTCCAGAAGCCACTCCAGCGTTGTTTGAGGAGATATTCCATCCGGCCACGGATACGCCTCCCCACACGGCGCCAGGGAGCGAACGGCCAGAGACGTCAGCCATGTGGAAAGGTTCGTATCCACGGGCCAGCTGCCGTCGTTGCGCACGGATCGGACAATAAACTCCACCCCTTTTCGTACAACGTTGCTCTGGTTCCGACCGGCGCCGATAAGACTCATCACGACAAAAGCGGTCAGGGGAACGGCTTCAAGGAAGCCTCCGTTGCGCGGCTGGATCCGCGCAAGAACCCTCATGGCCCTCTTCTTTGCGCCCTTCCGCAGAAATCTGACCATCGGGTTGATGGGGGGCCTGTTTTCCAGGTTGACCATCCCCATGGAGATGAGGGCCGGCAGGGCGTAACTCACCACCGAAAGCGGCAGCCAACGGAAGAGGGGGCGCGGCATCAGGGCCAGTTCGAACGGAAGAGGGTGTATATGCGGCCAGAGCCCGGTGCGGTCGCCGGGCGGCAGACCGGCCAGTGCGCACATGGTCAGGATAGGGACAGAAAACGTCTTATCGTCCTGATATTTTCTGTCGACGGCCGCTGCAAGGTCCCGGCTCCGGAGGCTTCCGGCATGCCGGAGCAGCCACCGGCGGGTCCGGTCGATGAGTTCTTCATGCTCATTCCCCCCACCTGCAGCACTGAAGGCGGCCCAGCAGAGCATGGTGGTGCTGATGTTGCTCGCGCTTTGTCTGGTATCGCCCCAGCCACCGTCACGGTTGGCGTTTTCCGAAAGCCACAGCAGACCGTCTCCGATCAGTTTTTGATGTTTTTCCGCCCCCTCGCAATGCAGGGCAAAGACGGCGGTGGCTGTGGCCAGGGCGCTGCTGGAAAGCCGTCCCTCCCAGAAACCGCGCTCATCGCAGGCTGCGAGCAATCCTTTTTCCACCCTGTCCAGGGTCCCGATCAGATCTTGTTCGAGGTGCTGTGCCATCATGTATCATCCGTAGGAACGTGGGTCGCGCGGCATACGGGCCGGAGCACTGATCCCGCATATTTCATAAACAAAGTAAAAATCAAGATGCAGGATTTAACAATAGCATGATAGGTACCTTTTTTCGGGGTTTCAGATTCGACAGTGTGCATCTGCGCCGGGCAAACGGCGGTTGACCTGCCTGCCGCAGGCAGGCCCTGCGGGCGCGTCCTCAGCGGTTTATTGTCTGTATGCCCCGGCCAGCGGTACACACCTGCCGGGCGAGACCTGAAGGCTGGCGAAGCCGGCTTCATAAAGCATCTCCTTGCAGGCTCCCCAGCGCCAGCAGGCCGTAGTAAGTATATTCGCAATCAAGCACGTTATCGAACCAATGCCCGAAGAATCCGCCTTTCCCGGACCATAAACTGTCGATGAAATCGAGCGTCGGCTCCCGCAGGGGCGTGAGGTCGGCCCCGCTCAGTGCAAGGCTGTGCAGAGCAACGGCTGTTGAAAGCAGATCCGGCCCGCAAACTCCCCGCGCCGCTACAAAACCGGCGCCATCGTGCTGATCCAGCAGCCACCGGATCGTTTTCTCTTTGACGGGATCTCCCAGGCAACGCGCTATAACAATCGCAGCGGCGGTAGCAGGTGGAGAAGCGACGGGAGCATTGTGGCGGTTGACAAAGCCACCGCTGCCCCGTCTCAGCGATCGGACGCACCGGATGAACGCCTGCCGGTCAGGGAGAGGTCTCCCGATATCCTGAAAAGCGCCGAGAGCAAGAAAACAACTGTAGATATTGGTTTCATCAGAATCCGCAAAATTTGCGAAACCGCCTTGCGGGGTGCGGAATCTCGCGAGGAGTCCGGACATTTTCCCCCCGTCGCGGGGAAGCCGCAGAAGGGAACGGCAGCGGATATAAGCGGCCAGATGAACCAGATCGGGGAGCGTTTCAGGGGCGATCACCTCCAGAAAATGGCAGCATCGACCGGCTTCAAAGCTACCCTCTAAAGCCTGAAGACCGCTCAGCCCGAAGACGGCATAGTAGAGATCGCTTTTTCCGGCCCTTCCGGCAAATCCGCCGTCGGAACACGCTTTTTGCAGGAAAAACTCTTTCACCCGTGGAACAGAATCGCCGAGCGCGCTGCGGGACTTTCCTGCCGCCACGATCATATCACTGCCGATGTTCATCGCAGCACTCCATCGCCTTCTTTTCGTCGAATATTTTGAAGATCAGCAATCGCAGAAGGGACTTAAGCTGTGGCTCGGCAATATCCTGCAAGACATTGACGGCCTGCTCCTTATACTCTTCCATGAGCTCGATTGCCATCGTCCTGATTCCCAGCTCTTTCATCAGCTCCTGTGTCTCTTCCAGCACTTCCGGCGCCGACTGTTTATCGACAGACACGCGATCAAAAAGAACCTTCTGAGGTTTATCCGCGTGTTCATAAGCGAGGGCGAGCAGGATAGACGGTTCAGTCAGGGGAGATTTATTTTCACTGAGATCGTCCTTGATCTGATAGGCAACCCCCAAAGCTTCGGTATAAGCCGTCAGGACGGGGTAAACGTCGTTATCGGCCCCGGCCAAAACAGCTCCGCAGGCCAGGGCGATGTAAAACCCTGTCGCCGTTTTATGCCGGGCAATCTCGATGAACTCCCCTGCAGTCATCGGCCAGGGTTGGCGGTACCATAACAATTCTTTCCCCTGGCCCCGGCACAGTACGGTATGCCCCCGTGCCACCGTATTGACCAGAGCCTTTACAATCGCATCCGATTCTTCGATCGCAGAGAGGATCCGGTAACCCTCCCCAAGCAGGTAATCCCCGACATTCAGGGCGATCGGCACGCCATGCAAAGCATGAAGGGTTTTCTCCCCGTAGCGGGTGGAGTCGGCGTCCTCGATGTCATCGTGGACGAGCGAGGCTTTATGAAAGCATTCGATGGCCACAGCGGCCTTGCGCACACTCTCCGGAATCCGGTTCCCCTTGAGCGACAAGGCCTGATGCGTGCCGGTGAGAAGCAGCGGACGCCATCTCTTGCCCGCTTTTGTCAACCATTCCAGGCCCAGCCGGCCGGTCTCCGAGCCGCCTGTGCATATATCCCGGCATATGTTGTCCTTTTCAAACCAGCTCCTGACCTGCGGCTTCAAACGGGTAAAGTTCAGGCGTGGACTTTTGGCATCGGCATGATCATGCAATGCCTCCCAGGCCCAATCGGCATCGATGGAAGTCTTTCTGCAACCGTCATTCAGCAGGGGAACGGCGATCGCCGGGACGGCCCCGGCTTCGATATACGGGAATACCCCTTCCAGCACCTCGAGGCAGCCGACTCCGATAACGGCCTCGACCTGTCCGCCGGCAATGAGCGACATGACGACCGGGGAGCCTTCGGCGACCAGCACGGCATAACCAAGACGCTCGGCTTCCTTTTGAAAATCTCCAATCAGGCAGCTGCCGCATTGCCGACACAGAAAGCCGTATTCATCCTTTTGTGCGCGGCATTGATCGATCTCGCGCAGGCACTGGGGCAACAACAGCAACCTGCGTTCGTAAGGTATGGACGCAAGTTCGTTCCTCCAGATCTCATTGTTCACCACCACTCCGGTAAAGTTGAGATAACCGTCGCTCTCACCGGCACGCGCCAGAACCCTTCGCGCGTGAAGCGTCAGAGCATCTTCCGACAGAGGTCCGAGAATTTTATTATCATGAACGTATTCGGCCGAAATATTCTTGAGCTGTTCCCGCACATCCTTGTTTTGAGGGATCAGGTTGGTGGAAGATGACGCCGTTCCGTTCGGGTGTTCTGATTTTTGTTTCATTTCACCGGTATAGACTATTTATTTGTGTGCGGCATCCGTGCACCGGATCTTATTGCATATATGGCAAATATCCCGTGCGCCCCTCAACACAAAACACCGCACACTAAAGTAAAAAGTTCCCATTAAAACGCGTCTCCCCTGAAAACGCGAACATCCCGTCCACACCGAAGGCATGCGTCGGAGATGCCTGTGTTCCCGGCAACGGCGAACGGGGTTTCACCGCCCGTTCACGCAAAATGAGACGCAGCTCACTGTGGACAAACCTATAGTAACTCCGCTGCGTTGATGAGATTAATCATGCCCGCAAAGATGAAGTCGGGCCGTATGTTCCAACAGGATGATTTCCACACTCTCCTTTACCTGAATATATCATTCTGCAAGCTCGGCGACCTCTTCGGCGCTCAGTACTCGAGTGTGAACTTTTACGTTTCCGGCAATTTCAACCTCCGAATATATTCCATTGCTGTGTTCGGTTCGGCCGAGGTTAAGATCCGTGGAGTGATAACTTGACAGCGGGGAGTCTGTTTTGTCACCTGTGTCAATTCCCGCCGGTTTGCCGTCCACATAGACTTTCAGTTCCCGGGAGCCGTCAGGCAGGTCACCGTCGTAGGTCACGACGATGGTATGGAAGGCGTCGCCCTGAAGGTCTAAATTCACTCGCAAGGGCTGATCACCACGCGTTCGAAAATTGTCGCGGCTCAGATGATACCGAAAGGCGCAGAGAAAACGGTTGTCGTCGGACATTCGGGCCCGTACCACGATCGAGAAGCGGTCATCATCCTCAAACGCAACAGGTGAGTTTCTGAAGACCAGGGCATCCTCCTCGCCGTCGAAATGAAGAATCCCGTCCTTCATTGCTGGCGAACCGAACCGGTTCTTCCCGCGCATGAGTTCATCGTCAACTTCCAGATCCGTTGTCTGGAGCTTATTCCATATTACGCGATGGTCATAGGTTCGGCCGTGTCCGTCGAATCTTCCATGAATATAGCCCCTGCCCCTGACGTGTGTCGGCACCAGCTCGGGCGTGCCTCGGCGGACCGCTTCCAGGGTCAGCAAAGCAAGCGGTTCTGTCGCATCGAATCTGGCGTTGACATGATTTTTATCGGGCAGAAAAAAACCCTGGTGGAAACGGTTTTCCACCATTCGGTCGGCGACAATCTCCGCGCGGCGAAGATACTGATCGTGCTCCGCCGCGCGATAAAGTTCGAGCATAGTAAAGACCTCTTCAGGGCTGTCCCCCGGCGCATTCAGGGAAACTTCCAGTTCCTCGCCCGGCCGCGAACCAATATCACCAAGCCCGAGCCCGCGGGCAATATCTCTGGCCGCTTCCCACAGCGCCGGCCGGCGGGTCAACCGATAGGCACGGGCATAAGTGCCCAGAAAGCGCATATCGGCATCCCGCGGTTTCCACCCGGTTCCCTCTTCTCCGTAATATCCCGTGCGGTCAAAAGTTTTTCCGCTCAGGTCGGTCCCATCGGCCCACATAGGCAGGAAGGCGTTTTTTTCGGGAATATAGGCATACTCGAAAAGCGCCTCGAGTCCATCGGCAGTCCATTCAATGAGTTCTTTTCCGTTATCCTCCATATTCTCTGCAAGGCCGAGCTTGAGAAAACCGCCTGTCGAGTAAATGGTGTTGATGCGTCCGCCCCATATCACCCACCCTTCGCGTGCTGTTTCGCCGAACTGTTCGCCGAACTGATTTTCCGCCCTGTCGCCATACATGGACCATGTGAGTCTGTCGGTAAGCGGTCCGTCTTCCGGCGGCTCATGTCTGCGTCGTGGCTTACTGTACTGATAGCTCCCCAACCCGGTTTCCGGATGGCGTGCATTCACGTAGAGTTCCGCCATCCGACGCCCCCATGTCCAGGCTTTTTCATCATCCGCGAGGGAAAAAAGCTTTCCGGCAGCATAAATCAAATCGCTGCCGGCATTGATGAAAGTGAGTCCATCGCCCTCGTAAAACGGTTCGGGATTCCCGAAGTCCTGATCCCACAGGTTTTCCGGAAGCGACTGCCCATAACCGCCGTGCCGGTTCATGTCCAGCACTCCCCAATCCTGAATATGCGCGTTCCAGAGGGCCCGCAGAAACCTGGCGGTGGCCTCCGGATCAACGTCCCACATGAGTTCATAAAAAGGGAAATTGTTCTTGAACTCATGACAATCGGCATCAAAATCTCCCACCGGTTCCAGGCTGCTGAGATCAATGAATTGGTGCCCGCCCCATCGGAGCAGCCCGCTGTCGTCGACGAGGTTCTCGAAATGGTATTCAATCGACGCTTCAGCCGCCTCCCTGTAGCGATCCTCTCCGGTAAGGCGGCTCAGGCCCACCAGCACCCGGAAAAGGTTCTGCTGTGAGGCCATGTTGGAAACAATGTATTCATTGCCCCTGTATCTCCATACGACCGGTTCGCGTGTACGGACATTTAAGCCGTCGGCGAAAAGCGGAGTGTGTTCTCCACTCCAGCGATCACGCCCTTCACTGAGGACGTTATCGGCAAACTCCACAACCGTCTGGAGCCGCTTTCCCCGGAAGTTTTGACCATTTTCATGACCGACCGAGACCTCTGCTGTGAACGGATAGACAAAAAGTAACGGCAGCAATGACGACCGGATGATTGTGTTTTTAACTTTATACATGGAAGAATGTTTAATTGTTATGCTTGAAAAAAGAATAGACTTTTTTCAAAACAATTCCTCTGGGATAAGGTGCCATATTCTACAGGCTCGTTCTCTTTCTTCAGCCGTAACCATCCAGCGAAGCACGCCTTCTTGAAAAAGAATCAGGCATTTAATCCATCCCCGATTTTCCTGAACGCCTTTCTCCACGAACGGACTTCGCCTTTGCCGAGCATACGCAGGAGCGTCCTTTTAGCAAGTGAAACCCCACCGGCACGCTGATTGTCCCAAAACAGATCCGGGATCAACTTGAAATTGATTTCATAGCAGGCGCGATAGAGTTTAAAATGTTCGGCGGTCATTGCATCCAGGGTGAACCTCTGTTCCTCCCGGGTTTCGTCGGGGCCGGCGGGCTCGTAAAATATGGGGAACACCACCGCCTTTTTACGGCCCAGCTCTTCGACAAGCCGCCTGGTGCGTGCGATATCACCGGATGTTTCCCCCGGCAACCCCAGTATAACACTGAAGACGGGGAAAAATCCGCACCGCAGCATTTTATCGGCGGCCTCCCGCACGTGCTCTTCCCAGTCCCCGGCATGGAACGGCTTCAGCTTCCCGGGGCAGTTGGCCTCGACAAGCTCACCGTTTGCGCTCTCAATACCCATGTTGACCCACAGATAATCCGTCGCTTTTTCCCATCGGAGCAGCTCCCGGATTTCCCGCAGCTGAGCGTCACTGAACTGCAGCACCGATGAGATGTTGCCATGATCGATCTGCATGAACGAGAGTCCTTCAATCCGGCGCATTTCCTCAAGAAGCCGGGCGAGGGACTCGAAATCAACGGACGTGCCCCGCCCCCCATAGCGGAAAAAATCTTCGCTGCTGCTGACAACCGACGTCCGTCCCGCATCCCGATTGCAGCGCAGGTCGGACGTGATGATATCGACGTCAACATGCTCCATCCGTTGTTTTGCCATGGAGCAGAACCGGCAGCCCCTTCCGCACCCTCTGGATAGTTCAATAACGCCCATGGCGGAGGCGGCCCGTATGGGTGCGATGTCGTCGGTGCAGGTTCGGAGTTCCGTGCAATCGTCGGGATGTCCACCGTCAAGCAAATTCATCACCAGCGCCGGCCCGGCGGACTCGAAATAGCCCTCAAAAACCAGATCAACGCCCAGCTCCCGGCGTTGCTGGGGGGCGGCTCTGAACTGCCAGGCACCCGCCCCGCCGGCAATCACTTTGAATCCAAAGCGGGGTTTTGACTCTTTCAGCCGGGTCAAAAGCCCGCGCGTCCAATGGCTGGTGT
>PUMZ01000248.1 GCA_003551565.1 Candidatus Brocadiaceae bacterium | reverse complement strand
GTAAATCCTCAGTGAACACCGTGTCATCCCCACCGTGCCCTGTGCCGGTGGAATGAAGATTCATTGCTAAGTGTCGATTTTACATAACGTAGCCGTGAATCCGCCCTGCTCGGCCCTTCCGGCGCTTGCACGGTCGTCTATCGTTTATTTTAGCTGCCTGCGCAAGCGCCGGAAGGGCCGAGCAGGGCGGATTCACGGCGGATTGTGGAGAGGTTTATACTTCGTGAGCGTCCGGAGACTTGCTATAGTGCAGGTTGTGAAGCGGTAAGAGAGGAGTCCTATGTTAAAAAAGGTGATAACACGTTGGAATATATTACTTTTAAGGATAGGGTTAATACTTAAGTTCTCCGGATTAGAAAAAGATGTTGGTGTTGGGGTTAAGTAAGTTTTATTGCTTAGCGGTCTCTTTTTGGGGGCAAAAACGTGCTTCTAAGGGATCTTTGGGCCACTTTATTTCGATAAAACATTTTATACTAATGGCTTAGCTAGGTCCGACCCCAATTGCCTGGCCGACCCCAATTGCCCCCAACCCCAATTGCAACCCCAATTGAGCACCCCAATTGAGCCAATTGAGGCGGCTGTTAACACCGATCCGCTGGTGATCGCACAGCAGAGTGTGGAGAACGTCGGCCGCGCCGACGGAATCGTGCTGCTGCGCGAGGGCAAGCGGGTCTATCTGGCCGGGTCGAATACGTGCAGCCATTATACGGATGACTGATTGTAAATGTACCTGCTAAAATTGGAGTTGCCACGATGAGTACTGATAATCTGGCCGACGTGCATACCGATATACCCCGTTTCAGGTTCATCCGGAAGCTGATCGATGCCCGGCAGATGAACGAACGGCACGGCTACCCGGAGGGTGACGTTAAGCTCTGCTACCCGACCGTTCTGGAGGCCGGTCGGCATCTGCCGGACGCTATGGCAAGGTATTATATGTATTCCTCCCCCCACGATCACAGACTCGGGTGCGGAATAGGTATGTGGACGGCAGACAAGGTAGAAGGCCCATGGGAGTTCCGCGGTCGTGTGATCGGCAAATCCCAGGCCGTGCCGTCGGTGGTCTACAATAAGGAGAGAAAAAAACGGGGATCGTTGCCGTCGGCGTGAGAAAGGTGTCAAATTTTTATTGATTGCAGCTGTCGCTGCCTGCGCAGTGTCTGCGGGCGTGATTAGTTTGGTGACGGAAGGGTGCCCCAACGCCGTCCTGATTGTCGAAGCGGACTTGTCCAGCTCGCTGCGGGCCGCCGAAGTGATGCAGCCCGTCGTTATCTCCGGCGATACTTCCGGAGATATAGAGGAGACGGCCGGAAGCTCTCACAGTATCTGGGCGAGGCTGATAGCCCAGTGAGCAGCTCATACCGAAGAACACCCGCTCAGGGAGGGCGAAGCCACGTAAAAAATCAGGTTTTTGGATAATCTTGACAGCAAATTTGAAATCGTTTAAAATTTTATCAGTTTATATTTTTTTGCCCACCAAACTAAACTGTTAGCTCAGGTGGTTAAGCTAGTGGAATGAACCACTAGGGGGGCCGAAAAGGTGCAGGCGGAATCTATGAAAGGTATCTTGCCTGTCCAGGGCGCACGCAGGGATGCGTGCTATACGAATGACAGCCACCCTTGCCTCACTATACAGCTTATGTTGTACCTTTTCGGCCAAGCCCCGTGCAGTCTCCCTGTTGGCGTTGTGTTTACCTGATAGTCAGTCATGCAAGCCACGAGCACAAGGCCCGGGGGGAGTCGAATCTTGACGAAGGGGTCAAACCTCCACGGTGCTTGTCCCCGTGGGTCAAACGACTGACCACCAGAAAAAAATGGCCCCACAAAATGATCCCCATGGGGCTTGCCCCCGTGGAAGAAATGACTGCCGGCTATGCTGATGCCGGCGCTGGAGGCGGCCAATCGTGCACTTTGCGGTTCCAATCTGAGGCAGATGCACCTGGCTCATGAGTATTACGCCAACGATAGGCACATTTGTTTATACAAACTTGACTGAAAGGTCAAATGTGAGTAGCAAATTATAAGTGAACAACGTGGTTCACTGCATACTTAAGTTTTTCTCGGAGGATGTACATGAAGTTATTAATCGTGAAAATGACGGCAGTTCTCTTTGTGACGGCGATGTTTTTATCGGCCACTCTTTCGGCCGAGGTTATGATTGTTGAAGATGGTGAGGCGCTTGCGGAGGTAATACTTCCCGAAGACCCTGCTGAGGATGAACAGCTCGCGGCTGACGAACTGGTGGAGCACATCGAAAAGATCTCCGGTGTTCAGCTCACCGTTGTGTCCGGTGACGGAGCTGATGGCGACAGAACGCTCATCCGGCTCGGAGCGGCTGCCGACGAAGCCCTTGAGAATATGATACTCGAGGAAGGCGACAGTTACTCCTCATTTGCGCTTGTTGCCGATGATGCAGGCATTTCCATCCGCGGTCTGAATCCTGAGGGTACGCTCTACGGCGCTTACGAGTTACTGGAACAGCTCGGTGTGCGATGGTATATGCCGCTTGATATCGGTACGGTTGTGCCGGAATCTTCGAGTGTGGCGCTTGATTATCAGGAGACGGTCCAGGTGCCTTCGATGGTTTGGCGCCAGCTGCAGTGGCTGCGCTACTCCCCCCCGCAGGAATACCGACATCGTCTTCGTCTCTTTGGTGAGCGCCGTTTGACTGGCCGGCACGGCATGCCGGGCGATCCGCCGAGAGGGACCGGAAGGAACCAGGTATGCATTTCCGGGGACTATGCGGAAGGAGCACTTGAGGCCGTAATAGGAGCCCTTCGCGATCGTTATGAGCCAACCGATGAAAGGTTCGATGTTGCCATGGGTCCCCGTGATGGCGGCGGACACTGTCAGTGTGACGGATGCCTGGAGCTGGACGGTGACGCGTGGGATCCACTGGGCGGCGTTCCTGCCGTGAGCGATCGCTACATATGGTTTTTTAACCAGGTGCTTGATGAACTGGAGGATGATTATCCGAACATGCATATCGCGTGGTATGTTTACCACAATTATATGATGCCCCCGGAGAATTTCGAACCCAACCCGCGTATAGTCCATGTGTTCGCACCTATTGATCTGGACCGTACACGTGGTATGGACAACCCCATGAGCCCCGACCGGCACATTTTGCGTCACGTGGTGGACGGCTGGGTCGCGTTCGATCCTAACGAAATGTATTATCGCGGTTATTTGAACAATCTGGCCTGCCCCCAGTTTCCCTATAGCCAGGTGGACAGGATAAAAAATGAGATACCGGCACTGTATGAGAAAGGATTGAACGCCGCCCGTGTTGAGGTTATCTTCCAATCATGGGCCTCAACCCCGATCACACCCTATCTTGTATCAAGGGTCTGGTGGGATATTGACACGGATGTTGAGGAACTGCTGGCTGATTTTTATGAAAAATTCTTTGGGCCTGCCGAAGAACCGATGAGCAGCTACTTCCAGGAACTGGAAGCGGCATTCCGCGATACACCATACCACACGGGTTCGAGCTACCTCTATTTCCCCATATTTAATGAACAGCGCCGGGATATGTTTCGCAGATACATTGAACGGGCCACAGATATGGCGGAAGGTAATAACGTAAACCCAGTCTATGCCGAGCGTGTGCGCATGATTCGAGAGGGGTTCGAGCGCCTTGAACTGTTTCTTGATATGATCGATGCGCGCAACGCCCACGATTTCGAAAGCGCTCACTCGATCAAAGGCGAATACCTGGAGCTAACTGATGAAATGATCGACCGGGGTTGGGTTGTGGAATGGGAACGGCGCAGGGGCGGTTACTTCAATCGTTTTTTCCGCTCGGCAGTGGTTTCCGGCCACCACCGCACGGTGGAGGAAGGCGACCTGGTCAAGGGCCTTCCCGACGAGTGGGATTTTCTGATCGACCCGGCCGAGATAGGTGAGATTGCGGGCTACTACCGCGAGGGCGTACTCGGCGGCAATTGGCAGCCGCTCAAAACCACCTCTCTGAGCTGGTCCGATCAGGGCCTGCACTACTACAAGGGCGATGCATGGTACCGCACGCAGGTGACCATCCCCGAGGATTTCGCGGGTCGGGAAATATACCTCTGGTTCGGAGGCGTTGATAACTTCGCCAAGGTGTGGGTCAACGGCGAGCTGCTGGGCACCAACCGAGAGCCGAAACACGGACTTCCAGGCGAACTCGGCACGTTCCGTCCGTTTGATTTCCTGGCTACCGATGCCGTGCGTTTCGGCGAGCAGAACACCGTGGCGGTGAAGGTGACAAACGACCGTCTGGCCGAGCTGGGCACCGGCGGCATCATCTCACCGGTGATGTTCTGGTCTCCTCATGATGAGGACTGGACGCCTTGAGACTCGTGAGAAAAACAGGCTAACTCTTAGAATAGTTTGGAATTAGCTGCATGAAAGTGGGGGAAATGAGCCGCCTGCCTGTGCCGTCCCGGCAGACAGGCCTTGCCCATGCAGATGTCCAATCCAGCGGTTGGGTTGGAGAATTATATTGTGCGACAGGCTCAATTCGGAGAATATACTCTATGGCAACACAACTGGAAAAGGAAAGACTGGCTTACGAACAGGGGCTCAGTGAAGGTAAGCGGATTATGTATGGAAAAAAGAGCGCCACGCGCGATATTCCGGCGGGCGGAAGGCACCTTCTTTCCGAAGCCGCAGCCACCGCGCGCTATCTCAAAATACCGGAAGATAAGTTATCCGATATCGTTGTTGACTTCCATCGGGAAAGGGTAGAAGCTGCACCGAATACCAGCAAATACCCCGAAACCCGGGGCGAAAGCGATATTCTGCTGAAGCGCTACGAAGGGATGGCAGATGGCGGTATGGGCCGAACCCTCATCGCCCTGCACGAGTCGCTCGCCTTCTGGCAGAAATACCGTATGCCGGAACAATTCGGTAAGATATATAACCCACTTGTGGTCGGCACCCTGCGCGAACGCTGCAGGGTGGTGTATATGCCGGAGAGCGACCACGGACCTCTGCATTTTAAAAACGTTGACGATCCCCTGGAGAGCTGGACGCCGCGGCCGCCGGAGGAGCAGGGCCGGCCCTGGCCGCATACTCCCCTTTTTTTCGACGGGACGGGCAGCGGCCTGCACCTCGATGAACCGGCCGTGGAGATTTTTCCGCTGGCCACAAAGCGCCTGTGCCGGGAACATTGCTGCTCCGTGGAGGAGGTCAGTGAATTTATGGTACGTTACAACCATTTCTGGGGCTGTGGCAATCTGCTGGTGCACGACGAGGAAGGAAACTCAGTGGCTTTCGATAAATCCTCTCGCAACCGTATTGCCGTGCGTGAACCCGATAGCAGCGGGCTCAATTATGTGAACGGCATGAGTTCATTCGAGCCGGAGTATGAAAAGTTTATCAATAGCAGGCGCACTCTCTACCTGGAAAAGACCGGCCAGGGGGAAGACTCGGTCGAGGCATGTTATTTCAAGTCCTGCAATAAAGTGCTGCAGAACATGAAAAGGTATATGGACGAACTCAAAAGGGAACCCACCCTTTCCAGGCTGATCGCAGTGATGACCAGTCGCGATCCCGACGGTCCGCTGTGCAAATACGGCAAGAGGGTCCATCCCGATCAGCCGGAACGCCAGGCCACTCTCGTGCAGCGTCTTTTCTTCCTCAAAAGCCGTATTGCGTTCCTTCGCCAATGGCGTGGAAACACACCGGTCTGGGAAGATCCGTGGGAACAGGTCACATATACCTCTCCCTGATTTGCGCAGTGGAGTGGCCGGCTTCGTTCATAGACTGCGTATGTTTTTTGCATTTTTGGCCCGCATCTGGTATTATCGTTGACGGGTGATTGCAGCTCAAAATGATTTTTTTTCGGAGGATGTACATGAAGCTTTTAATCGTGAAAATAGCAGCATTTGTTTTAATGACGGCGATGTTTGTACCGGCCGCCCTTTCGGCCGAGGTTGTGATAGTTGAAGACGGTGAGGTGCGCGCGGAGGTGATCTTACCTGAAGACCCCGCAGAGGATGAACAGCTTGCCGCCGACGAACTGGTGGAGCACATCGAAAAAATCACCGGCGTGCAGCTACCCGTTGTTTCCGTAGACGGAGCCGCTGATGACAGAACGCCCATCCGGCTCGGAGCGGCGGCTGACGAAGCACTCGAAAATATGATACTGGATAAAGGCGACAGCTACTCTTCTTTTGCGCTTGTAGCGGATGAAACGGGCATTTCCATCCGCGGCCTTAACCCGGAAGGCACTCTTTTCGGCGCTTACGAACTGCTGGAACAGCTCGGAGTTCGATGGTTTATGCCGCTTGATGTCGGCACGGTGGTGCCCGAAAATTCGACTGCGGCGCTTGAGTATCAGCAGACGGTTCAGGTGCCCTCCATGGACTACCGCCGGTTCCAGTGGCTGCGCGGGGGCGGTGAAGGCGCCGGCACCTGGCAGCGGCGTAGCCGTACCGGCGGGAGCAGCCGGTCAACCGGCAGACATGGAATCCCCGGCGGTGTGCCCGGTGGCACGGAAGGACGGCAGTACTGCCTTTCCGGAGATTACGCACCGGGCGGGATCGATGCCGTCGTCAATCACATCCGCGAGAATTACGAACCTACCGGTGAAAAGTTTTATGTCGGCATGGGGCCCAATGACGGGGGAGGATGGTGCCGGTGCGATGGATGCCGGGAACTCGACGGCGATACCTGGGACCCGCTGCGCGCGGAACCCGCTATGACCGACCGGCATGTCTGGTTCTACAACCGTGTGCTCGGTGAACTGGAAGACGACTACCCCGAGATGCATATCGTATGGTACGTATATGGGCCGACAATGTGGCCGCCGGAAAATTTCGAACCCAACCCGCGTATCGTCCACGTCTTCGCACCGATCGACATCGACCGCACGCGCGGGATGGATAACCCCATGAGCCCGGATCGCCATATACTCCGCCATGCACTCGACGGCTGGGCCGAGTTCGACCCGAACGAGATGTATTACCGCGGCTACTACAACAACCTCGCCTGCTCACAGTTTCCCCACAGCCATATCGACAGAATACAGAACGAGATTCCCGTGCTGCACGAGAAAGGGATCAACGTGATGCGGGTGGAGGTCATCAAGCAGTCATGGGCATCCTCTCCCTTGACGCCTTATCTGGCCTCAAAGGTCTGGTGGGACGTCGATGCGGACGTGGACGGGCTGCTGAGCGATTTTTACGAAAAGTTCTTCGGGCCTGCCCGGGAACCGATGCGCAGCTACTTCGAGGACCTGGAGGCCGCCTTCCGTGATACGCCCTATCATACGGGTTCAAGCTACCTCTACTTCCCCATCTTCCACCAGCAGCGCCGTGACCTGCTTCGCGGTCACCTTGAGCGTGCGGCTGAACATGCTGATGGCGAGGATTCCGTTTACGCCGAACGAGTGCGGATGATCTCCGATGCCTTCCGGCGCCTGGAGCTGTTTTTGGACCTGATGGAGGCACGCAACCGGCACGATTTTGAGTCTTCCGACGATATTCTGCAGGAATATATCGAGCTGACCGATGAGATGATCGATAAGGGATGGGTTATCAACCGCGGGCGCGGCAGCGGCGGTCCCTACTTTGCACGCTTTTTCCTGCCCTCGCTCGAATCCGGCCACCGCCGCACGGTGGAGGAGGGCGATCTGGTCAAAGGTCTCCCCGATGAGTGGGATTTCCTGATCGATCCGGCCGAGATAGGTGAGATTGCCGGCTACTACCGCGCGGGCGAACTCGGCGGTAACTGGCAGCCGCTGAAGACCTCCTCGCTGAGCTGGTCCGACCAGGGCCTGCACTACTACAAGGGCAAGGCCTGGTACCGTACGCAGGTGACCATCCCCGCAGAGTTCGAAGGCAGAGAGATATACCTGTGGTTCGGCGGCGTCGACAATGCCGCAAAGGTGTGGGTCAACGGCGAGCTGCTGGGCACCAACCGCGAGCCGAAACACGGCCTGCCCGGTGAGGCGGGAGTATTCCGTCCGTTCGATTTCCTGGCGACCGACGCGGTAAGGCTCGGCGAAGAGAACACCGTCAGCGTGAAGGTAACCAACGATCGTCTGGCCGAACTGGGCACCGGCGGCATCGTGGGGCCGGTAATGTTCTGGTCTCCTCACGATGAGGACTGGACGCCTTGAGACGGTTGTTAGTTGCTGGTTGTTTGTGAACGTGGTGTTCATGGATGGTCACCTGCAGGGCGTTGAATCGCCCGCCAGGCAGCATAACGTTCACAGCTTAAATGCAGACGCTGCCATGTCGACTACCGGCGACTATCACTGGGAAAGTCCGGTGCTCGATGGTTACGATATAAGTTCACGGGGCGGGGACCGCGATGCGGGCGAGCAGATCCGCCACGGCGATGGGTCCTGTCTGTACCGCTTTTAACTTGGCAAGGTGCGCCGAAGAGGCACCAATGACAGAAGTGTCTTTTCCGCATTAAATTTTCATTTTACGGCTATCAGTTTTTTTTCCCAGGGGATATGAAGATATGAACACCGGGATAACTAAGTATGAGTTTCGGAACAATGAAAGGGACTTACTCTGCCGTCGGTTTTCACGGCTGTCGATTCTGCCAGCGGCCGTAATTGTGTTTTTTTGCGTTCTACCTTCTGTCGCATTCCCACAGAATTACGGCCGCACAATCATCACCCAGGAGCCGGATGAGCGTCTGGAAGAGGCGATAGGGGACCTTTCCAGCGCCCTGGAAGAGATGACCGGCGAGGAGTTCGAAATATTGACAGCTGGTGAGGATTTCTCAGAGGAGAGCCCCGCCATAGTGATATCCCAAACCGGAAGCGATTTGCTACCTCCGGAACAGCGGGGCCGGCTGGATGACACCTGCCGGGAGAGTTTTCTGATAAGTTCATCCGACGATGACCGGCTGTGGATAGCAGCGGGTCACAGCAAGGGACTTTCGCACGGCATATACTATTATCTGGAGAAATTGGGCGCACGCTGGTATTTTCCGAATCCGAACTGGGAGATAATTCCCGGGCGAGACGACATCACCGTAAGGGTGGACAAGGTGGTGGAGCCTGCGTTTCTGATGCGCACGTTTTTCGGTACGGGCGGTTTCGGCCCGGGCACACCTGTCGATCCGAGTCCGAGGAGGAATTTGGGGGGGCGCTGGGAAAGATGGCAACAGCGCAACCGATTCGGCGCACAGATGAGCACCTACGGTCACGTCGGCCACGCTTTCAGTATCAGGTATGAAGAGGAATTCAGGGAAAATCCCGAGTATCGGGCCGAAGTGGACGGCGAGCGGGTTGACTACAGCCCCGGCGTGAAGTTCTGCGGGTCAAACCCCGAGGTGGTGCAGCTGTTCATAAAAGACCGCCTTGAAGCTCTCAGAGACCGCAGGGAGGAGGACCACGGCAGCATCAAATCGCGTTATGTCGGCGTCGGCCCGGCGGACGGGTATGGGTTCTGCCGATGCGAGGACTGCCAGAGTATCGGGTCCGGCAGCATCAGCGATCAGGTTTTTCACGTTACGAACGAAGTAGCCCGGGCCGTTGCTGATGAGTTTCCGGGAAAGGATTATGGCGTGAGCATATATGCCTACGGTCAGTATGCCGAACTCCCCACTATAGACCTGGAACCCAACATGCAGATATGCGTGATACCCTACGCCTTCCAGCGCACGGGCATGTCCGGGGATGAACTGCTCGAGGCGTGGCTCGAGCGGATGGAGGCGGAGGGAATCACCGCTCCTCCTACCATTTACGACTACTGGAACATCACTGACTGGGGCAGAAACATGCCCGATTTCGACTTTCGCAGCCTGCCGCGTGACCGGGTGCGCCTCTGGCATGAGCTGGGAATAAAGGGCGCGCACCTGGAGAGCACCTACAGCGCCGCAGCCGCAGGGCTGGGGCTCCTGACCGGATGCCGGGCGATGTGGGACCCGGATGCTGATATCGATTCGTTTCTGGACGAGTTTTATGAACTGTCCTTCGGCGCAGCTGCCGATCCGATGCGGCGAATGATTGAACGCTGGGCCGAGGATTTTGTACTCTCCGACCATGAACTGGCAGTCTCCTTCCGTGACCTGGAAGAAGCTTATGAGAGGGCCGACTCAGAGGCGGCTGAGATGCGAATCGGAGATTACGTGCAATACGTTCAGTTCCTGCGCAAATGGCATAAATTTCACAGAGCACAGGACGATGAAATCCCTGGAAGCGCCAGAGCACTGGTGCGGATCCTGTGGAGTATATACGATTCGTCCATGGTTCACAGCTACAGGATGTGGATACTGGCCGTCCGCTCCTCCCGTCACCGGGCCGATTACGATACGCTGGATTACCTGCATGCTCACGAGGCGGACGAGGAACCCGGATGGGAGGAGGTGACCGAACCAGGTCGGGCAAAGCTTCAGGAATGGGTTGATGCAGGTCTGAAAGATTATGAACCCATGGACTTCCAGCGCCGCACCTTCAAAGGCGATCCCATACCGCTTGAATATCCGCAACCGCTTGAACAGGCGCCGGAGGCTGACGGTTCCTCATATCGGTCGCGTTCAACTACAAATTTCCACCTCTATTTGCCGGAAGGAATGGATATGCTGCCGATCAAACTCGGCGGCGAGAATGTGGCGGTATCGGTCTATGATTCGCGGGAAAACAAAATATTTGAACACTCCACGGGGGAGTCCGGGAAAAATACCATTGAAATACCGATCGGGGACCCCGGATATTATCGCCTTACGGTAAGGCCCACCCAAAGCTTCCACCTCACAGTGCCTGAGAACATACCGGCTGCCTTCGAACCCTGGCGGGAACCGATCGGATGGGTGCGCGGTTATTTTTATGTTCCAGATGGTCTTGATGTACTTGCGCTTATCAATCCGCCCCGTAATGTGTCGGCGACCTTAAGGAATCCGGAAGGGGGCGAGATAGAACTAAAGCCACAAGACGCTCCCCTCCACGTGGTGGAGGTGCCCCAGGGCATGGATGGGGCCGTATGGTCTCTGCATCGGCCGGGAACCGCTTCTCCCGTCCGCCTGCTCAATGCCCCCGAGCTTTTTTCGCTTAGTGAAGAGGCTGTGATGATTTTCGAAGATGCGCGGTGAGGAGTTTAAGGTGCGGAGTAACGCTATCATAGTATGGTTTTGGTAACTGTTGAAGTGAATGTCGGGCGAAGAATCACAAAGGAAAAGCCCTGCCGTGTGGGCAGAAAAAAACCACGCGCGGTTTGGTCGGTGAGGTAGATTGTGAACACGGTGAAAAAAAAATGTGGTTTCATTTGACTTATTTTTTTTTTCACTAAAATGTATTTAGTGTAACTGATCGTTTGTTAACTCTTTTTCTTAGGAGGTAGTATCATGTTTAACTTAGTACGTAAGATGTTACGGTTTACTTTAATCGAACT
>PUMZ01000088.1 GCA_003551565.1 Candidatus Brocadiaceae bacterium | reverse complement strand
GGTGGAACCGGAGTCCCCGGTTGCCGGAAGGTGCGACGATCGCCATTGAGCCGATGTTGACCGCGGGATCCTTCGAGGTCGAAGTGCTGGCCGACGGCTGGACAGTCATGACGGCCGACAGGAAGCTGGCGGCGCACGTTGAACATACGGTGGCGGTCGGGGAGCATGGCCCGGTATTGATGACGGTGAAGTAAGGCGTTTTGTCGCTGCCACGCACCAGCAAATTGCCAGTGTGAATGACAGAGGGTTGTGGAACGGAATGAGCGTTGAAATCCGGCAATATCAAATCTGGTTCCGGCCTGTCCGGGTCGCGCGGCGTGCAGTTTGAAAAATCTGCTAATCTTGATACAATGGTTAGATAAACAGTATGGCGAAAGAGGAACCGATACAGGTTGAGGGCGTAGTCAGTGAGACGTTACCGAATGCCGTTTTTAAGGTCGAACTCGATAATGGGCATCAGATCACCGCTCATGTTTCGGGCAAGATGCGCAAGAACTTTATCCGTATACTCGAAGGAGACCGGGTGACGGTCGAACTTTCCCCGTATGATCTGGAGAAGGGGCGGATCACTTACAGGGGATGAAGTGCGGGTTTGCGGCAGTGCTGGCCGGATTCGGTGCGCGTTAAAATCCTCACTGGATTTTATTCAGTGGGAAGCAGCCCGATGTATGGTCAGGGAGAGGGCACAGAGATGAGAATATTTTTCGAAAGGACAGCGATATGAAGGTCAGGTCATCGGTAAAAAGAATATGTGAGAATTGCAGGGTCATACGCCGTAAAGGTGTTGTGCGTGTCGTTTGCAGCAATCCCAAGCATAAACAGCGGCAAGGATGAGATTGGTTCAAGTTATCGAGGAGGGCTTGTAATGCCACGTGTAGCAGGGGTGGATATTCCGGGTGATAAGTGTTGTGAGGTGTCCCTGACATATATTTATGGAGTGGGAAGGGCGACCGCGCTCCATATATGTGAGGTGCTGAATATTGATCCGGTCAAAAAAGCGCGCGATCTCACTGAGGACGAACTCAGCCATATCGGCGCTTTTATCGACAAGAATTTTATTACGGAAGGCGAGCTGAAGCGCATGGAGTCGGCCAATATAGCGCGCCTGAGGAAGATTGAGTGTTATCGCGGGGTTCGCCATCGCAAGGGGCTCCCGGTTCGGGGGCAGAGGACCAGGACCAATGCGAGGATGCGGAAGGGCAAAAAACGTACGGTCGCCGGGAAGAAGGGCGTCAAAGAGGTGGCGCATTGACAGGAGGTTCCGATAGTGTTCGCCGCCTGCTTCGTTGCATGCGATATGCTCTTGCGCTCTATAACGGACACATAAGCGGCAGAAAAAGTGAACAGAAAAGAAATATTGGACTATTTCCTGGACCGGGGTTCACTTTTAAAAACTATGGATTTGATGGGACCCCACGGGCAGCTCGACGGACGAAAGTGGGAGAAGTTGCGGGAAGTCGCCGGTTTTGCGGAGATTATCATCCGTTATCTCCATCGCTTTCCGATCAGAAAAGATGAAGTTGCGGTTCTAGAGTGTTCGTGTGGGAAGAGTTACGTCGGGTTTGTGCTGAATCTGCTCATCGCGGAAGTTTTCGGCAAACGCGTGCGGCTCATCGGGGTTGATTCCAACGCGGATCTGATCGAGCGATGCGGTGTTCTTGCAGGGCGGTTGGGCCTGGAGGGGGCGGCTTTTATCTGCAAGAGAACTATCGAGTTGGAGCCACAGGCCGGGATCGATATGGTTGTTTCGCTGCATGCTTGCGATACCGCGACCGACGAGGCGCTGGTGCAGGGGATACGGAACCAGGCGGGGTTTGTGCATGTGGTGCCGTGTTGCCAGAATCAGATCCGGGGACAGATAAAGGGTGGTCACCCTCTTGAGGATCTTACCGGCTACGGCCCGGCCAGGTTCAGGATGGCGAATCTGTTGACCGACGTGTTGCGCGCGGAATTCATGCGGGCTGCGGGTTATCATGTGGAAATGGATGAGATCGGCTCGCCCAAGCTGACACCCAAGAACCTTTGCATTTCCGCAAGGAAGGTGAAGCGGAAAGGG
The DNA here is from genome assembly GCA_003551565.1 of Candidatus Brocadiaceae bacterium. Taxonomy (GTDB): domain Bacteria; phylum Planctomycetota; class Brocadiia; order SM23-32; family SM23-32; genus PUMZ01. Next base: position 9,361 of record PUMZ01000088.1, on the reverse strand, counting down.
CGTGGGCCCCGAGACGGGGGGTACCGGCGGCTGCGGGATATGTTCGGGGTGCGGGTGGCTGTGGAGAAGATGTGCCCGGAGGTGGTTTTGGGTGGCGGATCAAAGTGATCTGCCGTCAATGGACCGGGAGTTGCGAATAATCGCTCCTGTTACCGGTCAAGGCGCCGGGGGGATGCGTTGCGGGCTATACGGCCCGGGCTGTCGGGCAAAAAATGACGGAGGTACTTGGGAAGATGCAGGCCGGAAGCCTGCACAGCGACAGGAGCGGGGAAAGGGATTGGATTTTAACACAGAGGAGAGGTGCGGGATATGGCAAAGAAGGCCACACGGCAGGTAGGTACGCGTGCGATCGTGCACGTTCAGGCGACTTTCAACAACACGAAGGTGGTGATTACCGATCTTCAGGGGGGTGTGCTATGTTGGGAAAGTGCAGGCACGTGCGGGTTTTCGGGATCGCGTAAAAGCACTCCTTTCGCCGCGCAACGGGCCGGGGAGCGCGCGGCAACGAAAGCGAGGAACATGGGGGTGCGGGAAGTGGAGGTCAAGGTCAAAGGGCCGGGTTCGGGCAGAGAGTCGGCGATCGGGGCTTTGGAGAGCACGGGCCTGGTGGTGCATTCGATCGAGGAGACGACTCCGCTTCCGCACAACGGCTGCCGGCCCAGAAAGCGCCGCCGGGTTTGAAGTGATACAATTAAATCCTGAGGGAAAAACCACAGACAATGGCAAGATACACAGGACCCAAATGTAAGCTGTGTCGCAGGGACGGATCGAAGTTGTTTTTGAAAGGGGTGCGGTGCGAGACGGCAAAGTGCCCGATAGAGAAGCGCTCGCGGCCGCCCGGGATGCACGGATACAGCAGGGGACGTCCGTCTCCCTACCAGGTGCGTCTGCGTGCGACCCAGAAAGTCAAGCGGTATTACGGGGTTTTCGAGAAACAATTCCGCCGCTATTTTGATGTGGCAACCCGTCAAAGCGGCAACACAGGCGAGAACCTGCTGACGTTGCTTGAGCGCAGGTTAGACAGTGTGCTCAGGAGCGTGGGATATGCATCCTCGTTAGCTGAAGCGCGCCAGCTTATAAACCACGGACATTTTCAGGTCAACCGCAGAAAACAGGATATTCCTTCCTACATCGTTCAGGAAGGGGACATGATCCGGCCTAAACCACAGGATGAAGTCCTTGAATCGGTGCGACAATGCAGGGAATCAAGAGGGCATCCGCGGCCTGAATGGCTGGAGGTCAATGATGCGGACCTCAGCGTACGTGTCCTGAGATTACCGGTGGGCGAGGAGGTCGGTGTGGAGGTCGATGATGGATTGGTAGTGGAATATTGTTCGCGATAATCGGAGGCAGATAGATGTCGGTAAGAGTTAGATGGCGTGGTCTTGAATTGCCGGTCCAGGTGGAGGTCGATCAGGAGAGCTACAGCGACCGTTACGGTGAGTTCCATGCCGAGCCGTTCGAAAGGGGATTCGGGCATACAGTCGGGAACAGTCTCCGGCGGATATTGCTTTCCTCCCTGGAGGGTGGTGCGGTGGTGGCGGCCAGCATCGACGGAGTTAAGCAGGAGTTCACCACTCTTGAAGGGGTCTATGAGGATGTCTCAGAGATTATTCTCAATCTTAAAGGGCTGGTGCTGAAGCTCCACAGCGATTCGGACGTTACCGTAAAGCTCTGCAGGAGCGGTAAGGGCGAGGTAACGGGCGCCGATATGGAGCAAAATGCCGATGTGGAAGTGGTCAATCCCGATCATGTGATAGCGAGGCTCACCGAGGATGTCGATTTTTCCTGTGAACTGATCCTGCGCAAAGGGAGGGGCTACCAGATGGCGGAAGATCATGACGATCTGCCGCCTCAAATCGGACTCATACCGGTCGATGCGCTCTATTCTCCCGTCCAGCGGGTTGCCTACAAGGTTCTGGAAACACGTGTGGGCCGCAGGACCGACTACGACAAACTGCTGCTGCAAATCTGGACGGACGGATCGGTCGAGCCGGAAATGGCCCTGGTGGAGGCGGCGAAGATCCTGCGCAAGCATCTGAATCCGTTTGTGGATTATTATGAAACCGGACGTTATATCCCCCAGGAACGGCCCCAGCCCCTTGCTCCGGTGGAACAATTGGAAAAACCACAGGTCGCCCAGGCCACCATTTCCATGCCCATAGAAGCCATGAATTTGAGTACACGGTTGCTTAAAGCATTGCATGCAGCAAACCTGACAACCGTAGGGGACATATTGGAAAAATCGGAAGACGAACTGAAGAAAATACGTAACCTGGGAGATGCGTCGTTTAAGGAAGTGAGTGAAAAATTGGAAGAGTTGGGGCTGGAAGTCGGCCTCCTCGCCGAGGAGTAGGCTCGGGAAGGAACAGGTGCATATCGGCAGCAAGTTGACGATACGACCGGGACAAAAGGATGACCGATATCCGATAATGGCGGAAATACAATGCAACGCACAATAGGTTGCGTCCAACCGAACGGAACAAGGCCATGAGACATAGAAAAAGAGGAAGAAAACTGAGCCGTACCAGCGCACACAGAAAGGCCATGCGCCAAAACCTGGCCAAAGCTTTGCTGGAACATGAGCGTATTATTACCACCCCCGCGAAAGCCAAGGAGGCAAAGCCATTCGTGGAAAAACTCATTACACTGGCAAGGAAGGCCCAGCCGTATAAGAATGCCGGCGGCGGAGATGAACGCGCCAGGTACGTGCATTTCTATCGTTTGGCCATGAAAAAACTGCAGGACAAGAAATTGGTCCAGAAACTGTTCGGGGAAGGCCCCTGGCGTGAGGGGGGCTCGCTGGCCGAAAGGTATGCCGATCGCCCGAGCGGCCAGACCAGGATCATCCGTATGGGCGGCAGCCGGCTCGGAACCTCCCTGGGGTATGCCATTGAGGAGAGCACCGAGATCGATTACAAGCTCGCCGGGAAAGAGCGGACGATGAAACTGACCGGCAACCGGCTGGGCGATAATGCAAAGCAGGTTATTTTTGAACTGGTCAGACAGGGCGAACATGAACCGCAAGAAGAAGTGGCGCCCGAAATCGATATCACCGATGCCGCTGTTGCGGGAGACGAAATCGATGCAGATGCGCAGGCCGGCGCCGAAGAACTGCAGTCCCGGGATGCGCCACGCGCCGATGAGGCGACCGGAGAATCCGAAGAATCCTCCGACGAGGAACCGGAGACGGATCCCGAGCAACCCGCGTAATCTCAGGAGCATGGCCGAAAATCTCGCAAAAGGTTCGCAGTGAGACCCTTCAGGGGCTCCGGAGTCCGGAGATTGTCGCGCTGATCCCGGGACGGCTGAAAGCGTCCACTACGAGCCGGGTTTTCTGCCGGGCTGCCGGCACCCCGGCGGGGGGAGTCCCGCTCACCTTCTCCCCTTCACGCAAGGCACGCGCAGAAGGGACTGACACGGCGTTGGAGGCAACTCCCTTCCGCTGGTGATCGACCTTCGGCGTCCGATCCGTTCGGAGGGTCCGGAGAATGGGTAGGCGAAACGCATGGATGCTATCATTGGCGGCATAGCTTGCCGGCCGCTGAGCGATGGTGGTCCGGCAATCCCCATGCCGATTGTTGGCCTGCCCTGCATGCCTGTTCCGCAACGGAGACCGGAGACGGGGTATGGATCAGGGCCGGGAACGATGAGTATGCCACGCAATGCAATTTTTTTCATAGGTGCAGACAATGGAAAAACTACCCGCGGCAATCGAGTCTGTCGAACACCTGCAGGACTGCCTTTCAAGCCCTTCAGAGGCCCTTGTTGAGTATTTCCGGGGACTGGAGGGCGACGTGATGATTTTGGGCGCAGGAGGTAAAATCGGCCCAACTATGGCCCGCATGGCCCGGAGAGCATTTGATGCCGCCGGTGCAAATAACGATGTCATAGCGGTTGATGTGGCGCCTCTGAAAGAGCTGAGTTCTTGCGGCATAACGACATATACCGCTGATCTTCTCGATCTTGAATCCGTGAAAAAACTGCCCCATGCCGAGAACATCGTCTATATGGCGGGCCGGAAGTTTGGTTCGACGGGCAGTGAGTGGCTGACCTGGGCAATCAATACGATGTTGCCGCATAATGTTGCGCAGGTCTTTACCGGGTCGAAGATTTCGGTGTTTTCGACAGGTTGCGTCTATCCGGTTGTCCACGTTTATACGGGGGGGAGCACGGAAGACGACCCGGCGGACCCGGTGGGAGAATACGCCATGAGCTGTCTCGGACGGGAACGTGTCTTCGATTACTATGCGGCGGAAAAGGGCGAAAAGGTCGTTCACATCAGGCTTAACTATGCACTGGAGCTCCGCTATGGAGTGCTGGTCGATATCGCGCTGAAAGTGCTCAATGGCGATCCGGTGGACGTGACCACGGGGTTTATGAACGGTATCTGGCAGGGTGATTGCTGCGACCAGGTGTTGCGCAGTTTTGATCTTGCATCCAGCCCTCCGGAGATTCTGAACGTCACGGGGCCCGAGACCCTGAGCGTGCGCTGGATAGCGAACAGGTTTGGAAGTCTGCTGGGAAAGGAAGCGATTATCACCGGCGAAGAAAATGGCATGGGGTACCTGAGTAATGCTTCCAAAGCGAATGCGCTTTTCGGCAATCCGGCCGTTCCCATCGGCAGGATCATCGAATGGATCGCCGACTGGCTCCGCCGCGGTGGCGGGGTCATTGATAAACCAACGCATTTTGAGACGCAGGATGGAAAATACTAACCCGGGAACAATACGCGTTGGTCTGGTAGGCGCCGGTTTTGCAGGCGGTATTCACGTCGAGTGCCTTCAACGGGTCCACGGAGTCGATGTGGAAATTGCCGGCGTAACTTCGGCAACGCCCGGGAGCCGCGAAAAATTCGGACGCAAGCACGGCATCAAAGCTTACGATTGCATTGAGTCGATGCTCGGGGACATCGACGTCCTCAGCATCTGTTCGCCCCCGTATGCACACGCGGAAGCCATCATCCGTGCGGCGGAGGCCGGTAAGGGAATCATATGCGAGAAACCGCTGACCGGTTATTTCGGCCCTCAGGATGCCGGTGCGAGCTACCGGGGCGACAGGGAAGACAAGGAGCGTATGCTTGATTATGTGATGCAAGCGCTTGCAAAAATAAAGGATGCCGTTCAGCAGAACGGTATCTTTTTTGGTTATGCTGAAAACTTTATCTATACACCGGCCCTCCAGAAAGAGCGGGAGATCATCGAGAAGTCCGATGCGCAGGTGCTCAGGATGATCGGCGAGGAATCCCACAGCGGTTCATCCTCTCCCGTCTACGGCATATGGCGGTATGCCGGCGGAGGCTCTCTTGTGGGAAAGGGTGTTCATCCTCTCGGCGCCGTGCTTTACCTGAAAAGGGTGGAGGGCATGGTCAGGCACCAGCAACCGATACGTCCCGTTTCCGTCTCAGCCCGGACCCACCAGCTGACCCGCATTGAAGATTACGCGGACAGGGGATTTCTGCGAACCGATTATCATGATGTCGAAGATTACGGGTTCATCCATGTCGTATTCGAAGACGGCACCGTGGCCGATGTCATCACAAGTGAAGTGGTCCTCGGCGGTCTTTACGATTATGTGGAGGTGTTCGCCAACAACCATCGCACCCGCTGCAATATCAGCCCCGTCAAGGTTGTTGATACCTATAACCCCTCCGGCCGTCAGTATGAGGATATCTACCTGGTGGAGAAATGCAGCACGAAAGAAGGTTGGTCCGGGGTTGCGACGGACGAGAATTTTACGGTTGGTTATCAGGCGGAAATGCAGGATTTTATGGAATGCGCTTGCCGGGGCGGGCGGCCCGCATCGGATATTGACCTTGCGCTCGACGTTACGGCCGCTGCCTATGCGGCTTACCTTTCCGATCAGAACCGTGGTGGTGAGATCGGGGTTCCTTTACTATAAATCTCTTTCTGCATCATGAACCAGGTAAGAGTCGGGATTATAGGGTTGCAGCACCTGCATCCGCGGGCCTATATGCCTCTTTTCGATGTTTGCGTCGGTGCAGAGGTCGTCTGTGTATGTGAAGAGGATGATGTGCTGCGGAGTTCATTCTGCAACGATTTCGGTGTCGGGGGATATCAGTCCCTGGAGGCGATGATCGCGCGTGAGGAGCTGGACATGGCGGCCATATTCCTGCCGCACAGCGATTGTGCGGAAGTTGGGGTTCAGTGCGCCGAAAACGGGATGCACCTCATGATCGAGAAGCCCATCGCCGATACCTCTTCAGCTGTTGAGGATGTGATCAATGCTGCAAGAGCCAATGACGTGCTCCTTACCACCGGCTACTGCTGGCGCTATCATCCCGTCATGCAGGAGATGAAGAGGACGGTTGAGAGGGGAGTTCTTGGTGAAGTTGTTTCCGCAGAGGCGCGGCTGGCGGCGGGCCGGGTGGAGAGGTATCTTGACGGCCATGCCGGTTGGATGCTGGAAAAAGCCAAATCCGGGGGCGGCCCGATGTACAACCTGGGTGTTCACTGGATCGACATCCTCTGCTACCTGCTCTCCGATGATATTGTGGAGGTCTGTGCCCATCATGTTGACGTGAACGCGCAATACGATATCGAGGACGGCTCGGCGGCTTTGCTGAAGTTTGGTTCCGGACTTGTCGCGAGCCTGAATGTCAGTTATATCGTCCCGGAGAACTTTCCGGGGGGCAGGGACCTCCATATCGGTCTGAAGGGGACGAAAGGCGCCGCCAGTTACAGTCCTGAGTATGAAGGCGAGCATGGGTCCGGGGCGGAGGCGCAGGTGGACGAACTGGAGGTTTGCAGCGACGCCGGTGAGTATGAAGGGGCTTCGGTCAGGAAGTTTTGTTTCCAGCTCGATCCGACCGCGGGATATTCCGGCTATATGGGAAAAGTTTATGTGGAGGAATTTGTCGATGCTATCCGGAAAGAAAAAACACCGGCGATAACGGGCGGGGAGGCGTTGAAGGTTCTCAAAGTGGTTGAAGCCCTTTACGACTCTGCCGACAAACATTGCTGGGTCGAAGTTGAAAACTGATGTTTTAAGAAAAAGGTGGTGAGAACATGAAAGTTGTTGTTACAGATTATATCGAAGACGACATGGAGTGGGAAGCGGAGAAACTTGCCGGGGCGGGTATCGCGTTTGAAGCGTACCAGCTGAAATTCAAGCCGGAAGAAGAGGTGTTGGAAAAGGTGGCCGATGCCGATGTCATCGTGGTGAATATGGTAAAGATGGGACGCGACCTCCTGTCCAGACTGAAAAACTGTAAGCTTATTATCCGTCATGGTGTCGGTTACGATAATGTGGATGTGGAGGCATGTACGGAGTATGGGATCCAGTTTGCCTATCAGCCGGATTATTGCCGCCAGGACGTTGCCGAGCACGCCATTGCTCTTGTTTTTGCATGTGCAAGAAAAATCGTCCGGAGCAGGAGGACACTGGAGGAGTCGTCAAGGAGCGGTCAGTGGGATTTCAGCGGCCTTTTCCCGATGTACCGTATGGAGGGTAAAACACTCGGAATACTGGGTGTGGGCAGGATCGGGAGCACGGTTTATGAAAAGGTCAGGTCTTTTGGTTTCCGGATACTGGGTTGCGATCCTTACCTCAGCCCCGAGCGCAAAAAGAGCATGGATGGTATAGAATGGGTTGATTCCCCGGGCCTTTTCAAAACATCGGACTTCATTACCATCCATACGGCGCTGAATTCTGAAACCCGCCATATCGTTAATAAGAACACGCTGGATATGATGAAGTCCACCGCATTTCTGGTCAATACCGCAAGGGGCGGCATGGTGGACATGGGAGACCTCGCAGAAGCCCTCAGGCGAAAAAAAATCGCTGGTGCGGCAATCGATGTCTATGATGTCGAGCCGCCCGAACCGGAGAAGGAACTTTTTGAGCTGGACAATGCCATTCTGACGCCGCATATTGCATGGGCGTCGGAGGAAGCGGGTTGGGCTATACGCAGGAGCATATTAAACGATATCCTTGCTGCTGCTGAAGGCAGGGATGCAAGGTGCGTGGTCAATTCAATCAGGAGAGGAGGTTGAGATGAAGTTTGCGAATGTCAGGACCCCGATTCCCGGGCCGGAAGGGGAAAAACTTATCGGGAAGTGGCATGAATTCGAAGCCGATGTGGTCGGATATCAGGCCCCTGTGGTCTGGAAAAAGGCGGAAGGCTGTGTCGTGGAAGATGTCGACGGGAATACTTATATTGACTGGACCAGTGGAGTGCTGGTAACAAATGTCGGTCATTGCCATCCGAGGCTTGTTGAAGCCGCCAACAAGGCCTCCACCGAGCTGCTGAACAACTATGAATGCGCCAACACCTACCGGATCGAGGCCGCCGAGAGGCTTGTCGGCGCCCTGCCGGACCACCTCGACAGGTGTTTTTTCCTGACCACCGGTTCCGAGGCGGTGGAAGCCTCGCTGAGGCTTGCGAAAAGGAAGACGGGAAAGTTTGAAATTTTAGGTTTTGCCGGCGGTTTCCACGGCCGCACATTCGGTGCTGCGTCGGCAGGCGGTATGGACGGACCCAAGAGGCGGTACGGCCCCTCGCTTCCCGGAACGATAAGGGCGCCCTATCCGAATCCCTACCGTGATCCGTTGGGCTTCTGCCGTGGCGGAAAGGATTTCGCGCGGTATTTCACGTACCTGGACGATGTCGTGAAAGCCAACAGCACCGGTTCTCTGGCAGCAGTCATTGTCGAGCCGTACCAGGGCGCTTCCGGATTTGTCTTTCCTCCCGAAGGCTGGTTGAAAAAACTGGAGCTTTGGGCGCATGAGAGGGGACTTTTGTTTGTACTCGATGAAGTCCAGTCATCGTACGGCCGAACCGGCAAGATGTGGGCAATGGAGCATGAAGAGCTGGAACCGGATATCGTCGCGCTTGGCAAAGGGATCGGGAGCGGAGTGCCCGTCTCGGCGGTCTGCTCCAATGCGGCCATTTTCTCCTGCCTCAACAAGGGGGAGATGAGCAGTACGCTGGGCGGCAATCCGGTGGCCAGCGCGGGTGTTACGGCCGTGCTGGATATATTCGAGAACGAGCCATTGATCGAGAATGCCGCGGAGCTCGGGAAGTCTATGAAGAAGGAATTGAGCCGGATCGCTGAAAAGTGCCCCTACCTCGGTGATGTGCGGGGGATGGGGATGGTTATGGGGCTGGAGTTTGTCCGCGACAAAAACGATAAACAGCCCGCTCCTGAGCTCATCCGGCCCGTAATCGACGCCTGTGCGGAAAAGGGGCTTCTGGTCGGTGCGGTGGGCATGTTCGGGAATGTGATACGGGTTGCCCCGCCCCTGGTTATGAACAAAGAACAGGCCGATGAGAGCCTCGGGATCATGGAGAGTGTTCTCACGAACATCGGGCTTTGAAGGACGGATCCTTCGCCGGCAG
>PUMZ01000251.1 GCA_003551565.1 Candidatus Brocadiaceae bacterium | reverse complement strand
TGGGGCCGATGCCGCTCCTCCACAGTCATCGAGTTGATGATAGCCTCGATCCGGTCCAGTTCCGATTCGTCGAAATCAATCCCGTCCAGCTTGTTCCCCACAAAAGGGATATAGCTCATAAGCTCTTTCATCGGCCCCATCTTCCGGATCATTTGAAGCTGTTTGCGGAAATCTTCCAGGTCGAACCGGGCCTTGCGCATCTTCTCTTCCATGGCCTCGGCGTCTTCCTTTTCGATGGCCTTTTCGGCTTTCTCCACCAGTGTCACCACGTCGCCCATGCCGAGGATGCGGTCGGCCATCCTTTCGGGATAAAACGGTTCGAATTTGTCCATCTTCTCACCGACACCCACAAATTTCACGGGCCGGCCGGTGACGGCTTTGATCGACAGCGCCGCCCCACCGCGCGCATCGCCGTCGAGGTTCGTCAAAATCACGGCATCGTATTCGATCTGACGGTTGAATTCCGCGGCACTGGTCACGGCATCCTGACCGGTGCGGGCGTCTGCGACGAGGTAAATCTGGTCCGGTTTCGCCCTTTTCTTCAGTTGCCTCAACTCGCCCATCATCTCTTCGTCGATATGGAGCCTGCCGCCCGTATCCAGTATCAGCGGATTGCACCCCTGCCGGGCCGCCTCCATCCGCGCCTTGAGGCAGACCGTGAGGGCATCGCTGCCGCGCTCGCTGACCACCGGAAGATCCAGTTGTTCGCCCAGGGTCTCAAGCTGGTCGATGGCCGCCGGGCGCCGCACATCCGCCGCACAGAGCATCGGGGCGGCATCGTAATTGTTCTGCAGGTGATGCGCGAGCTTGCCGCAGGTCGTCGTCTTCCCACTCCCCTGGAGCCCGGCCAGCATGATAACCGTCGGCCCCTTCCCACCCAGCGGGATCGTGGTATCAACCGGCCCCATCAGCTCGGCGAGTTCATCGTGGACGATCTTTGTGATCTGCTCGGCGGGATTAACACCTCGGAGCACCTCTTCGCCAATCGCCTTTTCCGATACCGTTTTTGTAAATTCTTTCACCACACGGAAATGAACATCGGCCTCAAGAAGTGCAAGGCGCACCTCACGCAGACCGTCCCGTATGTTTTTCTCGCTAAGACGGGGCTTGCCCCTTATCTTTTTGAAAAAACCCTCGAGCGTATTTGTGAGCGATTCAAACAATGTGCACCACCGATTCTTCGTTCCCGTTCCCAAAAATGCGATAACTTATATAATTATTACATGTCCAGGGTTTTTTTTCAAGTGCGGGAGGGCGGGCCGCCCCCGCCAGGGTTTTCATAGCCCCGGCGTTGGCGTTCAACCGCTGGAGATTCTCTGTTCCCCTTCACTTGCGAGTAACTTGCCGGCAGTGTATCATAACGCTTTTCCGTCACCTCCAACCCGGAGCACGCGGCCGGAGCAATCGCCAGGATGAACGCTTGCTTTCCCGGCAGGCGCCGGATTCCGTTCCGGGACGGAGCGCGGAAAAGAATGAAAAAAACGGCAAACGGCATGCGGCTTTATTTTTTCCGGGCATCGGCAATCCGTTGTCGATACGCCGAAATTACGAGGCTAAACATGAAAAAAACACTTGTCACGGGCGCGGCCGGATTCGTCGGCAGCAAGGTCAGCGAGAACCTGCTTGATAAGGGCCACAACGTGGTCGGCATAGATAATATGAATGACTATTACGACCCGGCCCTGAAGCGATGGCGGCTGGAACGGCTTGAAAAAAACGCCAATTTTACGTTTTACCGCATCGATATTGAAAACTTCGACGCCCTCCGTGTTGTGTTCGAACGGGAGGGACCGGAATCGGTCATCAATGAGGCCGCACGCGCCGGGGTGCGCTACAGCATGGAGAATCCTTTTATTTACATGACGACAAACGCCAATGGGGGACTGAACCTGCTGGAGCTGTGCCGCCGTTGCGGAGTGAAAAAGTTTGTCCAGGCCTCGACATCGTCCCTCTACGCCGGCCAGACGATGCCTTTCAAAGAAGACCTTCCGGTCAATACCCCCATCTCACCCTATGCAGCCTCAAAAAAAGCCGGAGAAGCAATGGCGTATACTTACCATTACCTCTACGGGATCGATGTCTCGATCGTGCGTTATTTTACCGTCTACGGGCCCGCGGGACGGCCGGATATGAGCGTTTTCCGCTTCGTGAAATGGATCAAGGAAGGTGTGCCGATTGAAATTTTCGGCGACGGCACGCAGAAGCGCGATTTCACATTTGTGGACGATATCGCCGAGGGTACCGTCAGAGCCCTGAAACCTGTCGGATTCGAAGTGATCAATCTGGGAAATAACACCCCCCACGAGTTGAATGTGCTGATTGAATTGATTGAAAAAGAAACAGGACGACAATCCCGCCGCAGAATCCGGGAACCCAACAAAGCCGATATGGAAGCGACCTGGGCAAATATCGATAAGGCCAAAAAACTCCTGAACTGGCAGCCGCAGGTGAGTTTCGCCGAAGGAATCCGGCGCACGGTTGAATGGACGGACAGTCACTGGGACCGGGTCGGCAAAATACACCTGTAGTACGCTCCACGGCAAAAAACGGCCCACATTTGTTCGCTGTTCATTGCCCCGGAGCGGGGCCCTGGATCCACAGGAGATGACGGAGCAGCAAAGTTGAGTGTCGGCAACGCCCCAGGGGAGGCGATCAGTGAAGCAGCCTGTCAGTTCAATAGCCCGGCAGTGCAACCGGTACCGGCTACGGGAGAAATGGCTCATCGCTCCCTCCCTGCGTGCGGGCAATCAATGGGTCGAAAGGGCGGCGTCGGCCGGAACCGCCGTGTTCAACCTGCGGGTGAAGACGGTGCGGAGGCTGGCGCTGGAGATTGCCGGCCCCGCAATGGCCGCCCGGAACCTGGAGCTGGCCTCCAAATTCAAAACAGAACTCCTCCTGGCACAGCTCTGGGGCGGCGAACCGATGCAACCAGGGCGTTCTGCCATGCCCCCCGCGGAGCGCCCGGATCAGGCCGGCTATCTGCGCAGGATCGCAGGCGACTTTCCTCTCGCCCGCGCCCTGCGCCGAACGATCAACGCCGTACGACTCGCCGGACTGGGCCCGGATCAGTTGCATGGCGCACAGCTCGAATCGGAGATCAAAAGGGACGAACTGGCCGGCATCCTCGAAGCATATATCAGCGGACTGCGGGAACGGAACCTGGTCGATTATCCGGAAGTGCTCGGGATGGCGATAAGTGCCGTCCAGCGCGAAGGTTTAAAAGATGATCCGCTCCTGCTCGTTCCTGACCGGTGCCGCTTTGAGGCCGATGTGCTTGAACGGAGGCTGTTCGATGCTATCGATGCCACGCAGATCGTCCCGCTCCCCGCGGAGGCCCCGACCACACCTTCCGGGGGCTGCACGGTGCAGTTTTTCCGGGCGATCGGCGCCGCCAACGAAGTGCGGGAGATCTTCCGGCGCTGCATTAAACAGGATATCCCCCTGGATAAGGTCGAGATCCTTTATACTGATGCGGCCACCTATCTGCCGCTTATCCACGAAATAGCCGGCGCGATCTTTGATGCACATGACCCGCAGTCGGGAAGCTCTATCGTGACGTTCGCCGACGGTCTCCCGCTTTTCTGCACCCGTCCGGGACGTGCACTGTGGGGATGGATCGAGTGGCGCCGGGAGGATTACCCGCAGGTCCTGCTGGAACGGCTCATCCACGACGGACTGCTGCGTCCACCCGATGGAACAACCAGCCGCTTTACGCCGTCCGAACTGGCGGACGCACTCAGAAACGTGCCCGTACACCGGGGGCGGAGAAATTACGGCCCCAGGATAACGGAAAGGACAATGGCGCTCTCCGCCCGGCTCGATGCCGCCGGTGATACCGAAGACGGCGATGCCGATCCCGGGCGAAGGAGCATGCTGAACGATGAACTCGAACGCCTCCGGGCCGCCGAACGCATCGTCCATTCCGTCCTGGAACACACCCCCGCGGATGAAGCGGCCGACGGGGCGGAGTTCCTGAGGGCGGCCGGGGGGTTCTTGAAAAACGCGGTCCACATTTCTGGGCAACTCGATTCGTATGCACTCAACCAGCTCCTGGATGCCTTTGACCAGCTTATCGAGCTCCTCCCTGGGAAAACAAACGACGGCCCCGCACCCGATCTCAGCCGGTGGGCGCAGAGCCTGCCCGGGGAGTTGCGGGTCGGCGGTATGGGGCCGCGCCCCGGCGCCGCCCATGCGGCGCACGTCCTTTCAGGAGGACATACCGGACGGCCCTGCACTTTCATTGTCGGGCTGGACGATACGCGGTTTCCGCCGGTCGCTTGCCAGGATCCGCTGCTGCTCGACAGCGAACGTAAAAAGTTATCTGATGCTCTTGCGACAACCGCCGGCGGAGCGGAGCGCGTGGAGCGGACATTCGCGGCAATGCTTGCCGGCCTGCACGGGGACCTCACCCTCAGCTACAGCGCCCGCGATCTACGCAAGGATGCCGACCTCTCGCCCGGACCCCACTTCATTGCAGCTTACCGTGCCGCAACCGGGTTGCATGATGCCGGTCCGGAGGATCTTGCGGCGCAGGAAGTCTCCTTTGCCCCTTCGTCTGATGGTGAGTGTTTCAACCGCGAGGATGTGCTGCTGAACCGGTTCTGCGTCGCCACCCCCGCCCCCGACCGCAGTGCGGCCGCCGCCGTGTTTTTCCCGCATCTGGAACGCGGCCTGAAAACCATGAGGCGCCGCGACAGCGCGGAGTTTACGGCCTGCGACGGCTATGTGCCGGCGGCCGGCGCGGACAACGACCCGGCAAGCGCCGAACGGGTGCTGTCGCCCAGCCGTCTGGAGAGCTACGGGCGGTGTCCCCTGTCGTATTTTTTCGAAAATCTGCTCGGACTGCAATTGCCCGAAGAGTTCAAATTCGATCCCGACCGGTGGCTGGACCCCCTCCGGTACGGCAACCTGCTGCACGATGTTTTCAGAGATTTTATTGCCGAAAGAATCGCTTCGGATGTCTGTCCCGATGCCGGCAATGATGATGATATCGGGCGGATCAACGGGATACTGGAGAGCAAACTCGATGCCTGCAAGAAACATTCGCCGCCGCCGCGCAGGGATCTTGAAGAAAGCACCCGGCGGGCGATGCGCGAGGCATGCAGGATTTTCCTCGCCGGGCAGCAGCAGTTCTATCGCCACGGACGCCCGAAGTACCTCGAAGCCGCCATCGGCATCACCAGCGGGCCGAACGCATCGCCGCTGGACACAACCGGGCCCGTGGAGATGACGCTCTCATCCGGCCGCGCCGTGCGCCTGCGCGGCCGGATTGACCGGATCGATGTTTTGAATGAACCGGGCGGGCGTACGTTCGCCGTGTGGGACTATAAAACCGGCAGCGCTGCGCGTTACGACAGCAAGAAAACTTTCCGGGGCGGCCGGATACTCCAGCACGCCCTGTACATGCATATGGCGCGCAGGCGGCTCGCTGAGCACATGAACGTCCCGGTGGAACTGCAATTTTTCGGTTATTTTTTCCCCGGCGTCAGGGCGGAAGGGGAGTTCATAATATACTCTCCGCAGCAACTGGCGGATGCAAAAGGAGTGGTCGATCGCCTGTGCCGGTCGCTTGCAGGGGGCGCGTTCCCGGCCAGCGAGACGGGCGAGAGCTGCACTTACTGCGATTTTTCCGCCATCTGTGGCGATATGCAACGAACGGCGGAGAATGCAAAACGCAAACTCGGCAACCCGGACAACCGGGTGCTGATACCGCTGCGGGAGGTGCGGGATTGTGACTGAAACGGGAAAACCGCTTTCCGACCGGAAGCAACGGCAGATGATCGATTCCCGGCTGGATACCTCCATGCTGGTGGAGGCCGCCGCCGGCGCCGGCAAGACGACAAAAATTATCGACCGGATGATTGCCCTGCTTGAGGCGAACAGGTGCTCTATCGATACGATGGCCGCTATCACCTTCACCCGCAAGGCCGCCGCCGAGATGAGGAACCGATTCCAGACAGAACTCGAAAAAAGAGCGCGCTCGGCGTCCGGTGAGAGGCGGGAGCGGCTCCGGGCAGCGGCCGACAATGCGGGCGCCTGCTATATCGGAACCATCCATTCCTTCTGCGCCCGCCTGTTGCGGGAACGGCCCGTCGAATCCGGCGTGCCGCTGGAGTTTCGGCAAATCGAAGACGACGAAGACAACCGGTTGCGGCTGGAGGCGTGGGACGGGTTCTGCGGCGGCCTTTACGCGGATGACGACCCCGTGCTGGACCGCATGAGCGCATTGGGGATGGATCCCGGCGATCTGCGCGACGGCTTCATCAAGTTCGCCGATTATCCCGATGTCGAAAACTGGCCGTGCGCGCCCGACGGCCCGCTGCCGCACGCACGAACCATACGCACCGCAGTCTGGCAGTACCACCGGCAGATACAGGATCAGGTGCTGCCCTCAATTGAGGATCCGGGTAACGATAAATTGCTGCAGCTCTACCTGAGATTGCCTTTTTATATCGCCCGAACCGACTGGGAGGATGCCGCCTCGGTGGAGCGGTTGCTGGAGAAATTCGACGGCGAGAAGGCCCCGGAAACCCGAAAAACCCCATGGCCGGGCGGAAACAAAGAGGAGCGGGATGCAGCCATTGAAGCGGAGAAGGAACGCTGGCGCGGGTTCCGGGACCGGACGGCACGGCCGTACCTGAAGCGGCTCTACGAACACCGCTATGCGGTGGCGATGGAGGTCTTCTTCCGCGCACGCGAGCAATACGACAGGCTGCGCATGGAGAGCAGCGCGCTGAACTTCCAGGACCTGCTCATGAGATCCGCCGCCCTGCTGCGTGAGGGCGGTCCGCATATCAGGCGGTATTTCCTCAAGCGCTACACCCACCTGCTGGTCGACGAGTTCCAGGATACCGACCCCGTCCAGGCCGAGGTGATGATGCTGCTTGCATCGGACGACCCGGACGAAGGGGACTGGCGGGAATGCACGCCGCGCCCCGGCTCGCTCTTTATCGTCGGCGATCCCAAACAGTCCATCTACCGGTTCCGGCGCGCGGACCTGGTCACCTACAACGCAGTCCGGGCGATCATTGCCCGAAGCGGGGGGAAGGTCATCAGCCTCTCCTCCAACTTCCGCAGCCTGTGCCCTGTTCTGGACTGGGTTAACCGCTGTTTCGAGGACCGCTTCCCCCCCGAAGCAGACGAATATTCTCCTGACTACGTCCACCTGAGCGCGGGCCATGATAGCGGCGCCGGGGAATCGGAACCGTGCGTGGAAAAACTGACGGTCAACGACGATCTCAGCAAAAAAAACCGGGAGCAGATCGTGGAATACGAATCCGGCCTCATCGCGGGCTATATCCATCGGGCCCTGACGACCGGCATGATGGTGCGCTGCCCGAAGGAAGGGGCTGTTGCGAGGCCGGTGCGCCCCTCGGATTTCATGATCGTTACCTGGAAAAAAGCCAATATGAGCCGTTATGCGGAGAAACTCGACCAGCTCGGCATACCCAATGCCGTCACCGGCGGCACGGTCCTGAACGATGTCGCGCAGATCCGCCAGCTCCACACCTACATGACGGCGCTGGTGCATCCGCACAACCCGGTGGCGCTGGTGGCCGCCCTGCGCGGCGAACTGTTCGGCATCGAAGACACCGACCTGTACGGGCTGAAGAGCGCAGGCGGACGCTTCGACTGGCGCAGCAGCGTCCCCGAACGGCTGGAAAGTGGGGTGCGATCACGGCTGGAGAGTGTTTTCGACCATTTCCGCCGGAGCCACCGTCTGGTCGGCAGGTACCCGCTCATGACGGCCATACAGCGCATCGCCGGGGGGCTCGGGCTCACGGTCATGGCCGCCGCTTCGGCCGGGGGCAACGTGCAGGCCGGCAGCGTCGGGAAAGCCCTCGAGCTGCTGCGCGGGGCCCGGACGGAATCCTGGTCGATATCCGCAATGGTTGACTACCTCGGCGAACTGGCGGCTTCCGAAGAGCCGCATGACGGCCTGCCGGCGCGGCCGCTGCGGGAAGAGCCGGTGCGCATCATGAATCTGCACAAGGTCAAAGGACTGCAGGCGCCGATCGTCTTTTTGGCCGACCCCAACGGACGCTCGCAGCACACTCCGGATTTCCATATCGATCGGCGGAGACGCGACGGCGCATGCGGGTTCCTGAAACTGCAAAAAACGGTGGGCCGGTATGCTTCGGCAACGGTTGCACAGCCGCCGCAATGGGAGGAAAAATGGGCGGTGGAAGAGTCGAAATTCGCCGACGCAGAGGCCGTGCGGCTGCTTTACGTGGCCGCTACGCGCGCGGAGACCAGGCTGATCATCTCCCAACGCACAAAAAACGCACATCGCAGTCCCTGGTCCCCTTTCCATGAGAACCTGGCGGCCTGTTCCGAGCTGGAAGTGGAAGACATAAAACAGGATAGTTATGTTGCTCCGGTGGGGGGGAAAAGGGAAGAGAACCGTGCGACGGACACCGCGTGCAGAGAACTCGCGTGCGAGCCGGAACGCATCAATGCCCGCAAAGGGGCTTTGCTCGCTGCGGGGTACCGCAAGGAGAGTGCCAGGCCGCAACGTTCCGCGGACGCCGCCCTCGGGCCGGGGCGCGAGTACGGAATGGAATGGGGCAATCTGCTCCACACGCTCCTGGAAGCGAAGATGCGCGGGGCGGGGGCCGGCGGCCTCCGGCAAATTGCTGCATCGGTGGTGCGGGAGCAGGAGATGCCGGAGTCCTGTATCGGCGAAGCCCTTGAGGTGCAGGAGGCACTGACCGGCGATCCCAACGGCATATTTGCCCGCGCCCGGCGCAGCAATCACTGCATGACCGAGGTGCCGTTCACCTTCCGGAAGGGTGAAGACGGTGGCTGCCCGGTGCTGTTGAGCGGCGTTGTGGACCTGGCGTTTTATGAGGCGGGGGGATGGGTGATCGTGGATTACAAAACCGATGGAGCGGCTGCCGATGCGGAAGGCCGGAAGAGATTGACCGGGGCTTACAGGCCGCAGCTCGCGAATTATGTCCTGGCGTGGAGATTATGCACCGGGGAGGAGGTCCGGGAAGCCGGCATCTTCTACACCGCGGCCCCGGCCTACGTACGGGTGGAGCCGGAACGACCCGTCTGATCCGCGGGAAGCCGGGAAATTCGGCATTCACAGCGCCGGAGAACAAAAGAATCATTGCCAGTATGCCAGGCGACACAATTCGGGTTATTTCCCCGCCACATCTTTCGGGTGGGTTATGGTGCCGGTGACGGCGCTCGCCGCGGCGACGGCGGGATTGCAGAGGAACACTTCGCTTTCCGGATGTCCCATGCGGCCGCGGAAGTTCCTGTTCGTGGTGGACAGCGCCCGTTCTCCCGCGGCAAGTATGCCCATGTGCCCGCCCAGGCAGGGGCCGCAGGTGGGCGGGCTGATCGCGCAGTCGGCGTCCAGGAATGTGTCGAAAAGCCCCTCATTCATGGCCCGGCGGTAAACCTCCTGGCTGCCGGGAAAAATGAGCGTTCTCACGTTCGGGGCTGTTCTGTGGCCTTTCAATATTTCCGCCGCAATCCTCAGGTCGCTCAGTCGACCGTTCGTACAGGAGCCTATGACGACCTGGTCGATTTCCGTATCTTTGTAGTTGTCCACAGGCGCCGCGTTGGACGGCAAAAACGGCGCGGCGACCTGGGGGGCGAGCGAGGACAGGTCCCACTCGTATGTCTCCGCGTATCCTGCGTCGGCATCGCTTGCCAGGAACTGAACGGAGAGGGCGGAATGATTGCGTGCGGGTGCATGTTCTTCCCAGTAGGCGCGTGTCGTATCGTCAGGTGCTATAATCCCGTTTTTCCCGCCCGCCTCAATGGCCATATTGCATATGGTGAACCTGTCGTCCATCGGCAGGTTCTCGATGATCGGGCCGCAGAACTCCATCGCCTTATACAGCGCTCCGTCCACGCCGATACGGGCGATCGTGTGGAGTATGACATCTTTTCCCCCCACCCATTCGGGCAAGACGCCGCTGTAGTGGAACTTCAGCGACTCCGGTATGCGCAGCCACACCTTGCCGGT
Organism: Candidatus Brocadiaceae bacterium; assembly: GCA_003551565.1. Taxonomy (GTDB): domain Bacteria; phylum Planctomycetota; class Brocadiia; order SM23-32; family SM23-32; genus PUMZ01. The sequence goes on along the minus strand of PUMZ01000251.1, from coordinate 1,588 downwards.
GGCCATAGCGGCCGCCAGGTCGGTGCTCCCCACCCCCGTGGAGAACGCGCCGAGGGCGCCGTAGGTGCATGTATGCGAATCGGCGCCGATGATCAGTTCGCCCGGGCCTGTCATCCCCTGTTCGGGCAACAGAACGTGTTCGATCCCGACCCGTCCGACTTCAAAGTAATTCACGATATCATGTTCCCTTGCAAAATTGCGGAGGGTCGCCGACAATTGCGCGGCTTTTATATCCTTATTCGGTGTGAAATGATCGGGGATCAAGGCGATCCGGGTGTTGTCAAAGACGCTTTCAAAACCGGCCTTACGGAATTCTTCTATCGCTATCGGCGCGGTAACATCGTTGCCCAAACAAAGGTCCACATCGGCAACGACATACTGCCCCGGCGAGACGCGATCCTTTCCACAGCGTGATGCAAGTATCTTTTCGGTAATGTTCATTGATATCGGGTCTTGTGTTCCGGCGCTGTGCCACCCTCGCGGATGCCTGTTCTCGCGCCAAAAAGTCATAGTTTGTGAAAAACGGGATAGCAGTGGATGGTTGTTCGCAAGTTGCTGGTCAATCAGCACGATGTACGCCGCCGATCTAAAAGACGAACAAACAGGCCGCCCTTTCCCGGTGCGTTTTGCCAACGCGTATTGCAGGGTATGGTAAGCGGCCGGGACGGAAAAGTCAAGGGACGATAGAGCGTGCGATGCCGGCGGCGGATCCAAGGTCCGCGCCGGCACTCGATCGACGGGTACGTCTGGAAACAACAAGGGATGGGACGGGCATTTTCAATTTGCATACCTTTTTGCATTGACGTATCATATGCTGAGAAAAAAAGCATCCGGACAATTTCTTGTGCAGTTTCGACGGCGTATTACCCGCCGTATTACTGAATTCAATTCTGGAGTTTAGCCATGGGCTCGCGCACCGTTGCCGTTTTCGTTTTTTCCGTGGTTCTGCTTGCGTCCGGATGTGGATCGGTCGAAATAAAGGAGGGGAGAGCCGCACTTCCCGGACATGGCGAAGGCGGCGGGAGCGCCGTTTTGTCTGTCGAGAGCGAACTCGAAGCGACCTCGCAGGCGACGCGCTATTTTTGGGGGGTCAAACATGTCTTCAGGCCGGAAAGGACGTTTGAAGAGTTGTTCGCTCATTCGGCCGGCAAACACACCGAACTGCAAATATTACCGGAACAAGACGCAGCAAAAGGGGAGACATGCCGTCCGCGTGGGCAGGAGCTGTTGCATGCCATGCTCGGGGAGGCGAAGGAGCGGGAGACCGATTTTTTGTTCACGGCCAAAATTGAGTCGTGGCATCAGAGTTATATTCTCTTTTTTCAGTGGGCGCATGTCCGCTTCACCCTCTCCTGCCATTCGGTGCACAGCGGGGAAACGGTATGGATTGCAAGGGGGGCTTTGCGGAGGTGGTATACCACCGATCGCCAGATCGTTATGGACGCTTTGGATGAAATTTTCTCCTCGCGCTGAGCCGCCTATCCCAAATTGTGTCATTTGGCACATGGGCCAAAATGTGGTAAAAAAACAGTCTCCTTTCCTTCTTCCCGGGAGCCACATTATGCTCAAGATGACACAATTTGAAAAT
>PUMZ01000034.1 GCA_003551565.1 Candidatus Brocadiaceae bacterium | reverse complement strand
TGCTGGCAACCCCGCGCAGCGCCGTGTTGGGCGCCGGATTGTTGCGTATGCGCGGCGGGTGCGCGTGGGAGATCCAGGGCAGATCGCCGGAAACCTCCTTCAAAAACTCGGTCTGTTCGCGACACGGCTGATGGTCAGAGGCCATGCCCAGGTGCATAGCATCCTCGATGCCACGTTCCTGCATCAGGGCGCGCAACTCCTCGTAAACGTACTCCCATATCCTGTAACTTATTTCCTCCCAGTAATGAGGCAGATGCCCCGGTTCGGCCTCGCCGGTTCCCCCATCCACTACCGTGACGGCAAGGCCCTTCTGGAGCTCTTCCCATTGCTGCAGGGCGCGACTGCTTCCCTCCTCGGGCCGCTCTTCGCGGCGTTGAAGGTAAGCATCCCAGGCGTAAAATACCACCATGTCGATTTTATCAAGATTCTCCTGCGCAACGTCGATGTAGCGCTCGATTACCGAAAAGTCCGGTTCCAGCGAACCGTCCTCATGGCGCACCCAGCGGAGCATCGACTCCTTGTTGCCCTGGTTTGTTTCGCGGATCAGCGGTACGTAGACCACCCCGCTCCCCACCTCGCGGATGCGGCGGAAGCTCTCTCCTATAAGCTCGAAATGGTCGTCCGACCACAGCTCCAAATCATATTCCAGCGCAAGGGTATCGGGCGACTGAATCATCTCGATGAGGGTCTTCCAGTCCCTGGGTTCGGGCACCCGCCAGCCGGACACGTTAAGCTCCACAGGTACGGTGCGCGGCTCTTCAAGCCCGTCGGCCTCAATGCGCAGCTCGCCAACGTGGCGTCCCGCCTCCATATCGTCCGGGACCGTGACCGTCACCCAGATGCCGGCCAGCGCACGGCCGTCGTGCACGGCGATCTCCTCCGGAGGTTCTTCGAGGAGCACATCGAGGTTGGGGGGGAGGTTTTGTCCGCCCGTCCACCGGATCGCGTAACGCACCTGCACCGCATCGCCCGCGCTTCCGGGCATGGGGTTGGGGCCGTCGCCGCCGACCAGTTCGGCCCGGAGGCCGGTCAGCGGTTCGTCCGATTCCACCGCAACGGCGCCGGAGAAAATGCCGCCGCGGGCGCCCTCGATACGCACGGTCCGAAGCTCACCGCGCTCGGTCTCCCGGAGGGCGTCGTCGAGCACAGGATAGTTCCATACCCGGATTTCATCGGCCGATGCGGATGCGGTGGTGAAGATCCACGCGAAAAGCACTGCAGTCGCTACTGCCATTCTGATCAGACGTTTCGGCTTCATAATAACGCTCCTTTCTTTTTAATGTCCTTTCCAACTTTGGGGATTTTCAATGAAACCCGATAGCTAAGCCTAAAAATGCTTTAACATTATAACAACTTTAAGTGTTTTTAAATTAGGATATAGGCCAGGAGCCCGGCCGAAAAGTGTAAAATTACCGGTATTTGACAGGCAGGGATGCGTTCCTCCGAACTGTAACCCCGGCATTAGCTTTGATCCTCCGCTGCGGTGTTGGACCTACCTCGTCATCTCGCTTCCCAGTAAGTATCTCCGTTCTCCCGGACCGGAATGAAACTTCTTTCGGGGTTTGATGAGTCAATCACTCTATCAGCAAACACCTCCCACTGATCAACCTGGTCGCCTGCGCCCCGGAAAGTCCCGACGATATCGCCGTCCTCGAGATCCTGCCCGGTATTCAAATTCAGCGTGCCGGTTCCATCGATATCCAGAGCATAAACCTTCGCCCCCTTGCCGTTCAGGTCGAGCGTGCTGTCAGGGCCGATTTTCATTTCATTGGCCAGAAGGATCTCGCCTTCCCTGGTCTTATCAATGTTGTCCGGATCGTTGTCGTTGAGGTATTCATTCACAAGCTGGATATATGCCGAATCGTCCTCCGTGCCAATGTTCAGCGTTCCGACAGCATAAGTGTCCGGTTCGATTTGATCCTCCGGGTCGGCGGCGACCTCGAAGTTATTCGGCGTCTCACCGGTGCCCTCAAGCAAGTTGACGGTCGAGAGGTGCAGATTATCGCCGGTAGTCGATCGGACGTTGGTTTTGAAATCGCCACGCAGGGTAAGGACCGTATCCGCATCCCCGATGATACCGATGTTACGTGTTTCGCTCAAAGAGTCACCATTGTCATCAACCACGGTGCCGGCGGGATTACGTTCCGATTCAATGAACAGTTCCCCGCCGATATCGATCTCCGAACCTCCGGCATACATCGGAGCATAGTCCGTTCCTGTACCACCGGCACTGCCGGTCGAGAGCAGATGCACTCCGCGGTCGGTGGTCAGGTCATACCCTTCCAGATACAGACCATGCCGCCAGTCCCTGCTGCTGTGAAATACCAGGCCGTAGTCGAGCTGCTCGGCCTCAACCTCGTCGTCGTCCCCACCAACCACAGCGCCGCCCGTCAGGGTCAGATCGCCGCTAAAACGATGATTTGCCGTTCGCGTATGATGAAGATCACCATAAACATACAACCCCTGCAAGGTTGCTTCGGGATAATAGTAGCTGTAGTTAGCAACTTGACCGCGATCGACCCGGAAGGCCACTTCGCTCAGGTTGTTCAGCGGTTCCCCGTCGTACGAATGCAACAACTGTCCGTCGGGTCTGTCCAAGACCTCGATAAAACCGGTGCCCTCCGGATTAACCCAGTGCTGATCGCTGCGGATGTGCAGTTCCTGGCGGGAAAGCAAGATATTACCCCTTGAAGAAGTGCCCGGATCCGCCAGCGTAACCTCCGCCTCCTCGCCGGTAAATTTCACGGTTCCGCCGTCCCCCGTCAGCCTGGTGCCGAAATTGAAGCTGTCAAAGGTCTGATCTTCGCCGGCAAAGATCAGCTCACTATCATCTTCCAATGCAAGTGTGCCCCAGCCACCCCGCCTGCCGCCGAAACTGATCGGCTCTTTGCCGGTCAGCGTCAGCGAATGACCGCCTTCCACCACGACAAGATCCTGGCCCTGCCCCGCTGACGTGTGGCCGGAGGCGAGGTGGAAAGACTCGAGCTTGAGCGGATTCCGGATGAGGATCTGAGCATCACTTGGGCGATTTGGCGCTTGCCAACCGCCTGCATCCAACTCGATGTGATCCGGGTTAAAGTCCCCTTCATCAATAATTATCGGGGCGTCGTTGAGATCCTCGTCGCCGGGAGAGCCGTAGCTAAACACGGGCTCCTCCGTGGCATCCCAATGGAATACGGCCTTATCGCCGAGACCCGGCACGCGACCCCCATCCCACAGATCGTAGTCCTCCGGATCCTCCTTACCCGGTGGCACATAATCTTCCACGGTAAGCGTATGGACATCGGCAAAGGTATCGAGATCATCAACCCAATCTCCAAGGAAATCATACAGTGCGCTTGTGTTGACACCGCGCCAGGTGATCTCCTGTGCTTCCAGGGGCACAGCTTCATGAACGTACACATTACTATCAGCACTTCCGTAGGCTATATATCGGCCAAAGCGGGAGAAAGTTACTGCGTTGACTTCATCCCCGGCTTTTTCAAGGGGAGACTCTGCATTCTCAGCCCAATCATCTATCCTTCGGATAAAGAAACCGTTAGCATTCCCATTGCTCTCCTGCCAATCGCCTTCGATATCGTGGATATAGACATTGCCATCCAAGCTCCCATAAGATATAAACCTGCTACCAGGGGAGAAAGCTGCCGAGCGGACACCCGACCCGGCTTGTTCGAGGGGAGAATAATCGGTTATCTCCTCCCAATCGCCTTCGATATCGTGGATATAAACATTGCCATCCAGGCTCCCGTAAGCTATATATTTACCATCAGGGGAGAAGGCTACTGACTGGACATCGTCCGTAGCTTCCTCAAGCGGGGACCCATCAATTTCGTTCCAATCGTTTTCGATATCATGGATACGCACCTTGGGATCCGAATCCTCGGTTCCACGCCCCCCGGAAGCCATATATCTGCCGTCGGGGGAGAAAACTATCGACTCAAGACCCATACCCTGATCAAGCGGGGACTCGCCGACCTCCCTCCAATCCCCCTCTGCATCATGGACATAAATATTGTTATCCAAACTGCCATAAGCTATAAACCTGCTATCAGGTGAGAAAGCTATTGAGCGGACCTCCGCTCCGGCTTGTTCAAACGGAGACGCACCAATCTCCTCCCAATCGTTTTCTGTCTCGTGGATATATAGGGTTTCATCGCCCCCTCCGTAAGCTATGTATTTGCCATCGGGGGAGAAAACGACCGACCTGATATCTCCCTCAGCTTGTTCAAGTGTCTGTATGTGATTCCATCCATCTCGGATATCGTGGATATAAACATTATTATCATTACCCCCATAAGCTATGTATTTCCTATCGGGGGAAAAAGCCACTGATTGGACTTCATCCCCGGCCTCTAAAAGCGTCTTTACATGTCCCCATTCAGCCATACTGTTTTCAACTCCCGGCCCGAATGTGCCCACAACGGCAAGCAAAAGCAAGCTCAGGGGGATCCTTCCCATCCTTTTCTGTGACTTGTTGGTAATCATTTGATAAAAATCCTCAATAAAAACAAACTTAATTTCCTCCATTACTCCTTACTTAAGGCGCTCCTGCACCTGCGCGGCGAGTTCAAAGAGGCGCGCGTTCCGGTCCAGCCTGTCCGACTCGACGAACCAGGCCCGCCCCCTTCGGTCCCATTTCCGCGCGCCTTCTGCGCGCCTCCCCGTCCCAGAAGCCGGGAAGATCGTCATCGTGTTCTCTGAGACCGCCCCAGAAGGCCTCGTGCAGGCTGCGTCCGCTGATGGTCCCCAGTTTTTTCAGGTTTTGTTCGGTCGAAGTGTCGAGTTCTCCGTCCTGTTCGCCGATCAACTCACCGTCGGCATATATTCTTTGCGTTCCCCCAAGGACGCGCAGAGAAAAATCTCTCAGACTATCCCCCGTCGTCCCCAGGCTGAAAAGACCTTTATCACTCTGAAAGTTGCGTATAAAAACCCGGAGCTCGATGGTTTTTTCACGGTTTCCATCTATACCCAGATCGCCGGCGTCAACGCCAAGATCCAGGTAATCTCCATCTCCGGAAAAAGACAGGGCGATGGTATTTTCACCGGCATGCAGGTATCCGCCGGTGCGGGCAGCAATCAGAACCAGAACAAAGCCAAACATTAAAGCCGTCAGATCACAAAGCCTTTTTGGCTTTGCCATGTCGATCCTCCGTTCTTAATGGACGCGCATGATACGTTTCAGCACCAATGACAGGGGCACGACGAATATCAGGTAACCGATGATCCATGGCTGGAGCATCAGCATTGGAATGCCGGGGATGAAACCGAAGGGGCGGTATTCGGTGAGGTCCACGGTCAGCGCCTCGATCCTGGGATCATCGATAAAGACGATCGGGTTTGTGTAGAGCCGTTCGTGCACCTGCAGAGGTATTCCGAACGATTCGCCGGCGAAGCGAATGTTGAGCGAATAGGGTTCGTTGCGGGGTTTGGCGTTGATCTCCCAGGAGGCCATTCCATCGTATATTCCGAAAGCAAAATCGTCTTCTTCGACCGGACGGACCTGCTGAATCCATCCGTTTTCGGCGACGACATCCTGCTGGGGCACCATATGCACGCGCCGGCCGATTCCGGGCAGCGGGTAATAGGCATTGACCGTGACCGCTTCGTCCGGCGCCACAGGCATATAGGCTATCCGGGCAAAGGCCCACACGGCGAGCATGGCGATGGGGACGATGGCCAGCAAAAGCGGTTTGCCTTCGGCCTTGAACTTGACGGCCCCGAGCTGTCCGAGGGTTCGGCGCAAGCGTTTGCGGGCCTCCCGGTCTTTCTTTTTCTTCGCCTCTTTCACCAGTTCTTTGAGTCTTCGCTTGTCGGTGTTGCATCGGGCGAGATAGGGTTGATCGGTCGTCCATTTTCGGGCCAGTGTGAGGATCAAACCGGTCAACAGCGCCACGATCAGCAGGGCAACGTCGCGAGGCAGCCACAGCAGCCAGCCCAGCAGTGGATCCGTTATGGTCAGGATGAGGTCTTCGAGCGTCTCTAACATATTCCTGTTTACTCCTCAATTAAGGTCACATGGCCACGGTCGCCGTCGAGGCGTATGCGCGCCCCGTCGGGTATGGTGCGGGTGGCGCCGGAACATGATACGGCCGGGATACTGAAATCGCGAGCGGTTATGGCGCCGTGGCTGAGCACACCGCCTCGTTCCACTATCAACCCCCGGATCGCGGTGAAGAGGGCCGTCCATGCGGGATCGGTGGAGGGGCAGACGAGGATGCAGTCTTCGGGCAGATCGAGCGCCTCCGACGGATCCCGTATAATTCTGGCCGTGCCGGTCACTGTTCCCGGCGAGAGGCTGAAGGCGTCGAGCTCATCGGCGGATTCGGTCTCGCGCGGCAGGCCGAGATCATCAAGGTGGCGCGAGTCGATCACATCGGGCATATCGAGGCGTTTGAATGCTTCCCGGCGGACGGAACGCGCTTGTATTTTTTCCATCAAAGCGTCCCGTCTATGCTCAAACTCCGGAAGTTCGTTCAGGTGGAGGTGGAATACATCGCTGGCGATTTCCCAGCGCCGTCCGAATTCAAGCAGCACATTGCGGATCGCCTCAAACCCCATCAGCAGGTAATGCTTGCCGGTCTCACGATAGGGAAGCAGTTTGCGTGCTTCTTCGGCGAGGCCGGCCACCTTTTCGTACATGAACCCGGCTCCGGCATCGGCAAGGGTCTTCGGCAGGTTATGCAGTGACTCTTCGCGGCGCCGGCGGTTTCTGGCATGCATCGCTTCCGGCGAGTGGTCTTCACTTATGTTGCGCTGGCTTTGAATCATTGTTTTAAGGTACCCGGGATCTTCCCGCCAGCGCGGGCGCGCCAGTTCCATCTCACCGACCGCGCGGTGGCCGAAGGATTGGAGGAAAGTTTCCAGGGAAACTTTTTCCCGGGCTACATCATAAAGCATCCGGTTCTGCCGCACGGTACTGTCTTCGAAGCCGGAGGAGAGAATGCGGCAGAGCTGGGGCCCCGATTCGGGACCGAGCAATTGAGTCAGCAGGGCTTCAAGTTCTCCCTGCGCGAGGCCGCCGAAAAAACCGGGTTTCAGCGATTCTTTGCCGAAATCGTTCATAACCAGTTCAATGCGTTCATGCAGAGCGTCGATCAATTGCCCGGTCGGCAGGGATGCGAGGTCCTGTTCCGACCACCGTTCCAGCCGGGCGAGGTAGGGTGGCAGCATTTCGTTTTCAAAGTGCTCGTAAGCCTCGGCGCGTGCCTGTTTGGTGATACGGGCCGAGCGTATGACTGCAGCTATGAAACCGGGCAGGCGGAGCAGAAAGGAGCCGTCGCTGTTGGCGGCTTCGAACCGTGTTGGAGCCGTTTCGAGCACGCTCTGGTCATTGAGAACCTCTTCATGATCGTATTCGAACGGCATCCCGTCCCAGAAAAGCTTTGCAGCACGGTCCACGTCGGCATAAATGTTGCCGCAGATGAGTTCGAGGAAGCCTTCTTCCCGCACTTCTTTGCTCGGCCGGTAGCCGAGATCCTGGTACATCCGGCCGAATCCACCGTCTCCCTTCATAAAATCGCCGATGATATCCCATGTCATTGTGGTGGGTGCGGTCAGCGTTTCAGCCAGGTTGTGGGTAACCCATATTTTTCTTTTTTTGTGGGTCCGATCCGCCAGTTGTTGTTTGAGCCTTATGATTTCCTGTTCCCGGCCCGTCTCGACGTCGCGGGCCACATCGAGGCCGCGGATGGCTCTGGACTGCAGCAGTGCCAGGCGGCCTCCGGCTATTCCCCACTCGATATCGACCGGATAGCCGAAATACTCTTCAACCCGCATGCCCATCGCGACCAGCTCGCCGATCTGTTCGTCGTTCAGCGAAGGAGCTTCAGGATCGAAGTCGGCCTCATCCTCCGAGCGGCTCAGGCCCATTATCATGTGCTCTTTGCGCCCGATCTCGCGTTGCTTGATCCGATGGGTCCCGGAATCCACGACGAAGCGGTCGGGTGCCACGTCCCCCGAAACGATCGACTCACCCAGTCCGTAAGCGCTTTCGATGATGATCTCGTCGGCGGTCGGATTGGAAGGGTTGGCGGTAAATGCGATTCCCGACACCTCACTGTCGAACATCGCCTGTACGGTGACGGCCGTGCCGTCCAGGTATTCCAGGTTGTGGGCGCTACGGTAAATCCTGGCCCGTTCGTTGTTCCAGGAAGCGAAAACGGCATTGATACACGCCTTGAGCGTCGCCCACGGTTCGACGGGGAATTTCCGGCCGGATTCCTGTTCGTAGAGCTCAATGCAGGCCATGGCCGGGGCCCCGTGATCTTCCGAACCAGCGGCGGCAGCGGATACTTCTTCAAAGCGGCGTTCTTCGATGCCGGCGACCGTTCGTCCGAACTGGCGGACGAACGTTTCATAAACGGTCCAGAACCGTTCGGTGTCCGGAAGCTGTTCGGCAAGACCGGGATGGAGGCCGCAGTTGAGGATCGTATCCATCATTCCCGGCATGGATCTGGCCGCACCGCTGCGGACGGAGACCAGCAACGGGGCAGGCCCGCGGCCGAAGCGCCTGTCGAGCTCCTCTTCGAGCTGTTCCATGGCACGGCTGAGCTGCTCCTCGAGTCCTTCCGGCCACTCCCCGTTGTGTTCATGGTAGTAGCGGCAGCATGGAACGGGTATGACAAATCCGGGAGGCACCGGCAGACCGGCACGGCTCATTGAGATGAGGCTTGCACCTTTGCCCCCCAGCAGCTCGGGATCGGGATCCGATGCTTCAGCGCCGTGGCCGAGGCCGAACGGATGGATAACCTGCGATTTCAGTTCGGAAGCCATGCTCATTAATTCTCCATTTGAATTGACACAAGACGATGTGTCGTTGCTCCGAAGAGCAGATGACGATCTATCATGAAAGGAGGGGTTTCAGGACGGCCGGGCCACGATTCACTCAGCCGGGCCCAGAAACGGCGTTCGCCTGTTTCAAAATCATAGCGATCCAGCGACTCCTCGGCCAGCAGCAAGAGGCCACTGTCACTGAGCAGCGGCGCGTAAAGCGGTTCCACGTCCTCAATCGACGCCTGAATCTCCCCTCTCGCAGCATTGAATACTTTGGCCGTGCCGTTTTCTGTTACCCAGGCGAGGTTGTCGCCGTTGACCACCAGCCGGTCCACGGGCGGTTCCGCGCCCGCAGTGTGAATACGTTCTCCGCCGAAAAGATCATAGCCATGAACGCCGTCGTCCCGCCCGATCCAGACGATGTCGCGCACCAGAACCGGTCCCGTCCGGGGAGCCGTTTCCAGCCTCTGCTCCCAGAGCGTTTCCCCGCTCAGCAGATCCTTGACCGTCAGGCGGGCCGGATCCGCTGAGGCGGCGATCAGCAGGTCCCCGTCGATCATGGGTGTTCCTTTGAGTTGACCGAGCGGCAGGGTCCAGCGTACGTCCTCGGAGACGGGCGCCTCATCGGCTCCGCCCGCCTCTGTGAGATCAAAACAGCTCAGCTCGCCTTCGGTAACGGCGGCCAGCAGGTGGGTGCGGGTCAGGAGCAGCGTGCCGGCGGCGCCGGCTTCGACCGGGTATCGCCAGCGCTCTTCCCCCGTCCCGACATCCAGCGCACGCAGCCATCGGTCGTCGTCTCCCTGTTGACCTTCGAGAACGAAAACGGCATTCCCCACGGCCGCGATGGGCGAAGAGACTTCCAGCGCGCACTCGGTCATCCAGGTGCGCACCGGCGCCCGTTCCACACCATCGGGGAAGTCGAGTCGTGCGATCGCGTGGCTGCGCCCGTCGCTCCACGGCACGAACACTGCATGTTCTTCCGCCCCCTCTGCATCCTCATCATCGGCCGGCAGCAGGAGAGCTGCCGGGGGGGCCGAGACGCGGGGCGACGTGCCCTCCTTCGGGTCGGGAAGGGACTCATCATACCCCCATGCATAGGATCCCCGGGCCGTGAGCAGGCTGCCTTCTTCCCATCCGGAGCGGTCCGGTCCGCCCCGGTCGCTCCCCCATAAAGGCGTCTCCGGCGGCCGTTCGCTGGAGCCTATGGACAACATGCCGCTGCCGGTCGTTCCCACGTACAATTGTCCGCGTGCGATGGTCGGCGAGCTGATAGAGGGAGGGCCGGCCAGCGGTTCGTCCCAAACGGGGAGCATCCGGTGTTTGTCCAGTGCAAAGAGGAGTCCCCGGTTCGTTACCACGTACACATGTTCGCGACCCACCGCGGGGGAGGCGAGCAAATGGTCGCGCGCTTCCCAGACCCCGACCCGCTCCCCGGTCCGGATGTCGATCCTGTGCACCTGCCCGTCACGGGAGGCGATGTAAACGTTGTTGCCGTCGACCGCCGGTTGTGCGATCACGGCCCGGGGCGTGCTGAAGGACCAGCGCACTTCCTGCGTATCCAGGTCAATGGCCCAGAGCTCACCGGCGGGTCCAAGATGTTCCCTTGCTTCTTCAATTTCTTCCTCCGTTGCGCCGGCCTCCCTCAGGCGTTCGAGCTCGCCCGGCAACGCCTCTTCGGCGGTCTGGATATAATTGCCGGTTCCCATGCCGATCAGAACCACCCCATGTTCCTCGGCCACCGTAGGTCCGGAAAACACGGGGTAGGGCGTATCCAGGCGCCACTCTTCTTCGCCTGTATCGGCGTCCAGAGCGGCGACAGCGTTTCCACCCCACCGGCCCATGGGCACGATAATCCAGTCCTTGTATGCTCCGGGCGATCCGGAGGCATCGGGATAATCCTCTCCGGGAACGTGCCACAGTTTCTGCGGTTCACCGTCCTCGCCGGGCTCGATCTCGAACGCGTAATATCCGTCCTGCCCCGACCCGAAATAGACGCGGTCGTTGTGGATGACCGGCGAGGACTCGGCATGGCTGTCGGTCCGGTAGCTCCAGAGCACTTCGCCCTCCCGGTCGAGGTCGAGCACCATCACGCGGGCATCGCGGGTTTCGTGCAGGCCCTCTCCGATCGCCAGGCGATTGCCTTTCACCGCGGGAGAGGAAAACGTCGCACGGTAATCGCGCGGTCCGCCGCGCCAGACTTCGGCTCCGGTATCGGCATCGAAACAGAAGATATAACCGGTGCCCTGACGGTCGAACAGCGATACTTCGGAGGAGGCGATGTAGACGCGGTTGCCGACGACGGTGGGGGAGGAGTAAAAATGCGTTGAATCGCCCAGGGAGAACGACCAGTTCACCCCGCCCTGCACCGGGTCGTCGTATCCGTCGGGCGCATGGCCCGCCCGGTGCGGAGAACCACGGAACTGCAACCAGTCCTCGGCCTCCTCGTCGGCCTCCGCCACCTCGGGGCCGCGGTCGGGCAGAACCCTGCCCGCCAGGTGAACGGCCCCCCATATCACAGCCGCCGCTGCAATGACCTGCAGTTTTTGAGCCCACAGGAGTTTGGCCAGTTTTTTGACGGTGGAGGGACGGAAGATAGCCAGCAGCATCCCGCCGAGGGCCGCCAGGATGCCCGGCAGAACCGCCAGCAAAGCCTGCATCGGTCCTATCATCACGGGCACGACCGCCGGAGACAGGGCGCCTTCGCTAATCGGAATCAGAATGTCCATGTCGTTGTTTCCTCGTAATCACATCGGAACAAAAAGGGAAGGTCAGGGTTCCAGCAGAACGCTGACGGGCCGATCTTCGAGAATGACCTCTTTCTGCTGCGGTTCGCCATCGGGATACTGCCAGGTGATGGTAACCGGCCCCGGACGGCGTGCGCCGAATACCGCCGGGTTCGCGGGAGTGGCCCGCCGCATTCCGAGTTCACGTTCGAAGCGCGTTCCCTTTACGCTTACGGGACCGCTCTCGCCTTCGGGCAGTATGGCCTGGATTGTCAGCGCCGCCGGTCTGTCCATTTCACGGCGGACCCACCATATCTCACCGTCGTTCAGTACAATCGCCAGATCCACCGCTCCGTTGCCGGTGAAATCGCCGAAACAGGCGGCCTGCTGACCTTCGGTCGTCTGCGGCAGCAGGTTGTCGCGGTCGAGGTCCAGGTTCAATGCATGGGCAAAACTGCGGAACCCGCGGTTGTAGAGGATGTAGGGCGCCTGAGATGAAGAGTAGGTGATCATCAGGTCTTCCCGTCCGTCGTTGCCGAAATCCGCCGTATGCGCGTCCTTGCCTTCGCTGGTCAGTTTGTAGCTCACCTCCCCGCTCAGCATCATGGTCTCCTCGAACACACCGTCGCCCCTGTTCTGCCACAGGAGGTGACGCCGTTCGGCAGCCACAAACAGGTCGGGCAGCCCGCCCTGGTCGAAATCGCCGAGAGTCACCCCGTGTTCGCCGCCTCCGACGGACGCGTTCGTCCTGACGGGATCGGCGAACCGGCCGGTGCCGATGCCGCGGTAGAGGTGGCTCGCGGACGCTCCGAGCTGCAGCACGTCCGGGCGGCCGTTGCCGTCGAAATCGGCAACGATCGATACAGAAGGATCTTCCAGGGAATCAACCTCATCCGGCTCATCCACCAGCGGACGCCACGAGGCTTCCCCGCCCTCAAAACTTATCAGCACCGGCACTCTGCGGGTGCCTGCGATCAGCCCCGCCGCGTCGTTGCCGATCTCGATGGGAGAAAGCGACAGGCAGCCGTGTTCGAGAGCCCCATCCCCCAGCTCCAGTGCATTTGCCGCGAAAGAACCGTCCTCCTGCTGGTAATGGAGCGTGATGGATTCGCCGTCGAAACTGGCGAGATCCATCCGTCCGTTTCCGTTGAAATCGGCCCAGGCAAACACTTCGCTGCGTGAATTGAGCCCTGTCTCTTCCGTGATGTCCACAGGCTCGCCTTCCTTCCACCTGAAGAGCCGGTCGCCGTCCGGTCCCGCCAGAAACAGCTCCATAGCCGGGCTCTCGTTCGGGTAGACACGTACCGCGGCGGCATCGGTCACCGTACCGTCGACCTTTCCGATTTTGGTCGGAGGGGTCTCCCACCGTATACCCGAATCGACCGGCACGTCCGCCCCCGGATCGGACAGAATATAATCCACCATTCGCCGCAGCATGTCGGTACCGCCGTTGTAGGTGGCAAGAAGAAAAGCTTCGCTCTGCAGCATGTCCCAGATGTCTTCCTCCCAGTTTTCGAGGATCAGCCACTGGGCGGCCGGAAGGCCGTCGATATGCAAAAATCCGATGGACTTGGGCCGCTCCATTGCATCCAGGCCGATATCCAGATCCCCGCCCTCGAAACCGCCGGGTTCGAACTCACCGATGAACAGCATGGCGCGCTGGCCATCACGTCCGACGGCGTTGACGAATTGATCCTGCTGCGCCACGGATATGGCCGCTGCCGGATCGATCCGGAACGATTCTTTTTCAATATCCCCTTTGATAACGGTCTCGACCACGGCCCGGACCATCCCGTCATCATCCCTTTCTTGTCCGAAGGTGAGTTCCAGGACGGTTTCAGACTGCTCCACGAGGTGAATGGGCGTGAAATTCGGATTAATCAGGGCCGATGCCGGCATCGGGAAAACAACACCGAAAACCAGCGCTATCAGCCAAACTTTACGCATATTGCACATGCTTTCTTTCATGGCCGGAATCTCCTCTGTTGACATTTCTCTGTATCTTACCTTCCTGTATTCTAACCTGAAAATTCTAACCTGTAAAAAGAACCGCATCAAACGCTGCCTTCCTGAGCGTACTGACAATTTCGGCATGCGACGGTTGCCCGATCGCTGCAACGGTCACACTGGTTGAATTAGTTGCCTCATCTTGACGAAATGTTCAGCACATCCTCATCATGAATGCCCGCCATATCCGCAACCATAGCGAGTTCCGGCAACCTCCTTTGGCCCGCAGGATCGTGAGCGTCTGTTCCGAAAGTGAACTTGCACCCCATATTCCTGGCGATGGACAGAAAGCGTACAGGAGTGTCGATGGAAAAGGGCGGATCAATTTCGGGTGGTATGAAGACGGGGGTTATCTCCAGGGCTGTGCCATGTTCACTGGCCAACCCAAAAGCATCTTCCAGCTCTGCGTCGGAAATCGATGAAATAGCCTGAGCAAATTTGTCGCGACTGCCAAAAGGAAACAGCGGGTGGGCGATGGATGTGGCCAAACCGCTTGCGACGCCGGAACGGAAAAAATCCAGCATCTGCCGGGCGAGATCGGATGGTGCATCAGTTGGCGGCTGAGCGACGAATTCTTTCATGTGGAAGTGGCTGCAGGAAAGGAGTACATAATCCAATGTCCGGGCAAATTCAGGCACGATGCCAAATTTGCCCGGCGCAATCATGTCCGCTTCGCATCCAACCAGCACACGCAAAGGGGTTGAGACCTCCGCCAGCTGCGACCGCAACCTGGATATCTGCTCCTCATTCTGCGGGCGATACCATTCGCTTGGCGAAATCCCGGGGTTGGCCCATATGTGATCCGCAAAACCGATCGTCGATACGCCCATCGATTCCGCCAACGCGATCACGGAAGCGGGGGTCCTGTCGTTCAACTGGCAGCATGCCGAGAGAGAGGTATGTAAATGTAGGTCATGACATGGTTGCATTGCCTTTCCCGTCGTTTCTGGTTGGACTGTGAGCAGACGTGTCCGCCTCCCTCGAACGGTCTGTCGCTGCACCCCGTTGTCTCCCGGCACTCTCGTTGAGTGGGGAGATCGAAGGCCTGGGGACAAATGGCGGCATCTCCGACCCATCCGGCACATGCCCCGGGAAGCCGGATTCCGCGCTTGCTCGGGTCTTTCATGCAATTTGACCCATTTTAATGCAATCTTCAATGGACTGCAAACGACCGGTCCATCGCGCCCGGCAGTATGTTGCGACCTGCAAATGGGGGGGGCACAGTTGGGCGGGACAAGAACTTTTTCCTATTTCATCCGGCATCTCCAAAGAACCGGGCGGTCAGGTAACGTTTCCCGGTATCCGGTAAGTAACAGTTGAAAGTTAAAGATGCATGTGCCGCTCATTGTTCGATAAAATTCACTTCCTTATTGTCCCCGACCGCCGGTACGACGACGTAGTGATAGGGCGATGTGATCGCCATCGTCACCATGTCGCCGGGGCCGGGCGCGGAGGTGGAGTAACGGACTTCGACCCTGTCCTCCAATTCGCGAACGGACTCAATTCTGACACTGTAACCGCCCGAGGGCCTGCGGCCCATGAATACGGTCAGTACCATATGTTTTCCAAAATCGATTTCCGGCGCATCGGGACGGGGCGTGCGCGGGGCCGTTATACGCGCCCATATTTCCTCTTCCCACTCCGTCCTGCCGCGCGTGACATGTGTGGAGGGGCCTGTTTCAATATCAGCCAGGGCGCCGCCGGATTCTTTGACGAATTCGAGCTCCTCACCACCGGCGCCGGTGTCCACGGCCCCGGTTTTTTCCGGCTCGCTCACGCGGCCGATGAACAGCGGGCTGCCGGTTGTGTTTTCGCGGATGACGAAGAGGAACGGATGGTCCGCCCGGAAGACGGGCGGCGGGGGACCGACGGATGTGACTCCCACAATGACGCCGGTGGCTGCGGCCGCTTCGGTGCCCTTTTCGTCGACCTCAACGAATGCCTTATGCACCACGTCCTTGATGTAGAGCTCACGGCTTCCGTCCATACCGGAGAAATCGGCGTTGCCGTGCTCGAATGCGTCCTCCATCCCAAGGGCTTTGAGGTGGGGTTCGAGCGATTGGGGGCCCCATTCCATTGTGAACTTCGGGAAGTAGACCTCCACTTCCCGGCGGCGCAGCTCCTGCGTCCATTCCCGGAGCCGCCCGGGCTCGGCGGTCAGCATCTCTTCAACCCGGCCGAGATCGCCTTTCTCCTCCGGCAGGAACACCAGCATGGAGACGTCGCCGCCTTTATAGGGCAGCTCAAGTATTTGGACGCCATCGGCCTCGGCATAGGGAAGATGGTTTTTCTGGTGCATCATGGGCACGTCCACAGTTTTGTCTTCGCCAAAATGGAAAGGTGCATCCTCTGTTCGATCCTCTTCGAACGGGGTTGCCCAGTCACCCTTGAAATAGATGGCGTTTGCCAGCACCAGGCGGGTCAGCTGGTCCAGGGCGTCGGGGCCGATGAGGTCTTTTATCAGCCCCCCGGTCTCATCCTCCACCCAGGCGTTGATAGCCTCCGCCGCCGCCTCGGCCCGTCTGTAGTCCACGGGAATGATGGGTGCTCCATAATGCTTTTCGACAAGATCCAGGTATTCCTGCAGGAAATCATAATCTTCCTGCGGCCAGAGGGAGTTGGCGATGTTGAGTTCGACATTCCCTTCCGTTTGAACCCTTTCCAGCTCCCCGGCCAGGGCCGCAAAGGCCGGATGCAGCTCCGGCTGATCGAGGGAAAAACGCAGGGCCCGGCCCATCTGCTCCTGTGTCCCGCCCCGTGCGCCGGCGTACGTCATGGCCAGGGCGGTGGAGATGCTGTAAGGAGAGAAAAAGAGGTTGCCCTCGGCCTCTTTCAGCTGCCCGTAAAGATCAAGGGCAAAGCGGGTGTTTCCTTCGGCCACGCTTTCGGCTTTTGCGCTCCCGTCACCTTCATCCCCATTCGCCGGAGCCCCGGAGGTCACTGAAAGTGCCAACACCACACTGCAAAGCGCTGCTAACGTTCCGATTCCCTCAAGCCTGTGTAAAATACGCATTCTCTGCCTCCTTCTTTGAATATGAGATTGGCATGCTTGTTCTTGGATTTGGAATAAAGCATACTGTTTGCAGAAATGAACAGCTATTGCGTAGCGACTTACTTTATTAGATGCGTCAGTTGCAAAAATGTTCCCGAAAACATGCATTGCTTTCAGGGGCAAGGATGCAACATATCTATTCTATTGTATCACAGAGAACGTCTTATGCGAAAAGAAAACGGTGGGCAGACGCCTGTCTCCGGAAAACATTCCGCTTTTTCACGCGTTCCGGTGTTGCAGATGTGCCGCTGATGACGCGCCCGCAGGGCCTGCCTGCAGAAGGCAGGTCAACCGCCGTTTCTCAGGCGCCGATACACAGTGTAGAATCTTGAATCCTGAAGAAAGCGACCCATCATACTGCTGTTGCCTTTTTATTTTGTTTGGTTGTGAATATGCGGGCTATTCAGTGCCATGTGCCGGACGGTCGCGTTTTCGGGATCGGGGCGATATATCCCCCTGTCTTGACGTAGGGGCAAAACATGGTTAGTATAATGGTGTCCAAACCGGCGTTTGCTGAACCGCACGGACGGCGCCCGCAGTTTGATGACGGCCATACGCCATCGTATGTGCAAACCATAGCATCCGGGGAGTCAGTGAAAATGAACAATTGTGTGGAACGGTGTCCCGAAAACCCGCTCCTGACGGCCGGGAGGATACCCTATCCGGCGACTTTGATCTTCAATGCGGGCGTTGCCAGATTCCAGGGAAAATATGTCATGGTTTTCCGTAACGACTACGGCGACCGGCCCGGCAGCAGAAAAATTGTCGGCACCAATATGGGGGTTGCTTATTCGGACGACGGGATAGCCTGGGAGCCCGCACCGCAGCCGTGGATCGAGTGGAAGAGTGAAGAGATAAGCAGGGCCTACGATCCCCGACTCACCGTCATCGACGGACGCTGCTACCTCTGTTTTGCGGTTGACACCAGGCATGGCATCCGTGGAGGGATCGCTGTTACGGACGACTTCGACCGCTGGGAGGTTCTGAGCCTTTCGGCGCCCGATAACCGCAACATGGTTCTTTTCCCGGAGAAGCGGGATGGGAAGTTTCTGCGGCTGGAGAGGCCATTCCCGATTTACGGGCGCGGCGGTCCGGAGAATTTTGATCTGTGGTTTTCGGACTCGCCGGATTGCGCTTACTGGGGCAACACACAACTGGTGCTCGGGTCGGAACAGGTGCCCTGGTGCAATGCGAAAATCGGACCCGGCGCACCCCCGGTCCGGACCCGGGCGGGATGGCTGACAACATTCCATGCCGTCAACATCGGTACGAATGAAGAACTGCCTGCGTGGCACACGGGGTGGCATAAGACCTACACCATAGGGATTATGCTGCTCGATATCGAACGGCCCTGGAAGGTCGTCGGCATCTCCGGCGAACCGTTGATGACGCCGGAGGCGGAGTATGAACTGAACGGTTATCGCGGCCATGTTCTGTTTCCCGGCGGCATGATTCTCGAACCCGACGGGGAGGTGAAAATTTACTACGGGGCGGCCGATACCGTCGAGTGCCTTGCTACCGCGCACGTGGACGAATTGATCGCACTCTGCCTGAACGGAAACGCAATGGAATAACAATTGATCATGAAACGCAAAGCCAAAGATACACTCACAGCAATCGAGATGGACCGCGGGGAGACCGAAGAGTTCGAACTGGCGGACGGACGCGTTGTGCGGATCGAGTTGCTGTCGACCTCCGCGCAGGTTATCAACACAACGCTGCAACAGTTGAAGACGGGGGAGGAGGCCGGCCGAACCGACTACCGTTTTGATTGCACGCTCAGGATCAATGGACACGAACATACGCTGGAGCGTGAGGTTTCCACGCAGCGGAGCTTCTATGAACCCTGGGAGATCGAGGGCGTGCATATCTGGCTGGACGCGGTGGATGATATTTTCGATTTTCTTTCCGAAACGCATGGTCCCTGCAGGATGAACAGGGGGCGCGGCGAGAGCGGGTACAAACAGGCGCGTCTGGCTTTGCAGGACAGCTCGCTGCGCATCTGCCCCGACCGCATGCACCCCTGGTGCCCGTTGCCGGAGGGCGGCCTGAAGATCGAAGACTGCTACCGTGGCGAGGACTGCTGGCTCGGCGCCTACAACGGCGCCTCCGCCCACGGGGGGCTGGACATCAACCACCCGCCGGGCACTCCGCTCCGGGCGCCGGTGGATATCGACGACCATTTCTATTTCAACAGCCTGGAGATGGGCCATAACAACAACCGCTGGCGCGGCATCCGCCGCTGGCCGAACGGGGCCGAGTGGATACTCCAGGCCCATCACATGACCGAGCTGACCGTCAGGGAGCATACACCCATAGAAAAAGGCCGGCAGTTCGCGCGCGGCGCCGGCGTTCTTTCGGGGGCCGCCGACCACAGCCATTTTGTGTTCAAAATCCATGATTACGGCGAGACCATACTGCTGGATCCCTGGATATTGTTCTGGCAAATGTACAAAGACCGGGACCCGGCGCATAACAATCCTTCAGGTTGATGCGTGGCAGAGCCTGTTGCGCAATCCACGATATTTGCCATAACCTTTTTATGTATAGAATTTTAATGTTTTAGCGTTGGCGACAAATTGTTGGCTTTGAGGTAACACAGACGTTTCTCCTGTCTGCGGAGCCGTCTCGCCGTTTAAGTCGTACTGTTAATTCTTTTTCAATCTCCGTTTTGAAAAAGGATGAGGATTTGTAAGGCTTGTAGAACGCAATGTGTTGATCCTGGAACATGCGGATATGAGGAGGCCGGCCCGACATGAACATACTCACCTGCAATATACGGTGCTACGGCGCCGATGACGGCGATAACGGTTGGGAATATCGCAAAGATTTCTGCGGCGAAGTCATAACATCCCGTGCTCCGGATGTCATCTGCTTCCAGGAGGTGTGGGCGGAACAGTTCGACGACCTCACCGCGATGTTTCCCGAATTCCGGTCATACGCCATGGTCGATGAGCCGGCAGGCCGGAATCCCATGAACAGCATTTTCTACCGCGCCGGCAGCTGCCGCCCGATATCCGCGGGCGGGTACTGGCTCTCGCAGACGCCCCATGTGGCGGGTTCCAGCTCGTGGAACAGCCGCTGCGTGCGCCTGGCGAATTGGGTCCGGCTTGAAGAGACGGCGACCGGAGCGGAATTCAGGGTGGTCAACACCCATCTGGACCATATCAGCCAGCGTGCCCGGGAGCACCAGGCGGAGCTGATTGTCGAGGACACCGAAGCTTATCCTGCGGACTACCCCCAGGTTCTCACAGGTGATATGAATTGTGATTTCGGGAACAGGGCCATTGATGTTTTCAAGAAAGGCGGATGGGTGGACACCTACGCAGCAGTGCATGGAACGGACAACCCCGGCTCGACCTTCCATGGTTTTCACGGACCGCAGTGCCGTTCCGAAGTCGGGAAAATGGACTGGATATTTATGCGCGGGGAGATGGCGGCGAACGACGCCGAGGTGATCACCGACTCAAGAAACGGGCGATTCCCCAGCGATCACTATTTCGTGGGTGCTTGCATTGAGGTGACACCCTGACGGACGGAGGTTGGGCTTTCTTCCAGCACGAAAGCAATCCATGGTCCCTCAACTGAACCACGTTCCTGCGGGCGTCGGTCCTCTTTCAGCGGATCAGGAACGAATTCAGCTTTTCACCATGTTGAGCCTTCCGCCTGCTCTCGCGATCTCCCTCTCCCTGTCGCTCAATTCGCACCTGACCTGGAATTCATAGGCGCCGGTCAGATTCCGGACGCTGATGGTGCCCGAATTGAGCCCGTCATGGAGCCCTGTTATCTGCAGCCGGTCGTTGAGCCCTGTCCGTTCATAATCGTTTCCGGATACGAAGGTGAGCGGCAGGATGCCGAAGTTGATCAGGTTCGAGCGGTGAATGCGTGCGAAGCTTCTGGCGATAACGGCGATGATGCCCAGGTACATCGGTGCGAGCGCTGCATGTTCACGGCTGGATCCCTGTCCGTAGTTTTCGCCGCCCGTTATGAATCCGCCGCCTTGTTGTTTTGCGCGCGCCGCAAAATCCGGATCGACCGGCTGGAAGACGTATTCGCTGATGGCCGGTATGTTCGAACGGAGCGGCAGTATTTTGCTTCCTGCGGGCATGATATGATCCGTAGTGATATTATCGCCGACTTTCAGCAGGACGTTTCCCCGGACGCTGTCGGGCAGTGCGTCGCGGGTCGGGATCGGCTTGATGTTGGGGCCGCGGACTATCTCGACCTCCGATCCGTCTGCAGGCGGATGGATCAGGAGGCTTGTGGGGACGGGATAGCTGTCGGGTTCATCGACGGCGGGCGGGCGGCCGAGATCGCGCGGATCGGTGATGACGCCTTTGAGGGCCGACGCAACGGCAGTTTCGGGGCTGCACAGGTGAGAAAGCGCATCGGCCGTGCCGGTGCGGCCTTCAAAGTTTCTGTTGAACGTTCGCAGGCTCACACCGCCGCTGGGGGGCGAGAACCCCATTCCGATACATGGTCCGCAGGCGGATTCGAGGATCCGGGCTCCGGCTCCGATCATCGCCTCCAGTGCACTGCGTTCGGTTATGAGTTGCAAAATCTGCTGCGAACCGGGCGATATACCCAGGCTAACGTCGGGATGGACGGCCCTGCCGCGCAGCAATTCGCCGACGGTGCAGAGGTCATGCAGGGAAGAGTTGGTGCAGCTTCCGATACATACCTGATCCACCGTCCTTCCTGCCACCTCGCGGACGGGCCTGACGTTGTCGGGGCTGTGCGGGAGGGCGATGAGCGGTTCGATCTTTGAGAGATCGAGCTCAACGACTTCGTCGTATGGTGCATCATCATCCGCCCGGAGCGGTCGGTCGTCGTCCCGGCGCCCCTGGCGGGTTAGCCAGTCGAGGGTGCGCTCATCGGCGGGGAACACGCTGGTGGTCGCCCCCAGTTCGGCGCCCATATTCGCCATCGTTGCCCGTTGCGGCACGCTGAGAGTTTCAACCCCGCCCCCGCCGTACTCGAAAACCTTTCCGACTCCGCCCTTTACGCTCAGGCGCCTGAGCAACTCCAGAATGGCATCTTTAGCCGTCACCCACGGCTGCAATTCGCCTTTGAGCTCGACCCGCACCACCTGCGGCACGGCCAGGAAAAACGGAAGTCCGGCCATTGCACATGCAACGTCCTGCCCACCCACGCCAATGGCGAGCATCCCCATCCCGCCGGCGGTCGGCGTGTGGCTGTCGCTGCCGAGTAGCGTCTTTCCGGGTCGGGCGAACCTCTCCAGGTGGACCTGGTGGCATATTCCGTTGCCGGGCCGGCTGAAGATGATCCCGTAGCGGGCGGCAACGCTGCGCAGGTAACGATGGTCGTCCGGATTTTCAAAACCGCTTTGCAGGGTATTGTGATCCACGTAGCTCACCGAAAGCTCCGTCTGAACCCGTCCGGCATTCATGGCCTCGAATTGCAGGTAGGCCACAGTGCCTGTTGCGTCCTGGGTGAGGGTTTGGTCGACGCTTACTCCGATGCTCTCGCCTGCGATGAGGCGTCCTTCCACTCTGTGCTCTTCAAGGATCTTGTACGTGAGGTTTTTCGGCATGTTGTTCTCAGGCGCTGAAGTTATCCACTTTGGCGGCAAATTGACGATATGCGAAACAACCGCAGGTCACCCTGCCCGGAGACACTATTGTATGGCCTTTAATCCGTTTTATTACAGCCATTTCATAAATGTTTGGGAAAAGTCCGGGGTGGTGCCAGAGGCGGGATTCGAACCCGCACGGGCGCTTAGGGCCCACCGGTTTTTGAGACCGGTGCGTCTGCCATTCCGCCACTCTGGCACATACGCTTTCGCTGCTTCTTTAAGCTATAAAAAACAAAAAGATATGTCGGTGATGATCTGTGCCGGCAAAAGTTTTTTCCTGTTCATGTTTTTTTGTGGACTGCCAAATGGACTGTTTTTCGGGGGATTCTTTCATTTTTTTTGCCTGCTCCCGATATCCTCCGGTGATGCCACCCCTCCTTCACCCTCCAGCACGCAGTATCATAATACAAAGTAAAGATCGGTGTCAATTGTCGGAATCTGCACCTGTAAGCTTGCTAATCGCGATCCATTCGTGGATAATAGCGACAGCGCATTAGTGACAGCACAGACTTGTAACTGTAACTCGCATATTAGGCTGATATGGCTGGAGACGAAAAATTGAGTAACAGACTTGAAGCCGGCCTGGCCTTAGCAGAAGTCATCTCGTTCCATGAGTCTGCCTGGCTGCGGGGCGAGAAGGAGAGCTCCGAAGGTGTCAAATCCGCTCTGGCCCGGTTGAGAAAGCAACTGGTCCGTCTTGAAATACCGGATCTGGCCCGGGGGACAGATGAACTCAAGAAGCAGTGGTCTGATGCCTTCCTCAGCGATCATCATCGGAACTGCTGCCGCCTATTTTGTCTGCTCCCAGAGAACATATATGACCTCGCCCCTGATGAAAGAGTTACGTCGGGACTTTATATGGACATGTCGCGTATTTGGATTCCAATCTCCATTTATGTGCTTGTAACGAAAATAAAGAAAGAGCTGAGAATCGAGCGTTCACTCCTACGAAATGCTGCAAATCCTCAGCATTTCACTTTCTGAGCAACTAACTGTAGAAGAAGCCGTTATGAACATAGGTTTGCAAATCCAAAACCCGATAAATTGTAAACAGTTGTCATTATTCGACTTTTAATTGGACAGTATTACCTGGTCATGGACTTCATCGCCGCCGGCGATGCCGAAGAACCCTACGACCTGGAGGAGGCGCTGGCCGAACACGGTCGGCTCGCTCCGGAGACGGTGAAAAGTCTGCTCATGCAGGTCTGCGACGGGCTGGCCTATGCACACGGCGAGGGCGTGGTGCACCGCGACCTGAAGCCGGCCAATATCCTGCTCACTTCGCGGGACCTGGATAAGGCACAGGCGAAAGTCGGCGATTTCGGCCTGGCGCGTGTCATCGGCGAGGAGAACGTTCGCAGCATGGTGGCCCGGTCGGTTCAGGCGTCGATGTCGATCGGTGAGCTGGATACTGTAGCGGAGAAGCCGCGCACCGAGCGCAGCAGCACCGGATCTGTCCTTGGCACCTACGGCTACATGAGCCCGGAGCAGGAGGAGGGACGTGCGGCGGACGAGCGCAGCGATATTTATGCGCTGGGCGTGATGATATATCGGATGGTGACGGGACAGAAGCCGAGAGCTATGGCCAAGCCGCCATCGCGCGTCGTTGACGGACTGGATTCGGCCTGGGACGACATCGTTGAGCAATGCCTGGAACTTGAGCCGGAGGAGCGCTGGCAGAATCTTGGTGAACTCATGGGGGCTCTGGACGGCATCGGTGACAGGAGGCCGGCTTCTGCCTCCGAGGATTTGCTGCCCGAACAAGCTGTGCTGGTTGGGGAGGAAACAAAGCCTCCGACTTCACAGCGCCATAAAACGGATAAAACCAAAAAAAAGACTTATAAAAAGCCGACCGAAACACCAAAAGTGGCGCCTGAGAAACCGCTGCAAGATGCAAAGACTGAAAGCGAACCTTACAAAAAGTTTGGCGCGGGAAAGGTAGCCGCAGCCGCCGTGATGATAGCCATAGTGGCGCTGGGTGTGTTTTTTGCTGTCAGAGATGATTCTTCGACACCCGACAGGCCGGCGGTCGAACCGACTCCGGAGATTTCAGAGAGACAGGAGGAGAACCGTGAATCGCGGGAGGAAACGCGCAGTCAGGAGCATATCGAGCAAACGGAAAGTGCCACCGAACCGGACCCAGGCGATACGATGACGGTGGACCTTGGCGGCGGGGTTGAGATGGATTTCGTGTGGATACCGCCGGGTGATTATATGCGGGGCGGGCGGCTCAGCCCGGAGGAGACAGCGGAAAGGTATGGCGGCAGAGCGGAATGGTATGAACGCGAGCATCCACGCCACCGAGTGCGACTCACCGAAGGGTTCTGGATGGGCAAGACCCCGGTGACGCAGGCGCAGTGGGGAGCGATTATGAACACGTCATTACAAGAGCAACGCAGTAAAGCTGATTTTGATTATGGCATCTGTGGTGAGGGCAATAATCATCCCATGTATTACGTTTCTTGGAACGACGCGGTGGAGTATGCCGAGAAGCTGAGTGAGCAAGCCGAAGGCATGTTCCGATTGCCCACAGAAGCGGAGTGGGAGTATGCGTGCCGGGCCGGAACGGAGACGGAGTTTTATTTCGGTGACGATGCCGGCGATCTCGGGGATTATGCGTGGTATCGCGGTAACAGCAGCAGCCGAACGCATCCGGTCGGCCAAAAGAGACCGAACGCATGGGGACTGCATGATATGCATGGGAATGTGCGGGAATGGTGTCAAGATTGGTTTGGAGAATATCCGTCAGGGACGGTGACTGACCCGACAGGGCCGCGCAGCGGAGAATACCGTGTTCTGCGGGGCGGTTCCTGGTACGGTAATCCCAGGTACTGCCGGTCGGCGAACCGCCTCAGGGGCACGCCTGGGTACCGGATCAACTTCAACGGGTTTCGTGTTGTCCTGGACGAGTAAAGGCAATGAGGAATTACGAATTATGAATTATAAATGAATGGCTACGTCAACGGCAGACTACTACGGCACGGAACCACGGATTGGCACGAATTAAAGACAATCCGTTTCCCAGAGCCTTGCCGCTGGCTGGTATGTAGTGCCCCGTTCGGGCAAGTAAGGGATCATATTTCAGAGTTTTGTCCCGGCGTGCACACTGTGTGACCGGCATCCCGGAGAAGCTTTGCCAACCGCAGGTCGGATGATACAAACGTATCACCGGTATCTGCATAGGTTGAAAAGAATGCGAATTGTAACGCATCAAGAGTCCGCAAATAATTATCTTTCGCAAATTTGGCCAGCAACGAAGAAGCCTCTTCAATGATCAAAGATGAAAAACCGAGTGGTTGATAGCGCGTTCTCATATCATCATCGAATTTATCCAGCAGCGCCTGAAGTGCTTTTGAATCTAACTCGCGCTCTCTATACTTCCGGAAAAATGTCGCTGATGTCTCTATAGTGCTCAGACTGGAAACTAAAATATCGGATTTGCCACGATATATGTCTAAGACCGTGTCTGTTCCGTCTTCTCTGTGGTAAATCTTGACGATTGCCGAGGTGTCGAAGAAATATTTCAAAACCGTTCTCCGCGTTCTTCCGTAACCAGGTCCGACCAGTTGCTCTTTGATTGTCCTGTCAGCTTGTGGATGTCTTCGATGGCTAAAATTTTACTTCCGGTTTTTTTCTCTTTTCCCTCTTTTAGAGCCTTTATATAATCATAGATATGGCTAAGATCATCCGGGGCCATCTGCTCAACAGCCGAATGAATTTTTTTCTTGACCTTCATTTTATCTCTCCGGGCAATATTGTTGATTCACAGCCATCTCAACCAAAATTCATTGTACCTTCTTTTTGATTGTTTTGCAAACAGCGCAAAAACAAGGATAACACAAGAAAAAATGTGCAGGTGTATGAAAGCCATATGTCGCTGGCGAATTCTCTATTTTCTGCGGGAATATACCTGGTCTTTCAAATTGCGATAGCTTATTCATTGGGCTATAATTAGATGCAAGTGACGAAATCATAAATTTTCGTAAATCCCGGATCATAAAACAACATGGACAAATCAATCGGCGATATGGACACAATCGGGCCGGACGGCGGTGGCGGGCGCAGGGGCGAGCTCACGCCGGGCACGCACCTGGGACGCTACGAGATAATAAAACTCCTCGGACGCGGCGGGATGGGGCAGGTGTATCTGGTGCGGCACGGGATGCAGGAGACCCTCCATGCGCTGAAAATCCTCCCTTCTGAGTTCTCCGGCCGCTCGGGCTTCGTGGACCGGTTTCATACCGAGCTGAAGACCATGGCGCGGCTTCAGCACCCGAATATCGTGCATGTGCAGTATTCCGATGAAGAGAACGGACAGTATTACCTGATCATGGACTTCATCGCTGCCGGCGATGCCGAAGAACCCTACGACCTGGAGGAGGCGCTGGCAGGGCACGCTCGGCTCGCGCCGGAGACGGTGAAAAGTCTGCTCATGCAGGTCTGCGACGGGCTGGCCTATGCGCACGGCGAGGGCGTGGTGCACCGCGACCTGAAGCCGGCCAATATTCTGCTCACTTCACGGGACCTTGATAAAGCACAGGCGAAAGTCGGCGATTTCGGGCTGGCGCGGGTCATCGGCGAGGAGAACGTTCGCAGCATGGTGGCCCGGTCGGTTCAGGCGTCGATGTCGATCGGTGAGCTGGATACTGTAGCGGAGAAGCGGCGCACCGATCGCAGCAGCACCGGCGCGGTGCTGGGCACCTATGGCTACATGAGCCCGGAGCAGGAGGAGGGACGTGCGGCGGACGAACGCAGCGATATCTATGCACTGGGCGTGATGATGTATCGGATGGTGACGGGGCAGAGACTGCGGGGTATGGCCAAGCCGGCATCTCAGATAGTAGAGGGACTTGATCCTGTTTGGGATGATGTTATTGGCCGCTGCCTTGAAAATGACCCTGCGGACCGCTTTCAAAACGTCGGCGAGGTGAATGCGGCGCTGGAGGGGCTCGGCGGGCCAAAAACACGTCGGCCTGCAAAACCTGAGAAAGTCAAGTCCCGTGAGCGGGCATCCGGAAACAGGCTCGCCAAAATGTTTGCCGTTATTGTTCTGCTCGCCCTGCTTTCTGCCGGCGGCTGGTATGGTCTGGGTGCCTACCGGGAGCACAGTGAGCGGCAGAGGCCGGCACAAGCAGCGCCAGCTTCCGTCTGCTGCACGATGCGGAATACATGGTGAACCTCCAGATACTGAGCTGTCCTTCCAACAGCGTGGATGTCGATCTAGACGCCGGAATGGCGGGCACGAGCTATTATTACGACTCGGCCACCCCGTATCAGCGCCATTCCATGCGTGCCGTGCTGGCGGACAGGAATTACTACGGCGATCAGCCGCCGGGAGAGGAAGCGTGGCAGGACAACCACGGCCCCGACGGCGTGAATGTACTCTTCACCGATTACTCGGTACAGTTCCTCTCCCCGGGCAGTCCGATCTCCAACCCGTATATTCGGGACGCGGCCGGGAATCTCGTGGACGAGAACATCTACGACGCCCCGAGCTCCGGGCATCCGGAAAACGCGATGGTGGGCTACGCACAGGGGTATATCCTGTCATCGGAACTATACAATTACAATGATGATTTAGAGACTGCTGTTGAAGCGGAGTTCGGGCCTGACGCCATAATAGCAGAATGGAACGATCTGAAGGCTACTTTGCAGTCGATAAGCGAAGAGGAGGCTAAAGAATGGCTGTCCAGTGTTGGCATATCAGAAGGAGGCACCACTAGCGCCTTCGTTACAAGAGGGGGAGAGCGGTTTCATTCTGGGAGCAGACATTATTTCATTCGGCGCTTTGATGGAAATGTGTCGAGTGGCTGGGCGGTTCACGATTCCATTCATAATAATACACTATGTTTGGGTTCGTGGGCCACAAGTGGCAGAAAAATATTGGTTTATATAGGAGAAGATTAACCGAGTTTTTGAATAATACACTTTTGATGTAATATTCTCTATAAGCCCGAAATGCCTCAGAAGGAGTTGGGCTTATGCCCCCTCACGTATTGTCCTCTTGGCTTCTTATCATGCCATAACCCCCAATAGCGACAGCGTTTTGATAATACAACCCGGAATGCATACCACATACATCAAAAGATAAGAGAGGAATCCGGCTGAAGTATAGCCGGACCTCTCCCTCTTCGTGCAAACACACGCTCACGACCCCGCCGCTTCGGCCCTCCCTCTCCCCCGCCACAGCACGCTTCTCAACCCCAATGCCACGAGTCGGAAGATGCACCGGAGTAACTCGCCTGCCTTCTTGAAAACAAACCCGCAGAACCTCCGGAAAGACCTGCTCTCGCACAGCAGCCATATGCCCGATACCGATGCTGCGATCACTGCTCCTGCGATCATGACCGGAAGCAGCAGCTCATATGCCGCAGCCCCAAGAATGGCAATCGAAACTACCAGCACAACGGATTTCACGAGCCTGCTATCACGATATTCTCTGAGAAACTGCATGGTGTTACCTCCATATGTGTTTGGATTTCTCGCTTGCTAACGCTTCCTTCTGAACGCCAGGTTCATTTTTTTACCTTCCAGAACTCCCACCCATTCGCCACTCCCTTCTGCCCGAGATCGTTCTCTCTCCTCTGCTTCTGTGTGGCCAGGTTCATCGCCCCGGACATTGAGGATTTCACTTTCCCGGCAGCGGGACCGGAGAGAATTTTCACTGCCTTGCCGGACTTGTATCTGGGGGCCGATACGACTTCAGCTTCATAATGGACGCCTTCGTAGTCGGCTTCCAGGATTGTGCCGACTTCGGGCCACCTGTGGCGGACTTTTCTGCGCTTGCGCTTCTTGTTTTTCCTGCTACCCGATCCATTGCCGGCAGAGCTGTCATCCTGATTTTGCCCGGTGAAGATGCCGCTCTCTTCTTGCGTATTCTCAGGTTCGCCGCTCCTTCCCTCAGAACCCTCTTCTTGAGAGCTCGCTTTTTGAGGGTCTGCACTTGGAGAGCTTGCCCCCTGAAATTTTTCCGGCTGAGTGATCTTCGGATCGATTGCGTATATCCATTCCAGGTCGCCTTCGGTAAGGCCCGATGCGGCCCGGGCGAGTTCTTTTTCCTGCACCTGCTCCGTGCTCATGTGTCTTTCCTCCGGATCTTTGAGTTAAATGGAACGGGCGGCACATAACGCCCGGGTGCGTTTACATCGCTGGTTTTCTGCTGCGTTCTGTGAGAACATCGCAGAGCTGGCGGCTGAAGGTGGTCGGGAGCTGGCTGAGATCATGTATGACAGCGCATCTTGGAAAGATGTTCTGAACGCAGTCCGTCATGATCCCAAGACCTATCGGCTCTATACTTGCCGAGCTGAGTTTCTCTACCGCCTCGCAGGCATGTTGCATGGTAACGCTCTCATTCCATGCTCCGGTAACGGGCTCACCATCGGTCAGGCAAAGCAGCACTTTGCGCTTCTCCGGTCTCCAGGCGAGCCTTTTTCCTGCAAACAGCAGGGACTCACCCAGAGGAGTCAGGCTCCTGGCTCTGATGCTGCCCATGCGGCAGGCCCCTCTGCTCCAGGGCTCGCTGAAGCTTTTATACACCCCGTGATACAGGGGCACCATCCGGGAGTACGTCTGGCTCAGGGTCTTTTCGTCGATGCCGGTTTCTTTATGCACTTCATGGCGCAGGTCCCGGTCCACCGTTGAGAAGCCGATGATTTCGGTCGGAAAATCCAGCCTTGAGAGCGTTTCTCCGAAGATAAGTCCGAGCTGCCGGCACAGCCTCAGCTGCGGGCCCCTCATGGACGCAGACAGGTCCAGAAGCAGAGTGCAGGCCGTGTGGCCATCTTCTGTTTCTTTGCGGGTCCTGAAAATGCGCCCGTCCTTTCCGGCTACCAGCTTATGGAGAGCGCCCGGATCGAGCTTGCCTCTGGACCGCTCCCTTCGCCAGAGTTTCTCTTCTCTTCCCCTCAGCGTATGCACAAGCTTCCTGAGAAGGCCAGAGACTTTGGGCCTGAGAACTCTCATGTCCTCACGCCAGTTGTAGGAGGGATCGGTTTCTGGAACCTCGACCGTATCGTGCTGGCAGGTGTAAGGCCGGTAAACAGAGGAGACGTCCCGGGACTGAACGTAGCTTTCGATCCGGCTCCGAAGATCATCCATCGGGGCGGATCCCGGGCCGGAAGGCCGCTTTGCTCCAGAGAATCCTCCGTCTTCTCCTTCTTCCGTATCCTGCCCCTCCCCGTGCAGGGCTCCTGCCGGTTCGCTGCCATCCCGGTCCTCCCCGTCCTCACCCGCCTGTCCTTCGGTTTTTTCTTCGCCCTGCCCCCCTCCATCCTGCTCTCCAGACTCGCTCCCGCCCTGATTTTCATCCTCCGCTCCATCCGAGGATTTTTCTTCAGGCTCATCACCTGAACCAGTTTGGGTTTCACCGTTTTGCTTCTGCTTCTGCTCGTTCTTCTCACCTTCCAGGCTCAGATCATCCGGGAGTTTGTTCAGTATGGACTCGGCAAGCTCTGATACTTCACGGGTATTCCTGCATTCATGGACTCTCACGAGCTCGTCATGGCACCTGCCGGCCATCCTGTAGGCACCCTCCGGGATAAAAGCGAGGTCTTCTCTTCCGCTTGCCCTCAGGTAGAGTGCTGCGGTGAAGGCCTTGAACGGATCCCGATGCTTCTTTCCAGAGCGGGATGAGAGCGCAGTCAGGTGCTGGATCGCCCGGTCGATATTGATCCCCGAGCCCGGATACCTGCCGGCCATAAGGCGCTCAACCCGTGCATCTTCAAGGGTGTTCAGGATTCCAAAAGCCTTGTTTCCGTGCTTTTCCCTGAACTTACGGCCCGCCTCATTCTCAGTAAAGAGGATATGGGCCACCTCATGGTCGGCCCATCCTTTCACCGCATCTTCAAGCTCACGGGGGATGTCTTCGGGCAGGCTCGGAAGGCAGATAACGGTCCCGTCCGTTTTGCACTCACTTCCCTGAAATATGACCTGGACGGCGTATTTCTCTGAAAGTATCCGGCTCACCTTCTCGGTCGTGCTTTCCAGGTTGTTATTTCTTCGTTTCATGGGCGTGTTCCTCCCTTTCTTTCTGAAGGATATCTCCCATATGGCGCTGGAATATCTCCCGCGTCACCGCCCTGTCCTCCGGTGCGAGCCTTGCAAGCAGAGCCGCATCCAGAGCCTCGGTGAGCGTCCCGAGCTGGACAGTTTTTCTGGCAATATCGATCAGCCTGCGGGTAGATAACGTGCAGAAGACCTGATCGTTCTCACGTGCCTTCCTCACGGCAGATGCTGTTTCAATAAGCTTCCGGGCCGTCTTTTTCTTAAAGCCCGGAACGCCGGCCCGGATAACCTTCTCTTCGCTCTTCTCATCCAGATGCCCCATCTCGATCACGGAGTTGAACCTATCGAGGAACGCAGCGTTCAGCACTCTCGTTCCCGTATAAAGGCCGGAGTCGTCTCCGTGCCCGAGAGTGTTCGCAGTGCATACGAGACGGAAGCCGGGATGCGGCTCGATGATCTCCGCTCCGTTCTGAAGCAGCACCAGCCGCCCATTTTCTTCCATGAGCTGGTGCAGTGAGAACGCAACACTGGGCTCCAGGCCGTCGATTTCGTCTATAAGGCAAATAGCACCCTGCTTCATGGCCCTCGGGAGAAATCCGTAGTTAAAGACAGTCTCACCGTCCCTGACCGTCCATTCGCCGAGAAGATCCGCCTCGGTGAGTCCCCCGGAAGCCGCCACCCTCACAACAGGCCAGTTGAGGCGTGCTGCTATCTGCTCCACAAGTGTGGATTTGCCAACTCCCGTAGGCCCCACAAGAAGGAGCGATTCGCTGTCCTTAACTGCCGCAGCCGCCAGCCTTCCGATATCCTGCCTGAGCAGGTAGCTCTCGTTTCCAGCCGGAACCGCCGGATCCGGAGTCAGGTCCGTCATTATCTGCATCCCGAAGAGAGTCACCTGTTTCTTTATCCCTGCCGGGGTGGCCTGCACGTTGTTATCATGCAGGTAACGGATCAGCTCTTCACTGGCAAGCGGGGCCACGGGGCAGCGCTCCCTGTAAAGCTCAGGGGTGAGGTTATGCACGTTCCGCACGTGAGTGAAAAGCTCATGGCCTGAGTATCCGCAGAGTCCGCAGAATATTTTCATCTCTTTCTCTCCTGTTTTTAACGTTAGCCTTGCAAAAGCTGCATCTCACAAGTTTTTCGTTATGACCAGCAGGTAAAGCAGCATCATAAACCCGCCAAAGCCCGCCCACCACGGCACGATCCCCATAAGAAACACAAAACATACGATCATCAGAGCGATCTCGATCATTTCTCTTCCTCCTCTTCTGCCTGAGTCTCTTCCGATGTCACGATCCCCACGCATGATGGGGAGCTGTAGTCGCTGTCGATGCATCCGCGCATGAACATCGTGAAAACAACCCCGATCACGATGATGTACACTCCAAGGTCAAATGCTCCTCCGTCAACATTCATGGCTGTCTCCTTGCTCTCTGGTGTTTTTTCTCATAACGGGGTGGCCCGGCTGTTTTTTCTCTTTCTCGGTCAGGCCGGGCCGCCTTGAAACCCCCGCTCTTTACTCTTCTTCTATCACGGGGCTGATCACCACGGTTGCTTTGACGGGGTGATCGAGTTTCTTTCCTCCATAGCCGTAATTCACGCCGTCGATCCGGAAGGGTTCGTCCCCGCCTGCGGGAAGTGCAATTCTGGCCGTCCTGAAACCCGCACAATCCAGCAGGTCGATAGCCTCCTTGAGATACCTGAGCTGAGCAACGACCGCAGTCCCTGCGTTTTCCGGGGGTATAACCTGCCGGTATTCAGGGTAGGTGCCCTCACCCTCAGGATACGCTTCTTCCCTGCTTCCCTCACCTCCGCTTTCAACGGCCCTGAGGCTTCCGTTTTGGCGAATCAGGGTAACCAGAGAGCGTTTCCTCAGGCCGGGTTTGCCGATCTTGTATAGCCCCTCTGGTCCGAGGGTTCCCGGAACTGTCACTTCAGCCAGCCTGGCACCGTCTGCTGCGGCGATTCTGTTATCATTAACATGGATGCAGTTGAGTGCGTACCTGCCTCTCTGCGTGGCCGTGAAAGAGCTCAGGGCCTTGATCAGGCCGCCTGGTATCTGCTCTGCCGTGAAAACTTCATCCTGCTGCTTCGTCTCTTCTGTCGCCTGCTGAGTCATAACCTGAAATCCTCCGTATTTGAGAGTATCGATTGGAGTGGGGGGCATCAGGGGCAGGAGTTTCATGGCGCTTATCTCACTGTTTGCCCTTCCTGCCCCCTATGCCCCTGTAGGCGTGGTACCCACAAGACTATCTGCTGGCTATTGATACGTGGTCCTGACCGTATGACTGGATCAGCTCCTCAAAATCCGCAAGGACAGAGAAGCGCCAGTCGGGGGTTCTTCTGTCAGTATTTTTCCTGATGCTGCCGCTATCACTTCTTCTGTGCGGCAACCCTTCAAGCGGCACAGGGTATGCTTTGGGCATAAAACATCTCTCCTGGAACAAGAGTGTCGGTGAATTATCCGGATAGCTGTGGCCAGGTATGAATATCAGCCCTGATCGCAGACGTGAGACCATTGGCATCCCTGGCAGTGCCAGTCCGGCCGTGGATACGATGCTCCGGACTCAATGGCCTCCCACGTCTCCCGGTAGAGGGACATCAGCTTCTCAAGCTCTCCTGTTCCTGCTTCAAGCTGCTGAACCTCCACGCCGGGTTTTTTGGTCTTAAGAAGCACAACGCACCTGAGGCGGGCTTTCCCTGCCCCGGGATATCCAAGCAGCCTCAGGGCCTCCCTGTAAAGAACGAGCTGTCCGGGGTCCTGACTTCTCCTGCTTGAGGCGGTCTTGAAGTCGGTCAGGACCGCATCGCCTTCCCCTGTCCTCTCAAGCAGATCGATCCGGCCCCTCAGCGGTGGCAGGTCTTTCCGGAGCCTGACGTTTATTTTCTCTTCCACCGCCAGGGGCTCGCCCGCCTCACAGGGATCCTCAAGATACGCCCTGACGATCCCCTCGGCCTTCTCGAAAAGGGACTTCTCGTCTTCGTTTTTGCCGTACCGGACCGGAAGCTCCTCACTGTCCCAGCGCCTGCAGAACGTCTCCAGCATGTCCTCTTCACTGGTCCTGCTCCCTTCGAGCCGCCTCTGCTGATACAGCGCTATGGCCTCATGCACCGCGATGCCGAAGATCAGGGCCGAGGGCATAAACGCAGGCGGGATCTGGAGCCGGTAGTGAAAGTGATACTTTTTCGGGCACCTGAGGAACTCACTCACCCGGGAGTGGCTGATATGGCGTGTTTTTGTTTGGGTTGCCATAAGGTTATGCACCTCCGTTTCCGTTCTTTAGGCTGTCGATCAGAGTCGAAGCATCGCCGATCGAGAGCTGATAGGGCGAGCTGACACCGTAGGGCGTCAAGACTTCCTGGAGCTCATAGCCCCTGGAACGTGCGATGGCGAACACGGCACGGGCCTGGGCTTCGGTGGCTTTCTTGCCGCTTCCTCTGCGCCCGTTACCACCGTTTCCACCGGACCTGTTTTGGACAGCCCGGTGCCGCTGTCGGCTTTGCTTCTGACGGGCGGGAACCTGAGCCTGGGGCTGCGGGGCCTCTACTCCGCTCCCGTTTGCGTTCTGGATCTGCTCCTCGATGCACTCGCTGAGGATCTCATAGAGGTCCTGGTATTTATCTTTCAGCTCTCCCCTGGTGGTATTGGAGCTGACCTCAACCTCCATCCCGGCAGAGAAGTTCTGGCTCGAATACTCCATCTCCGGGATCGGAACCTTCTTGCTCACATTGGCGCTGAGCTTGATCATCTTGCTTTTCCTCCTGGCGTAAAAGTGTGAAACTTTCGGTACATAAAAACTGCCCTGCCGGCCAGTTTTCGCAAGCAGGGCTCTTAGCGTCCGCCTTCTCCTCCGTCCTTTTGGTTCTCTTCCGGTATCTGGCCTAGTGAAATCCTCCAGAAAAGCTTCTTTGCTGACGATACGCTCACCGGCTCAGCAGTCCCTGCCTTGATGCGCTCTCGCAGCTCCCGCCGGCCCCGACCGCAATGAAGTCCATGAGCTTTATGCCCACGATCTTGCCCGCATCAAGGAGCCTCTGGATAAGATTCCTGTCCTGTGGGCTGAAGCTCGGGTCTCCGGACGGATGGTTGTGGCCCAGGATAATCCCGCATGAGTTAACCAGCATGGCCCGCTTAAAGACCTCCCGGGGATGGACGATGCTCTCGTTGAGGCTCCCGACGGATATGATCCAGAACCCCGTCGGCTGGTTCTTGGTATCGAGCGTTATCATGCACGCGACTTCCTCGGCCATCTCCGATAGCGCAAACACGTGCTCAAGCATACGTGCGGCTTCATCGGGGCCGGTAATTTTGCGGTGAGTTTCTTCATAATCACAGCCGCTCTCTCGCACCACCTTCAGCGAAAGAAGCGGCATTTCTCTCTTCGGTTTTTCTGTCATAGCAGATTGCCTCCATTGGATAGGGGCTAGCTAAAACGCTTCCTTTTTCGGGAAAATAGGGGGGAAAATACGCCCCGGAGAGCGCATTTTAAGGTGAAAATCACCTGCCTTGAGATCGAGCCATTCGTTCACTATATTATAGCACGAAACCGGCCATAATTAAGCAATTTGGAGGGTTTTATGGCATTACGGAAGCGCCTGGCTCCCTGAGATCAAAAACAGGGGATGCTCGGTTAGATGCGAAACATTTTCTCCCCAGCCTGTGTTTCGATGGCGAAGCCTCAATCTGGGGGATATCCGCCATCCGGATGTTTGTCCGGGGCGGAATGGGCTTCACTGTATTATAACGCAGGATCGGGCAGAATTAAGCTTTGTAAGCGGTTAGGGGTAATTGGAGGCAGGTCTAGGACAGAACTGTTGTGAGATTTCCGCCATGAAGGCGTACATACAGCAGATATCCCGATCAATCCGGCCAGCAAAGAGGCGCATCACGTTCACTTGCATATATTATTTTATAACGTATAATTACGTTGTCATGCGCAAGAGGCATACCAGAACCCACCACGGAACTTGTTGAAATATTATCAAAGATTTTCCCGTCTCTGTCGTCTAATAATATAGAGACGGCGTGAAAAAAGGTTGCAGATATTAAAATCTGCCGTATAATTACATTGTCAGGCGCGTGAGATATGCGCTTCTTCAATCGGCTCAATACGATTTATCAGGCTTGGAAATCCGGAAGTTCAGTGAGTTTTGGAAATGAAGATTTTACATTTTCGCAGCAGGAGCAAGTTGAAATGAAAAAAATGGTTTGGATTCTTCCCGTGATCGTTTTGGGCCTGGCTGCGGCGATTCTGTTTTTCATGTTCCGTTTTGAACGACAGGATATGTCCGCTCATGCAGATGATAATGAAGTTGCGGAACAGGATGAAGATGCGCCGTATTGGATGCGTGAATATACAATTGTAGACGGTAAAGAAATCCACCCGGCAATCGGCAAGATGACTTCATATAGCGATTACTATCAAGAGGAAGAGCTAAGGGTATATGGGGATCCAAATGCGCCTGCAGATCAGCCACGGCTGGAGTTGCGTTTCCGTAAGCCGTCCCCTACAGGTGAGATGGTACCATATCGACTTATGGGATTAGTTATAAAGGCGTGGCGGGAGGATTTGGAGGAAGATGTTTATCGCACCAAACCCCGAACTTCTCAGGAAATTTATGGTTTAGGGTTCAGGGATCATAATGATATTGACAAGTCCGGTGCTAAAGCGGTGCGCGTGCTTATCTCCGATGAATTGGAGAAGGAGGATTTTAGGGGACTTTATATGGGGCGTAAATATTATATGATTGCGCAACACGCGGGTAGAAGAGACCCTACTATAGACGTAATCGGTTCCTTTCTTTTACAGGTTCCAGAAAATGTTCCTCCTGGGAAGGTGGCGGTTATGGAAATCGACGTAACTCAGAAATTTGATCCCTATCCAGATGAAAGAGAAACCGTCAGTCTCCACATTAAAGGGGAATTCCCTGAAGAAGCATACGGGGTCCTCTCCACTTCTGACAAACGGCAAGTGCGTATACGCATCGGGCCGGACGGAAAAGGGCAAGCAAAAATAGATGAGCTTGGCGGCGAGCTAACTGTTCTAGTGCCAAGAGAATTGGGATCGACAGGTGCATATATCATGGAACTGCTCTATCACAAAAACCCTGTGAATAGCAACAAGGTGGTTTTCCCGGATGACGCTGATATTATTAACGATACGAATGAACGCGTGACTTTTCACTTAAGAGTCCCCAGTGAGAGACTGGACGATGAGACGGCATACATGGCATTTGCTTTGTATATGAAAAGAGATTCTTTGTTCCCGCTTTCCATAAGCTATGCTGGCCCTCCAGATAAGATTCCTTCTGTGAAAGAAAATCTGCCGAACAGTGTAGAGATGAGTTTTGTTCCTGGAAAATACTACGTGGGCTATATTACAGAAACGGATTGGGAAATAATAGGTCGCATCAGGATACGCCCGGAGGACGAGGGCCGGACACTCCGGATACAGCCCCTGGATGAATAGACGGAAGGGCACCAAAACACCTTCTGACAAGACAAGAATCAAAATCAGCCCCCACAAAATGAGATTCCCTTGGGGCGGCGGTTTTGGTACGGCTATGATAATTTAGAGTTCTGCAAAATTCGGAATTTAACAGCGGTACAGAGCCATGAGAAGCGCGAGATGGTGGGAAAGCTACGGGAAGAGCAGATTTAATGCGGCATGAAGGCTTTTCAGTGAGATT
>PUMZ01000240.1 GCA_003551565.1 Candidatus Brocadiaceae bacterium | reverse complement strand
TGATAAGGTTCAGGTTGTCTATAAAAGCTTTGCCCGCCTCAAGTCCGCCTTTGACTCCGAACCCCACCATGGCTCCGAACCCGCCCTCGAAATATCTGCGCGTCGTCCCATGCGCGGGATGATCGGGCAGGCCCGGGTAGTTGACCCACGTCACATCAGAGCGCTCATCCAGAAAAGCGGCCACCTTCATGGCGTTCTCGCAATGCCTCTCCATCCGCAACGGCAGCGTCTCGACGCCCTG
Organism: Candidatus Brocadiaceae bacterium; assembly: GCA_003551565.1. Taxonomy (GTDB): domain Bacteria; phylum Planctomycetota; class Brocadiia; order SM23-32; family SM23-32; genus PUMZ01. The sequence continues at coordinate 11,441 of PUMZ01000240.1, read as the reverse complement.
CAGGATCAGAAAAGAGTTGAGCGGACTGATGCACCCGCCCATATCGCGCAGCATCCTGACCCGCGCCCTGGCTATGTACGCCGCCTCACCAAAATGCTCCGTAAAACTCAACCCGTGATAGGCCGGATCAGGGTCACTGAGCTCACCGAACCTCTTGCTCCCCGCCCATCCGAAACGGCCGCTGTCCACCAGTATGCCTCCGATGCTGTTTCCATGACCGCCCAGGTATTTGGTCATCGAATGCACGACAATATCGGCTCCGTGCTCAATGGGACGGCAAAGCACCGGGGTGGCCATCGTATTGTCCACCATCAACGGAACGCCGGCCGCGTGGGCGACATCGCTGATCACCTGCAAATCGGGCACAGTAAGGCGCGGATTGCCGATTGTCTCGGTATAGTAAAGCTTCGTGCGATCGGTGGTAGCAGCCTCGAACTGAGCGGGATCATCGGAATCCAAAAACGTCACATCGATCCCCATCTTTTGCGGAAATGTCTGGCTGAAAAGGGTGTACGTGCCGCCGTATAGCCCGCTTGAAGCCACGATATGATCGCCTTTCCCGAGAATGGTGAGGCACCCGGCCGTGATGGCCGCCATGCCGCTGGAGAAAGCCAGCGCTCCGGCGCCACCCTCGAGCATCGCAATGCGCTTCTCAAGCACCTCCGTGGTCGGGTTCATTATACGCGTATAAATATACCCCTCCTGCTGCAACGCAAAAAGCCCCGCCGCATGATCGCTGTTTTCGAACAGGTACGACGTGGTCTGGTGAATCGGCACAGCGCGTGAATGCGTCTCGCGATCAGGTGTGTGTCCACCCAGAAGGCAAATGGTGTCAAATTTCATCAAATTCCCCTCCTTTCTTTCAAAAAACATAGTAAAACCTGTAGGATAACAGGGGGCCGCCGCCAATGTCAACTCAAAATTCCAGATTCCGGATGGTCCGGGGCAAACCGCTCCGACAAAAGCGCTGCCATACCCGGATCCTCATATCCACCGCACATTCGTCAATACGCAAAAAGCTTTTCCCGGACCATGTTATTTTCAATTTTGGACTTACTGAAAACCCGCATAACGATTTTTTTCAATACGATCGATATAGAAGCATTGGATTCCCGTGCAGAAAAACCGCGAAGGTTGCGGAAAAAAGCGAAATATGCAGTTGACCATAATGCCGATTTCGAGTATCGTTTAGTCAACTATCCCGCAGATAAACCAGAGACAATAATTAATATAAAGGACGCAGGAGCAATTTTTTTGCAGTATCACCGGTGTCCATTGAATATGCCACACAACCGAAAACCTAATATCTTGTGGATATCGTTCGAAGATACGAATCCTTTGTACGGCTGCTACGGCGATCCGGTTGCACGGACACCCAACCTGGATCGGCTCGCATCGCAGGGGAAACTCTGGACTCATTGTTTCTCCACCGCGGGAGTCTGCGCACCAGCAAGGTCGGCCGTCATAACGGGCATGTACGCCATCTCCACAGGCGCACACCACCAGCGCACCACCCACACACATCCGGCCGCGCCGGATCTGCCAACGCCCTATGCGGCGGTCCCGCCGCATTATGTCAGGTGCTTTACCGAGTATCTCCGGGCCTGTGGCTACTACTGCACCAACAATCAAAAGTGCGACTACCAGTTTGACCCCCCATTGACGGCCTGGGACGAACTCGGGGACGACGCGCACTGGCGCAATCGTCCCGATCCCGACAGCCCTTTCTTCGCAGTGTTCAACCCGATGCGGACCCATGAAAGCGGAATGTGGCCGGAGAAATGCCCCGAACCCGCCTTCGATCCGGCGGATATGCAGCTTCCGCCTTACTTCCCCGATACGCTCGCGGTGCGCACCGCCATGGCCCGCATGTACACGCATATCGAGGAAAGCGACAGGGAACTCGGCCGGCTCCTGGAACAACTCGAAGACGACGGCCTGGCCGATAACACCTATGTTTTCCACTGGAGCGACCACGGTCCGCTGCCACGCGGCAAGCGCTGGCCGTATGACTCCGGCATCCATGTGCCGATGATAGCACGCGGACCGGGTATGGAACCGGGTTCCGTCAGCAGCGACCTGCTCAGCACGATCGACCTCCCCCCCACCATGCTCTCGCTTGCAGGTATTGACATTCCCCGCCACATCCAGGGGCAGGCTTTCCTTGGCAAACAGGCTGCGCCGCCACGGAATTATGTCTATGCTTCCCGGGACCGCCACGACGAGGCCTACGACATGGTGCGCGCCGTTCGTGACCACCGGTTCAAATATATCCTCAACTGCCGTCCCGAACTCCCCTACCTGCTCTGGATGCCGTACCGGAATCGGCATCCGATCATGCAGGAAATGTGGAGGCTCCACCTCCGCGGCCAGCTGGATGAGACGCAGTCCCTGATGTTTCAGCCGCCCCCCCGGCCGGTCGAAGAACTCTACGATACCCAGGCCGATCCGTATGAGATCCATAATCTTGCCGGCCATCACGGCTACGCACAGGAGCTCCAACGCCTCCGCGGAGCTCTGGATGCCTGGCGGAATGATGTCGGCGATATGGGCCTGATTCCAGAAAACGAAATGGTCCGGAAGTGGCATCCCGGCGGGGAACAACCCCGGACGGCGGCGCCGACGTTTATCCCCGTAACCGAAGACAGCCCCGGCATCGATCCTGCGCACGGCGGCGACCGATTGAAGGCGCCCGCCCTTGTTCAGCTCCACAGCGCCACACAGGGCGCTTCGATTGCTTATACATTGGAGAGCGCAAAAACACCCCGCTGGCGCCTTTATACCCGCCCTCTCCGACTTGAGCCGGGGACGACATCACTGCGAGCCAGAGCCGTGCGGTTGGGCTACCGCGAAAGCCGGGAAAGCCGGGCAACCTTTACGGTGGCAGATTAATCGGCGCCGGACAAACGGCGGTTTAAGCTGTTGAGTAACGGCAAACTGGTTTCTGGGTTATGGGTTTTGAGGGTCTCGTCCTGATATATGATGACAGCACAAGGCTTAGAGCTTAGGGGTGAGGGGTAACGTATTGCTTATCCATGCCCAGCCCCGGAGGGGCATGACAACCTTCGCATTCGGGATTTTGTTTCGCCCCTTGCGGGGCTTTTTTTGTGCTCTTCCCGTTACCCCGGGCTCCCTTCGGGTCGCCCGGGGCTACCTGTCTGCCATGCGATGGCGCAGGCACGGCGCACAGGCAGGTTGTTGAGATCGGCCCTCCGGGCCTGAGCACAGGCACCATCGAAAACGCGTGAAATAAGCGGGGCTTTTGTCCGTGATTGCGGATGCTCTTTCATTGTTGGGCCAGTTATTCCCCGCACGTCTGCCCCTGTCATTTGGATTCACGCCGTATTTTCGCCATAATATGCAAGACGATGTTCTGCGGTGATGTACGATGTCTCTGCAATTTGCCCTTAAGCCGGCAAAACGGTCGGAAAACAATATTAACGGTTGAATGGGATCGCAACACAATGAAAATCGGCCTGGATTTGGACGGAACGATTTACAATACGCTGGATGCAATTTTCGACCTGGACCAGCAGACCCGACGGGAGTTCGGTTACGAACCATTGTCGATCGAAGAATACAGGCGATGCTTCCAAACAGAAAACTGGCATAAGCTTTGTCTGGACCTGGGAATACGGAAAGAAGATCTGCTCCCTTACAGGGAAAAACTGGCGGAAAAAATCAAAACCCGGGAACCACCGCATCTGGTCCCAGGCGGGAAAGAAGCGGTGGAGAAGATCGAAAGAGAGTTGGGATTGGATAATCTCTCTATTGTTACAAATAACAGAAACCCCGCTGAACTGAAACGCCGGTTCGGGCGGGACGGGCTGTCCCACTTGCTGGGAAAAGTGATTGCGCCTTACGAAGGCAAAACAGACGCTCTGGCCGACATTGCCGGAGAAGACCCGGATACGGACTTTGTCTATGTGGGAGACCTGGTCTCCGACGGGCGTGCATGCCAGCAGGCCCGTGCGATGGGAGCTGAAAATATCATCTTCTGCGCAATCACACATAAATATGCAATGAACCTGCCGGAGGCATTGCATGCATTCGTTGATCAGCACGAGTTCGCAGTCAGCATCGGTTCACTCAATGAATTGGAATTGGTGTGGAAAGATAAGACGACATAGCCCGCTTTTTCATAAACTAAAGGCAATATTTAATATAACGAGTAACACGATTCATTTTCAAAGATTGTCGTGGAGCATGAGGGGCCTGATCAAGTCACTTGAATTCTCTCTGCATCCGTTTCTTCGTGCTCTTCGTGTCCTTCGTGGTAAAAAAATGCAGTTCGATCTCTTGATTGAAAATGAACTGGTTATCGAACTGAAAAGTGTAGCAAAACCTGAGGGCATTCATGAAGCTCAGCTGCTGACGTCTATGAAATTGGCAAATATCAGAACGGGACATTTGATAAATTTCAACGTTACCGGATTGAAAGACGGCATAAGACGTTTTGTACTTTCGTTCACGAAAAGAAACCGCGAAGAACACGAAGAGCACGAAAGACAGAAAAGCAAATCTATTTGACCCTGTGCGGGGGATTGTGCAACAGGCTAACTAGTGCTTAGTTGCGTAAGTCCGAATGACGTTTAAGGTTTAGGTTTTGAGCTACAAAGGCAAAGAACTAACCGCAGGCACGCTGAGAACGCAGAGAAAGACGAATAATTATTTAAAGAAGGTCGCAATCGTAATAGAAGCCGTTCTCTGCGCACTCTGCGATCTCTGCGGTAAAAAATCAAATAACCAAAGATTATCATTAGTTATGCAAGTAAGCACTGGGGACGCAGCCGAAAAGGTTGCAACAGGTTTGTAGTGAGCCCCTTCAGGGGCTCAGGAGTCCGGAAAATGCCACGTTAAAGGCAGGCCCTGCGGGCGCGTCCTCAGCAGCACATCTGCACCACTGGGAACGCGTGAAATATGCGGAATAGTCCAATCGTACGGCTTGTTTTCTTATCCTCGAGAGCCGCCTGGAAACCCACAAAGCAAGATTCCCGGGCCCATCATCGACCGAAACGTTGATCAACCCCGGTCAGGCAGATCATATTCTGCGATGATATAAGGATGGTTTTCGTCGTACTCTGTCAGCGGGCGGGCATCTTCCGCCAGACCGGACGGACGGCAGTTCGCCCCCTCCATTTCCCGGGCGCTGTCGCCGATGTCCTTCCTGCAACTCCGGATTTTTCCTTCAAGTTCGGCAACAACATCCGGATGCTGCCCTGCGACATCCGTGCTCTCGGAAACGTCTTCGTCAAGGTTATAAAGTTCACAGACGGCTTCATCGTCCCTGCATACGAAAAGCTTCCATTTGCCGGCCCGTACGGCTTCCAGGTTCCCGTTTTGCCTATAATAAAAAAATGCATCATGCGGACTTTCCGGTTCGTTGCCGAATAGTACAGGGCCGATATCTTTCCCGTCGATGGCCCGGTCTTCCGGCACCTCCGCCCCTGCCGCCGCGGCGAGGGTGGGCAGAAAATCCATAGCGTTGACCATTTGCGATCGGGTCCCCTTCGGGGCAATTCTGGCAGGCCATCTCATAATGCATGGCACCCGCATGCCGCCTTCCCAGCACGTCCCTTTCGTCCCCCGCAACGGATCATTACTCCCGCCTTCGCCCCTGACGCGGGAGCCGTTGTCGGAGGTAAATATGACGATGGTATTCTCCCCGATGCCCAGCTCTTCAAGTTCATGGCACAGCACACCTGTGCTCCAGTCGATGCACTCAACAGCGCCCCCGTAACGGCCGTTTTTTGAGTTGCGGATGAAATGCTCGGGCGGATAATGCGGCAGATGAACGTGCATATGCGCCAGATACAGGAAAAACGGTCTGTCCCTGTTGCTGCGTATAAATTCAATGCTTTCCTGAACATATCTTTCGGTGATCGAACTTTGATCGGGCTGCTGCTGGATCACCGTTTCGTCGCGCAAAAGCGGCAGTGGCGGACGCTTCGGGCCGTCACCGGCCTGACGCCCCATATCGTTACTGAACGGGATCCCGTAGTAACTGTCGAAACCGTGCCGTGTCGGCAAAAACTGCGGCTGGTCGCCGCAATGCCATTTCCCGACCAGTTTTGTCGCATACCCCTGCGCCTTGAGCAATCCGGCGATCGTTATCTCCTCGGTGTTCAGCCCTGCCGTATCGCCCGGGAAAAGCACACCTTTCATGCCGATTCTGCGCGGGTAGCACCCGGTAAGCATCGACGCACGGGATGCCGAGCAGACCGGCGATGCCACATAGAAGTCGGTGAACCTGATGCCCTCCCCCGCCAAGCGGTCGATGTTGGGCGTGCTGTTCCGCTCCGACCCGTAGCAGCCAGGATCGCCATAACCCAGATCGTCGCAGTTGATCAGTATGATATTTGGCCTGTCACCGTGTGTATTGCTCATTTTTGCAAGCTTTCTCCCTGGACTTGAGAAAAGAAGAACCGATAAACGCCTGTCCCCGTTATTATGCGGAACGGATTCAAACAAGCTTACCATCTATCACTTTCTGCTGCTAAAAGGCACGTCTTGCGTTGTATGATACCGATTTTAGTTGCTGCATGCAAGCAAGCAAGAAGTCCCCCAATCATCATGCTCTGGAGAATGCCCTCAAATTGAATAATGGCGGCTCATATCTTATCATACAGGCACGGCGTGCATACGGTCAGTCCGTTCCGGGCCGTTAATATAAGCGGCAACAACAAACGGCAACGGCAGACGACTTCACATTTCTGCACATCGGCACTGCATTTTCGATGTGGAAACTTAAGCGCCTGAGGAAAATAAAATATGAGTATGGGGGACGAACCGGCCGTCGATCGCAACGGGGAGCTGCCGGCCGCAGCGGGCGGTACACCTGCAAAGACCGTGCCATACGGCAGGGAACCGAAATACAGGATGGAAAGTGAACTGCAGCACCTGCGGGAGGCACTGGAGCAGGATACCCTTTTTTACGCACACGGTGAAAAAGTCTCCCGGCTCGAACGGGAATTTGCCAAGATGCACGGAGTGCGTTTCGCCGTCGCCTGCAGCAGCGGTACGGCGGCGGTGCATGCGGCCATGATAGCGACGGGGCTGTCACCCGGCGATGAGGTGATAACGGCGCCCATCACCGACATGGGGGCCCTGATCCCGATCCTATTTCAGGGAGGCGTTCCGGTCTTCGCCGACGTGGATCCCCGAAGCTACACGTTGTCGTCCGAAGCAGTTGAACAGGCGATTACATCCCGAACAAGGGCCGTACTCGCCGTACACCTGGTCGGGAACGCCTGCGACATGCACGCCCTGCGCGGAATCTGTGACCGGAACGGACTGGTGCTGATCGAAGATTGCGCCCAGGCCTGGGGATGCATGTATGACGGCAAACCGGTGGGCGCCTGGGGGCGGGTCGGCTGTTTCAGCCTCAATGAGTTCAAGCATATCTCCTGCGGAGAGGGAGGCCTGTGTGCCACCGACGACGCAGAAACGGCCCGGCGCCTGCGCCTCGCCACCGACAAAGGCTATGAACGCGACGCCGCCGCCACCGAACGAGCCCCCCGTTTCCTGGCCACAAATTCGCGCATGACCGAGCTCCAGGCCGCGGTTGCTTTGGTGCAGCTGGAGAAGCTGGAGGGGCAGATTTCGCGGCGGCGGCGCTGGTGCATGGGGTTGAGTGAAAAACTGCAATCCACCGAAGGCATCACCATACCGGCGACGGTGCCAAAATGCGATCCGTCCTGGTGGTTTTATATACTGCGGGTGGTGCCGGAGGTTCTCGGTGCCGGGGCCGGCGCTTTCGCCGATGCTCTGCAACAGGAGGGGCTCGCGGCCGCGCAGGATTACGTGCGGCAGTGCGTCTACGAGTATCCTGTTTTTACCGGGCACAGCGCCTTCTCGCGCGGCACGCATCCCTATACCGCACGCGATTACGGAAAGGGGCTCTGCCCGACGGCCGAAGCGGTGCTGGATACGGCCGTGGCACTGCCGATCAACGCGGGCTATACCGAACGTGATCTTGACGAGACCGCGCTGGGCATCCGGAAGGTTGCAAAATGGTTAAGGGATAAATCGCAATGATATTTCCTTTTCCCTGCATGACCCAGAGGCGCGGTTAACATCTTGTCATGTTTTTCGTTATGCGATTGTTTTTGTTGGTTCATAAACTGTGCGGGATGATCGGGACTGGATCGCAGGCGCTATTATGGATCAGGGGTGGAAACCCCGGCTATACGTTCCTTCAACGACCCTCCTGATGGCGATATCCAGCGCGGCCTGTCTCATGGAGCAGCGATTTTTTTGAGAATAATCATATGTTTGATGGAAGCATCGATTCATCCTTTCGGCGAGCCTGGAATTGACTTCGGTTTCACCGATCTGTTCATGCTGTGTTTGCTGGACATATTCGAGGTAAGAGACAAACACCCCGCCGGCGTTGCACAGAATGTCCGGAATGATAAATATGTCTTTCTCATCCAATATTGCGTCCGCACCCGGTGTGGTGGGGGAATTTGCCCCCTCGGCAATGATCCGGGCATTGATGCCGGCGGCATTGGAGGAGGTTATCTGTTCACTTGCTGCAGCGGGCAGCAGGCAGTCGCATTCAAGCTGGAATATTTCATTGGAACCTATCTCTTCCGATTCAGAAAATCCCACAACAGTATTATTTTCACACACGTGTTGGTCAAGTTCCCGGACATTCAATCCGTTTTCATTGCAAATCGCACCGAAAATATCGGCCACGGCTGTAATGGTGCCCCCCTCTCTGGCAAGTGCATGTGCGGCGGCGGCCCCTACATTGCCAAAACCCTGGATCACAAAAGACATATCCTTTATGCTGAGCCCGAGTTTTTCGGCAGCGGCACGAATGCAGTGGCAGACGCCTCGCCCCGTCGCCTGTTTTCTGCCTGCTATACCGCCCAGAATCTGCGGTTTACCGGTAACAAAGCATCCTCTGGTGATCGCAACACCTTCTGAGAAAGATATGCAGTCGCTTATATGGCCCATGTCCGTTTCGTTGGTACCCATATCAGGGGCTGGTATATAAATTTCCGGCCCGATATGTCTTTTCGCATTTCTGGTAAATGAACGTACCACAACCTCTTTATCTTCGGGCGACAAAGACGTTGGATCGAGAGCTATACCTGATTTGCCTCCTCCGAAAGGGACGTGAATGATGGCTGTCTTCCACGTCATTTCCATTGCGAGACCGACAATATCTTCGCAGGTCAAATCCGGCGCCATCCGCAATCCGCCTTTTGAAGGTCCCAGTGTGTCACTGAACCTTACGATATAGGCCACTGTACTGACTATACCCTCTGCGAGTTTGGGCGTTATACAGATTTCAATCTTTTCTTTGGGGATGGAGAGTTTTTTAATTATTGTTTCTTCCAGGCCCAGCCTTTCGGCGGCCTTTTGAAAGTTCTCTGCGACTGTACTGTAGATGTTGTCTTTCATGTTGAGCAAGTCCTTTGAAAAAAATGTATCATCGCAAGACTTTTCATCTTTTGAACTTCCCAGTTAAGATCGATCGCCGGCAAGAATACGCAGGGCGTTTCCGACCATGATTAGATTTTTATCTTCCCGGCTGACTTCTGCGTGCTTCATTTTAAGTAAAGCACCCTCCGTGTAAAAAAACGGGCTGTGGCTGCCGAAAACAACCTGCGAAACCGGCACCCGAGCGATCAACTCGGCAACGGTATTCATCTTTTCTGTGAAGGATATATCCACATATAAATTTTCCACTCCACTGGACAGTGCGACGGCCTCGGAAAAACAGGCCGACAGGCATAAGAAATCGGTATCCGGGAAACCGCCGGCAAGTTCGATGATCTCTTCAGTGCCGACCGGCGGCACCTGTACCAGCCTGTGCTGGTCCCGCTCATCCTCCATCCTCATCTGAATCAGCACCGTGAAGCCGAGCCGGGAGCACATCCGGAAAAAAGGCAGCAATTCAGATGAATTGATGGAATAGCCGTGGCAACCGGGCAGAAGGCGAACGGCCCTCGCCGGGTCCGCGGCATAAGCGGTGAGCACATCGTCCCAATGCGCCAGCGTCGGGTTGATCACCGGAGCATGGATGAAAAAAGATTCACGGCCGGAAAGCGACCGCGACAGATCGTCGTTCCATGGCTGCGGATCGCCGACAAAAACGGCATCCGCAGTCGATATGACCGCTCTGGTTATGCCCGAGGTTCGCAGGTGTTGTTCCAGTTTGTCTGGCGTATTGAACGAAAGTTTCCGGCTGTGCCATCGCCCGCACCATACGTTCGTATCGAGAATCATGACGACTCCAGCAGTTTCTGTGCATTGTCTTTGAATATCATTTCCCTGACACGTTCGGGTATCTGCGCTCCGTAGATTTTGCCGAGCTGTGCGGAAAAATCCCTCCCCGGCGCATCGGAACCGAACAGGATACGTTCCGAACCCAGCTTCTCCACGGCATATTCCACGGTTCCCGCCACAGGTTGAGCTCCCGAAACATCGGCCCACACGTTTTCGCACGGCGCTATGGCCAGCACCCCCCGCTGTGAGGCGGCCGTGATATGCGCCATAACGATTCTGACGCGCGGGAACCGGCGGGCAAGGAGGGCGACATCCTCGGGGTCCGACTGGCGTCTGCGGTTGTTGATAATCTCGGTGTTCCAGGAATGCTGGACGACGATCGCGTCCATGTCCCCCGCTATCCTCATCACCTTGTCCACTCCGGGGTCGGCGGCATTGACCGCAATTTCCAGCTTTATCCCCTTAAAGCTTTGGTGCCCGAGGCATCGTTCCGCTTCCGCCCGGAGGAAGTTCTCAGGCAGTTTCGGATTGAGGAAGCAGAACCCAAGAAAAACATCCGGCCGCTTCTCCACCAGCTCCAGCGTCTGATCGTTGATACTGCGAACCTGTTCTTCTGACGGATCGTCGCCGAAATAGAGCACGTCACCCAGCAGGCATATGCGGTCGATGCCGCACTTTTTCGCCAGTCGGATCATTTCCTCCGGCGCCTCGCAAGGACCGGGGTCCAGCCTGGAGTGAACGTGAAAGTCCGTGATGGACATATTCATGGCCTCCGAACTTCAACAGCACAGACCGGGATGTCGTATGTCTGCCTGCATGGTAACGGAAAAAGGCGCTGGAATCAACTTTTCCGCTCGCAGAGGTGCGTTCGCCCGGCAAAAAGCGGGAATCCGGAACAATCATGAAACGGTCTTCGCTCTGGTGCGTGCATTTTACTTTCTTTACGCCCGGATGTAGAATGGCTTGCGGGAGCGTGCTTTCAGGGGATCCGGACACCGAAAACACGGCGCGAACACAGGGACGCCAGTGCTTAGTTGCGTAAGTCCGAATGACGTTTAAGGTTCAGGTTTTGAGCTGGAAAGGCAAAGAACTAACCGCAGAGCACGCTGAGAACGCAGAGAAAGACGAATAATTATTTTAAAGAAGGTCGCAATCGTAATAGAAGCCGTTCTCTGCGCACTCTGCGATCTCTGCGGTTA
>PUMZ01000132.1 GCA_003551565.1 Candidatus Brocadiaceae bacterium | reverse complement strand
GTGAACGATCCCCGCCGAAAGCATCGACCGCTATCCTGAAACTGATCTCAGCTTCTTCCCGATTGTTTGCGCCCGGTCTGTTCATTTAACAGGTCCAAAAAACGGTGCCTCCCCTGCCGCGCTTTTGCAATCACGCTTCGGTTTCGATGACCTGTCGTCCCTTATAAGACCCGCAGTTGGGGCAGACCGAATGCGGGGGTTTGGGCTGCTCACAGACCTGACAAAAAAACCGCTTCGCCCGCGATGAAGGAGCCCTTTCCTTGCGGCTTTTCGGTATGTTGGGTGCAGCCAGACCCTGATGAGTCCTGCGCTTGCCCTTCCTGGACTTGCTCGTCTTCTGCTTCGGAACAGCCATGTCGTAATCTCCCTGTATGAAAGAAAACTCCCACCTCCGTGGCGGTCACCCGTCCTGATGACACAAAGCGCCCTCTTGCCATTTACGGAGGCCGGATAAGTGCGAATTGTAACAATACTCCAATATTTTAGTTGCCTGCGGCAGCGATGTCAACCGGAGACCGGCACGGGCACGCCGACCAAATCCGTCCCCGCATGGGAAGCGCTGCGCCGGGAAAAACGCCCCCCCCCCATCCGGTCACCCCGCGACCGGAAAGCGGTCCACAATCTCCAGCAACTGGCGCAAGCCCATAACGATCGGCGGGATCTCTATGGTTTCGTCCACGCGGTGCGCGCCGGTAACGCACCGGGTCATGCCGAGGCAGACGGCTGGAATTCCCCTGGAGATGGGTATGTTGGCATCGGTGCTGCCGGGATCGCCGGTGACTTCAAGACCCAGCGATTCCACCGCCTCGGTTGCCGCACGCACGATCCGTGCATCGGGCGGGGTCAGGCCGCCGGGCCGATCGCCCAGGTTGTCGATCCCGACCCGGAGCGAATCGCTGCTTGCCGCGTGAGCGATCGACTCCACCCGCCCGGTCAGCGCATCCAGAGCCTCCGGGTCGGTCGAGCGCAAATCGACGCTTGCCGATGCCGAGGGAGCGATACTGTTCACCGACAGGCCCCCCTCGATCAATCCGACATTGTAGGTGGTCCTGGGCTCGGACGGCACATCGAGGCCGGCGATCCGGTGAACGATCCCGGCGATGGCATGCACCGCGCTGGGCCGGCCGAAACAGCTGAACCCGTGTCCGCCCGGGCCGGTCACCGTAATGCGGATTCTGCGGGTCGCGACGGCCTGGTGAAGCACACGCCCCAATCCGTGGCCTTCAAGTGCTATGACGGCGCCGAGTTCCGGTTCAAAACGATTGACCACCGCACGCATCCCGCGCAAGTTGCCCAGCCCCTCTTCACCGACATCGGCCACCAACAGCAGGTCGCCCGGCGTGCGGATACCGGCCGCATCGAGCAGTTCGGCAAGTGCAATCAGGGCGGCAACGCCAAGACTGTTGTCACCGATGCCGGGACCGGTTATCTTATCTCCGTCGCGGGCAACATGCAACGGAGTTCCGGCAGGGAATACGGTATCCATATGGGCGGCGATCATCAGCGTTCCGGCCGCACCGGCGCCTTCTCTGCGGACGATCACGTTGCCGACTTCGTCAATTTCAGGACGCAGACCCCGCTCCGTGAACTGATCGGCAACGAATCGCCCCACTCCCTCCTCTTCACCGGTCGGCGATGGGATCAGACATATCTTCTTTGCCAGCTCGACGACGCGTTCCAGGGATTCCCCGGCAAGCGATGCGAACCGCACAGCGCGCGTATTGGTTCCGGTCATTCTGTTGTTTCCCCATTGATACCCACTCTTCACCTTACAGGAGCCGGTTATTTTTGCACAATCGAACGGCAATGTCCAGTGAAACCGCTTATTACACGCCTCACCGTGATGCAGATGCGGCAGAAAGCAAACGCCCTTTGCCTGTGCAAAGGCCCGAAGGGCCGATTTTAACAATATGCGGGTGAAACGCCGTGTGTTGTTACTTCACTACGGAGTGCCGTATTTGTTATAATAAATTATTGGGAACAAGCACTGCAGGAGTACGGGCAAGAACATGACCACCGGGTTTTTGCTGCAATACAACGGAGCCCGCCGCCCAGACTGCATGCGGATCGTGGTTGAAGATATTAACATTCCGGGAGTTACACATGTATCGGAGCAGAGTGTCTGCGGGGTTAACTGCCGTCCTGTCCGGAGCCATTGTATTTTTTGCCGTTTTGGAATGCGTTCTGCCCGTATCCGCTTTCGCCGGAGGCGAAGAGTGGGAGACCGCCGAATGGTGGGACCGGGACTGGCAGTACAGGGTTGTCCTCAAGGCGGTGGAATCGCCTCCCGATGCAACGATCGAAGCGGTCAAAGTTGATCTGAGCCGGGAAAGCGACCTGTGCCGCGCGGGGGGAGAAGATATACGGGTTGTTGCTCCGGACGGCGCCGCCCTTCCGCACGATGTGAGGAAAGGCGACGATGGTGAGCTCCACGTGATCTTTCCTGCTGCATCCGGCAACCAGTACTACCGCATATACTTCGGAAATCCCGATGCCGATTCTCCCGGGGATTATACATACGAAACGACGGAAACCGGCGGGTTGCTCCTGGAAACCCGGCCGCTGCCCGAAAGGATCTTCCGGGCCGGCGCCATAGCCGATGTGGTGGGCAACATCTCCGAGAGCTACGGCGAAGGTCCCCGGCGACGGATCTACGACACCTACAATCCTTTCGGCCGGAACCGCAACTATCTCGCCACGTACAGTGGAATGCTGTACGCATCCGAAGACGGCGAATATACTTTTGCAGTCAAAGCCAAAGATGCCGCCATCTTCCAGCTGTTCGACCGGGGCGAAAAAATCCTCGAGTGCCGTCAGGATTCGGCCATGCTCGGGGACGGCTGGGAAATACCCGGTCAGCCCGATGCAAAACAGAGCGTCCACCTCGAAAGCGGATGGTATGAGGTGCGCTACCACCATGCGGCGAACTCCGCCCCGCATCTGGCGAAACTGGGCTGGCAAAAACCTTCAAGCAAGGCAATCGCTCTGGTCCCCCAGGACGCATTCCCGCGTTACCGCCCTTCGAAAACCGTGGCGAGGGAAACACGGGACGAAGAACTCAATCCATACTTCGAGGCGGAACAGCTGTATGATATCGAAATAAAACCCGGCAACACGGTGTTTCACAGCTTCCGGTTGACCGCCGGCGATTACATCTGCACCCGCGGCAGGGATCTGACTTATGAGTGGATTTTCGGTGACGGTGAACATATAAAGGGGAAACAGGTCCGGCATGAATTGCCCTATAAAAAGGAATTTGATCTTTCCCTGAGAGTCACCGGGCCGGACGGCAAGAGCGCTAAACGAACCCGCACTATACAGACCAATGAAAGCGCCGTGGCCGAGCTGGGGATGGATATGAAGGTGCAGCCGGCAAACGGGTTCCCGGTGCTGGAGAAAGAACAAACTCTCAGTTTTGAGCTCTCCTTTTGCAACAACAGCGATCTAAACCGGCAATTTTCCTACCGGATAGTACGGGAAAATCTGCACGGTGAGAGGGTCAATATCTCCCCTGACAGGGAAATTGACGGACTCAAGCCCGCTTCCGAAGGCGGCGGGTGGGTCAATATCACCGAACACTTGCCCGGGCCCCATGAGGATGTCCGTTTATCCTTCCAACTCCTGTTCCACGGGCATCCGGTCCAGGAGAAGAGATTTTCCCTTATCCAGGCCCCCGGTGATGCCGAAGAACTGCGCCTGGATGCTCCGAATAAGCTGGTCGATGCAAAAGGTGATCCGGCCTTACTTGTACTGAGTGGACTTGCACTCAATGAAGCTGAACACCGCCGCTATGGCCGTTTTAATAACGGCACCATCCGGATGCTCGTCCTGGATTCACTGCGCAAACATTCCGTTGAAGCTAACACATACCTCGACATCTTAAAAGCCAGGCTTGAAAAGGTCTATAAGCCCCTGGAGTTCGACATTACCGTTCTGGACTTTCCCTCTCCCCCCCCCCTGGAAGTTTTCTTTACAGCAGTGGAGGCCATCGACAAATACAACCCGGACATGCTTATGTTGGCCGGCTTCCTGGGCGATACCACCAATCTGCCGCAACCCGGAGATTTCGAGCTGTCCCTCGCCGCCACGATAGAACAGATCCTTTCCCGGACCGATACGGGAATAATAATGGTCACCCCCCCGCCGTTTCCCGGACGCTTGCACAGCGCCCGCACCTTCGCCGAGATTATAAAGAGAACGGGATTTATAAAAGCGGTTGCCGTCGCCGATCCCTATTCACGGTTTATGCTGCTTGACGATCGTCATCGTTATTTCGGAAACCCTGACGGTGATCGGTCCCCTGACGATGATTCCTTGTTGAATGAGAAGGCCCAAAACCTTATAGCGGAAGAGATCCTGGCGGCGATCGTACGCCATATCAATGTCGAACTCCACGACGCCGTCAGAAGGACTTATTTTTAAACCGCTTATTTCACGCGTTCTCGGTGGTGCAGATGCGGCAGAATCAAGCGCCGTTTGTCCGTGCTCAGGCCCGAAGGGCCGTCTGCAACAACCTGCCTGTGCGTTGCACCTGTCTGCGTCGCGGAAGCGACAGGCAGGCGCAGACAGGGAGCCCGGGGGAACAGAGAACACGCAATCCAACCAGCCCCGCAAGGGGCGAAACAAAATCCGGATGCGAAGGTTCTCACGCCCCTGCCGGGTCTCACCCCAAAAGAGGCCCGGGCTCATGCTTTTGCTCGGGCCAGGCGGGCCTGCCTGCAGCAGGCAGAATCAAGCGCCGTTTGTCCGGGTGGGGAAGATACGACGTCATCTTCGGGACATTCCCGGCAATCTCCCGCTTTTTTCGTCGGGGACAAACGGATCAGCCGCCGCTTTCGATCAGGTAGACGGAGTACTGATCCACCTTGAAAAGGCCGCCGTCTCCCAGCGGAATCTTTTCCGTCTGCATCACATCATACACCCTGGCATTCTCTCCTGCATGCCATTCGAAACTGTTGAATGACCACAGGATGTTGATGTCGGCGCCGTCACGTCCGTTCGACCAGAGCACGCCGTTGTCCCCGGGCAGCAGGCGGGGATGTTCCATGTGTTCCCGCACGGCTTTCAGGGCCATATTGATGCACGCAAACTGCTCGTTCCACCAGCGGTCCAGGGCATATTTTTTGTTTTCTCTCCGCGCATAAACCGTTCGGTAGTAGAGTTTATTGGCACACCCCCTGAAAAACATCTTGCAGGGGGCAGCGCCGGTTTTCTTCATCTCGTCATACGGGAAACGGATGGAAGAGTTCCGGTAAAAAAACTCGTTCCCGATCAGGTGGTGCCGCGTTGCCAGGTGATCCATGATAGCAGGGGCCGGGGGCTGGAGCAGGCACAGTTCCCTGGACAGATCTTTATTCAACAGCTGCCAGAACGGTTCGGACGTCCCGGACCCCATCGCAAGAGACCGCATGTCACCGCACAGGTAAATCCTGCCGATACCGTAGGCTGTATACAGCTTTTTGAAAAAACTGCACAGGTCTTCGCAGTCTTCGGGCGAGATCCGTCCGTCTTCTGCGCGATACGGCCCGCGCGTCCACAGGACCGCCAGTTGCATTCCGCGTCTGCGTGCGAGTGTGGTCGCTTTCCCCAGGATTTTCTCGATTTGGTACTGTGCTCTGCCGATGGTCGCTTTCCACCCGCGCTCCCCGGCGCTATCCATGGGCCCCTCGTCCGCGGGACACGAGACAACAACCTGCGAGCAGGAGGCATTCGAGAGCTTCTGGATGCCTTTCTCGAAATCCTCAAGCGTGATGCGTTCCGTCACGCAGATCTCCCCGGCCGGCCCGTGCTCGAAATCCTCCCTGGCGTCTTTTATTGCGGCTTCCCGGAGCAGATCGCGGCGGACGGCAGAATACCGGTTGAGCTCCTCGGCCCGGCATGGCATCGCGGCCTTGCCATACATGACCCGGATCGGCGGCATCCTCTGGATGATCTTACCGTCCGACTGATCGGTCTTGTAAAACTGGCGCCAACAAACGATTTCATCGCTTGATTCAGCCTTTTCGACGAGAAAGTTGAATGGATCGGACCCGGCCGGCATGGTCACGAGGATGGCGCCGTTTTTTGTCTGATAGGAAAAAGGCTGTATTTCGGTTGCCGCGGGCCGGAACTGTGCGAGGGGTTCCCCCGACTGATAAATGGCGGTGGAAAAACGATCCTGCTTGTTGTCGATCCGCTTGTAGGGCTCGGCAACGTTTTCCCCCTGCACAAGCGTGTTTTTTGTGCTCCGCCCCCCGATCTCCCAGCTTGCACGGTCGTGAATACAATAAGGGGGATGCTTGCGTGATCTGAACTGGTACGAGTAAGTGAACCCGCGCATCTCTACGCTGCCAACGAGAGTGTGGCAGGCGCCGATCTCCACCCGCAACGCCCCGCCCCGGTCCCGAACGGCCTCGGGAGGCCATTGCCTGACGTTGAAAATTGCCCTGCCCCGTTCGTCAAGCTGTTCCGTATAATGGCTGTTGATGATATGGAGCTTGAGAAGAAACGATACCTTCTCTTCCCCCTCATCCTGTAAAACGTCTTTTATGCTGTACCTGCAGACCCGGTAGCCGTCGGAAGTGACGATCAAAGGCAAAATGGGAAGACGGCCTGAACGAAGATGCGAGTTGTCGCATTTGACCCGCCCCAAACCCCTGTAATCCCTGCCGTCGGTGAGAATCTCAACGGAGACCTTATGATCGAAATTTAGCCACCAGTGGTTTTCAAAGCGCTTTATCTGCATGGGCAGGCGTCCTGTTATAAAATATCAAATAAAAAATAGTTATGCTTATAACTTAGCGGGACACACACGCCGCCGCCGGCGACCGCCTATTCGAAAAGGGCGTCGACAAACTTCTCCGGGTCAAAACAGGCCAGGTCTTCAGGCTCCTGGCCGATGCCGACAAATTTCACCGGAATATCGATCTGATCCCGCATGCCGAAAACAATCCCCCCCCTTGCCGTGCCGTCGAGTTTTGCAAGCACCAGCCCGGTCAGCTCAAGGCATTCGCTGAACTTCATCGCCTGGCTGATACCGTTCTGTCCCGTGTTCGCATCGAGCACCATAATGGTTTCATGGGGGGCATCCGGCAGTTTCTTGGATACAACCCTCTGAATTTTCTGCAGTTCCGACATCAGATTTTTCCTGGTGTGCACCCGTCCCGCAGTGTCCACAATCAGTACATCATATTCCTGGGAAACCGCTTTCCCCATGGCATCAAAAGCGACTGCAGCCGGATCGGCGCTTTCGTTTTTCACGATCTCCGATCGGGTCCATTCCGCCCATATCTTCAATTGTTCCCCCGCACCGGCCCTGAAGGTATCGCATGCGGCCAAAAGCACGCTCTTGCCCTCCTTGCGGAACCTGTGCGCGAGTTTCCCTATAGTGGTGGTTTTCCCCGAACCGTTCACGCCCACCACCAGAATGACCGCGGGGGGATTTTCAGGCAACTTCAGTGCGGTATCCCAGCGGGCAAGATCGGCCTTGATACGTTCTTTGAGAAAAGGTATGACTTCCCCGGTCTCCGCGATCTCACCGCCTTTGTAGGCCTCCCGAAGCTGATCGCACAAACGCAGCACTGTGCGCGGACCCATGTCGGCCAGGTAGAGCTGTTCCTCGACCTGTTCGATCAGCTCCTCATCCAGGTTTCCGCCGCCCTTCAGAACCGATTTGAGCCCGCCCGTAATCTTGTCGTGCGTCTTCTTCAAACCGGAACGCAGCCCTTCCACCAAACCTTTGCTCTCCGCAACGGCTGTATCGGCGTCGCCTCCGGAGCCGGCCTGCGGTGAGTCGTCTTTTTTGCGCCTGCGAAAAATTCTCATCTTTGCTCTTTGTATCCCTTTACCATATTATCCACCCGCGCGGCATCTTGCAATCTTTCCGCCGGCCGATTATACTGTTGGAAATTCTTTTTCAAGCAACCTCTTGAAACAGAATCAGGGGCCTGCCGCCCCGCTCTTTCAGCATCCTGAAACCGCAAATGCCGTACGCGTAACCGCTCCACCCGGATCCGTGAAGTAACAGCAGGAGTTACTCTTCCATTTCAGGACCCGGACCGGGGCGCTCAGCGGGGGCCGCAAACTCGCGATGGGGCCGCTCAACGCCATGGCGGTATTCCTGGATCTCAACCCACGTTAATGCGATCCCGGCGCTTAAAAGCAGAATGCTTCCTATCAGGATACCAATGGTATAACCTCGATCGCCCATATCTTTCTCCTGGATATCATACCCGAAAAAAAATCATTACGACTATTGTAATACGAGTTGCGTCCGTCTGCAAACAAGACGGGAGATATTGTAATGGAAAACGAAATCGAAAACACAGATACACGCAACAGCGGAGGTCCGGGACGGTTGCTTTTTGTTCCGGTTCTGCTGGCTTCCGCTTACGCCGCAGTGGGCGCAAATATGCAGGGGATATTCTCCCTGTTACCCATAATCAGGGAAGAGTTCGATCTCACACGCGCGCAAGCCGGACTCTACTCGACCTTTTACTTCCTGAGCGCCACGGCAGTCGCCATCTTCAGCGGGCGCCTGATCGATATCCTTGGGACCCGGAAAGGACTGATATTTGGCGTCACCGGCATCGCAGCGGTCATGATGGTTGTCTCCCAAACCCCCACGTACCGGTTCCTCCTTGCCCTGGCCTTCGTTTGCGGCGTGGTTTTCAGCGTCATCACCCCCTCCGTCAGCCGCAGCATCATGCACAATGCCCCGGCGCACCGCCGGGCGTTTTCAATGGGGATCGCACATTCCGGGGGCAACTCCGGCGGTATGGTCGCGGCCGCATTGCTGCCCCTGATAGCCACCCGCTTCGGGTGGAGGCCCGCAATCTTCACCTCCGCGCTCTTCGCCATGGCGGTGGCGGTGGTTATCGTGCGATACTACCCGGCCGAAAACAACCTCGACGTCCCGGAGGACGGCCCCGCGGCGCCTGATGCCGGTTTCCTGAAAAGCTTCGGTGGCCTGAGGGGTATCCTGCGCTTCCTGAGTGTATGCGCCTTCGGCATACTGCTGGGCTGTGTCATGAGCAGTGTGGGAGCGCATTTTGCACTGTTCCTGACCGAGGACTTCCAGCTTTCGCCGGTCCGGGCCGGTATGGGACTGGCCGCATTGCAGATCGGCGCTGTCGCCGGGATGTCCGGATGGGGGCTCATCAGCGATAAGGTCCTGCACGGCAACCGGCACAGAGCATTGTGCTGCGTGGCGGCTTCCATCTCCATCGTATCGCTGCTGATGGGTGTTTCGGCCGGACGTCTCCCCTTCCCGTATGCAACGGGACTGATTATCGCTTTCGTTACGGGGTTTATCTGCCTGGGCACGATGGCACTGTTCTTCACAACCATCACCGAATCGGTGGATATAAATCATTCCGGAATGGCGACGGGTATGGCACTTATCTTCAGCCGCAGCGGCGTGATAGTCGGGCCGCCCGTGTTCGGGAAGATCGCCGACATCACCGGCACCTATCGCCACAGCTGGCTGGCGGTCTGCATCACAGCAATTTGTTTTGCCGTCGCTTTTGCAACAGCTTCCCGGCTGCTTGTTCCGAAAGAACGTTTGTGATTATCGGCCAAAAGAATTTATACTGAGGCTATGATGTCATCTTACCCGGACGATACGATCGTCGCGATCTCTTCGCCGCAGGGCGCGGCCATGCGGGCCATCATCCGCCTCAGCGGTCCAAACGCCCTGCCTGTGATCGAGGCGTTTTTCGAACCGGACGCCGGCGGAGACCTGCGCACCGGCTTCAGCGCCCCCTCCGGACGCTGGCGCCTGCCCGGCGAAAAAGTCTCCATCCCCGCCACGCTCTACGTCATGCGCGCGCCCATGTCCTACACGCGAGAGGATGTCATGGAATTGC
The DNA here is from genome assembly GCA_003551565.1 of Candidatus Brocadiaceae bacterium. GTDB lineage: Bacteria > Planctomycetota > Brocadiia > SM23-32 > SM23-32 > PUMZ01. The sequence continues at coordinate 1,850 of PUMZ01000132.1, read as the reverse complement.
ATGTGCCGGGCTCGCCGGCGCTGGTGGAGATGGTCCTCGATGCAATCCTCGAGTCGTTCCCCGATGCACTGCGCCTCGCCGGCCCGGGCGAGTTCACGCAGCGGGCCTTTCTGAACGGACGCATCGACCTCGCGCAGGCCGAAGCCGTACTGAATATCATCAACGCACGCAACAAATCCGAGCTGCTGGCGGCAAACGCCGGATTGGCCGGCGAAACATCGAAAACCATCCAGGCTGTGCAAAATAATATCGCCGATTTAAGGGCCACAATCGAGGCGGCTCTGGATTTCGAGGCCCACGAGATAGAAATCATTTCCGAACGGGACGTTCTCGAAAACTGCCGGAAACTGCGTGAAACGTTGCAGGACGAATCCGGGCAACGTTATGAGGAACCCGCCGGCGCCCGCATAAGTGTGGCGCTTTGCGGTCCGCCGAATGCGGGCAAATCCAGCATCCTCAACCGCCTCAGCGGAAAAGAGAATGCGATAGTGCATCCGACCGCCGGGACAACCCGCGATCACGTGCAGGAAAATATCGACATCGACGGGATGTCCTTTGCATTCTGCGATACCGCCGGGCTGGAAGACCTTGCGGCACTGCGGCGCGGGGCGCCGGATACCGCAACGGACGGGGACGGCATCGGGGCGCTCGCTGCACGGAGCGCTGCAAACCTTATCCGCGGGGCGCGGATTGTGGTCATGGTCTTCGATGCCTCTGTGCCGGTGCCCGGAAGCTGGAAGGACATCGTGCTTCAGGTGGAAAAATCCCGTCTCGTCTGCGTCCTGAACAAATGCGACCTCCCGCAAGAAGCCGCTGCCGGGTGGCTTTCGGAGGCGGCAACCTCTATCGTCCGCGTCTCCGCGCTTTACGGTGACGGAATTGGGGAGTTGAGAAGCACCATCGCGAAGATGGTGACCGAAGGGGAGGTCGACGCCTCCCCTTCCGGGTGCCTGTTCAACGCCCGCCAGCGGGAATCGGTCAGGGAGGCGATTGCGCGGATACAGGACGCCGAAGCCGCCGTAGGGTCGGGGCTCGGCTACGAATTCGCTGCGCTGAACCTGCAGGAGGCCTCCGATGCGCTGGGGCGGGTAACGGGGGCGGTTGGAAACCGGGATGTGCTGAATCGCATTTTCAGCCGGTTCTGTATAGGCAAGTAATATCCCCCCCTGCTTGTTGGGGAAGAAGAGCGGCCGCAAGACGGGGTCTTGGCCGAAAACCCGGCTCGTAGTGGACGCTTTCAAGCCTGCCTTTAGCGTGGCATTTTCCGGGTTCCTGAGCCCCTGAAGGGGCTCACTACAAACCTGTTGCAACCTTTTCGGCCACGCTCCCCGGTGGTGCAGATGCGGCAGAAAGCAAACGCCCTTTGCCTGTATTCAGGCCCGAAGGGCCGTCTGCAACAACCTGCCTGTGCGTCGTGCCTGCGCCATCGCATGGCAGGCAGGTTGCACCTGTCTGCGTCGCGGAAGCGACAGGCAGGCGCAGACAGGTAGCCCCGGGCGACCAGAGGGAGCCCGGGGAAACGCAGAACACGCGATCCAACCAGCCCCGCAAGGGGCGAAACAAAATCCGGAAGCGAAGGTTGTCACGTCCCTCCGGGGCTCACCCCAAAAGAGGCTCGGGGTCATGCTTTTGCTCAGGTCAGGAGATTTTTTGCCGGGTGCGGCCCGCCCCGGGGCGGGCTGACTTCTCTTCCGCGAGGGTGGTGACCATGTCCCTGCAATCCTGCTTCACCCAGGAGTTTCCCCAAAAATTCAACAATCCTGTCGTTAAGTGGTTATTGTGCATAATTATACTAAACGGCGAATGTGGAAAGGGTGCTTTTGGAGTAAGATAGTGCATGGATGGAGATT
>PUMZ01000209.1 GCA_003551565.1 Candidatus Brocadiaceae bacterium | reverse complement strand
TACACTCTGTCATATCGGGAACCTCTCTTTTTGGTTAAAAGTTGCCGCCTAAACAACTATTATACCAAAAGATAGGTTCCCGTACAAATGTACGCATGCAAAAACGCGTGAAATATTGGGGATAGTATCATTTTCCAATGCTTTCGCAGGTTTCGCGGATCGTTGCGGCGGATCGTTCCAGAGCATCGCGTTCCTCCGAAGGCAGCTCGGGAGTGACCAGCCGCCGCACACCCTCTTTCCCCACCACGGCCGGCAGGCTCAGGCAGACCTCGGGCAACCCGTAATGACCGCTCACCCGGGATGACACCGTAAGTATGCTGTGTTCGTTACGCAGGATGGCCCCGCTGATCCTCGACAACGACATGCCGATACCAAAAAACGTGGACCCCTTGTAATCGATGATATGGTATGCCGAATTACGAACTTCCTCAAAGATGTCCAACAGGGGATTTTCCTCCCCGTTGCAATGACCGCAGAGCCGGCAGTATTCCTTGATAGCGACCCCCGCCACGTGTGTCAGGGACCATGCTGGGAATTCCGAATCGCCGTGTTCGCCGAGAATATAGGCGTGAATATTATGCACATCAATACCGCATCGGCGGCCGATGAGGTATCGGAACCGCGCACTGTCCAGCACGGTTCCTGACCCGATAACCCTGTGCACAGGCCATCCAAGATGTTTTTGAGCGACAAGAGTGAGGGTATCGACGGGGTTGGTGACCATCACCAGTACGGCTTCCGATCCTGTTTCCGCAATTTGAAGACTGATGTTTTTTATGATCTCTGCATTTTGGCGCACCAGGTCCGTGCGCGACTGCCCCGGTGACTGGCTGGCGCCTGCTGTAACCACAATGAGCCCGGCATCAGCACATTCGTCGTAATCCCCGCCCCGGACAACCGCAGGCGGGACATAGGGAAGACCGTGCGAGAGATCCATCACTTCTCCCTCCACACGCCGGTGATCGATATCGATAAGGACGATCTCTTCAGCCAACCCTTTTTGCAAAAGCGCATAAATATATGTGGCTCCTACGGAACCAGCGCCGACAACCACAACTTTTGAATGCCTCTTGTTTTTTTCCGCCATACGTTTTACCTCCTGAGTGTCCGACCGAAAACCCGATTCCACAGCACTTCGCGTATGCGAATACTGCCTGTCTGCGCCTGCCTGTCGCTTCCGCGACGCAGACAGGTGCGTACGCACAGGCAGGCGTCGTTTGCTTTTTGCCGCGTCTGCACCACTGAGAACGCGTGCAATAAGCGGTTTAACACCAACGACCTCCGACAGGACATCCATCTGTGGACCATTGTAAGTGGGACGGGAACAGAAATCAATACGGTGGAGCAGTAGATACCGGGATGCGGGAAGAACATCTTTTCCCGTCCGGCCATGTTATGTTGTTATTCTTTCGTCCGGTGGGACTGTTCCATTGCGGAGGTCGTTGGGGCCGTCTTCCTACCGGTTTGATCCTTTATCGCCTTCACACTCGATCGGCAGCATCCACCTTTTTCGATGGATGAATTCGGGGTTTTCAAATTGTTGCCCGGCCTTTCTTTTTCCTTCCAGATGGTTGAAACAGCTCCGCATACAGCCCCTGCTGCCTTCTATCCCGTAGCTGCCGCCGACACCCCACTTACCAAGGTCAGCGTGGCCGGGGATTATATACCCCTCCGGGAATTCCGGAGTTTTCCGCCAGGAGCCCAGGGAAAGGGACCAGCAGAACTTATAAGCCGCTTCTTCGGACATGTTCTGTTTTTTCACGTCGATGTTCCATCCGGGAAAAGCCTTGTGGATAAAAGGGGAAACTGAAGAGTCACCGCCGTGATAGGAGAGGGTGCATTTGCCCATATCAACGTCCCCCCATTCATATGTTTTATCTTCGATTTTAATACTGACGGTCTTTTTCTCTTTTATGTGTGGTATGGCGTCGGGGGCGCAGCCCTCCACACAGTTCATGCATTTGTCGCAGATGGTCCCGGGTTCTACGAGGGGATCGGGTTCCAGCTCCATATCGGTTATGATGGCGGCCAGGCGCTGCCTGGGGCCGAAGCGGGAGGTAAGAAAGACTTTCGACCACCCGATCTCCCCTAACCCTGCCGCCACGGCGGCGATACGTATGGCCAGATGGACGTCGGGGGCGGCCGCGCCGGGCCGCAGCGGCTCCACATCGGGCTGTGTCTCCGGCACCCCCGGATAGTATGGCACGGCTTCGTATCCCCCGTCTTCGATAAAGCATGCCGTCTCATACAGCGGCGACGGTATGAAGTGGGTGTTGAGGAGTCCGTGATAGCCGAACGTCGTATAGGACGGCCAGTAGGTGCCTTCCTCGATCCCCCTCCACGCCCCCCGGACTATCCGCCTGCCCACCACGATGACGCTTTTGGCTTCCGGCTGGATGCTTGCCGGGTGCATGCGTGCGGGCGCGCCGTCAAACCGCGCGATACTGGAAACGCCCACAAGGTCCAGACCTTTTCCCAGGGCAAAACTCTTTATGTCTTCTTTTGTCATTTCCATCATTTGAAAGGCTCTCCGATTCGTGTTATCCCGAGCTGCTCGGCCCGCCGCCCTAAAAAAACAGCTCCGGCCGGAAAAAGCGCTCAGCCGTCCTATTTCCCGTCCCGGAGCTCGACCCTGTTTCCCACCCGGTTCCATACCGGCCTTTTCCTGAAAGCGGTCCTGAAGCCGCGCTCAATTTTCCCGCGCCGTTCGAGCTCGGCATAGACCGACCTGCCGCAGGCCGCTGCTATCCGATCCGGCGGCCCCTCCGGATAATACCTGTTGTTCACCGCTCCGTTCCCGCATTCTCTGCACGTCTCAAAGTCGATGCCGGCCACACGCATCTTTTTCCCGCAGATCCCGAGTGTGGTCTCTCCCCCGGGATCGATGGCGTCAAGTGGGCAGAAATCACTGTATTTATCCTGAAAGTCGCATAATGTTTTTTCGCACAGCGGGTCGGGGCGCAGTTCGGCATCGGTCAAAACGATCTGGACCCTCTGACGTGTCCCGAACTCCGGAGTCAGCAGAAAACCGCCGTAATCTATTTCCCCCAGCCCGGCCCGGACGGCCGCCCGGTCGAAATCAATGAGGACATTGGGGGCCGCCCTGCCGTCCGCCACCCTGAGACCCGTCGGACCGATTTCTTTCGGCAGATTCTGCACGGGCACCGCCTCATACCCGCTGTCTTCCAAAAATTCAGCCAGGTTGTAGGTCGCTGAGGCGAGGAAGCGGTTCTCAAGCCAGTCGTAACCGTACAGGTTGTATAACCCGAACTGCGTGCCCTCTTCTATTCCCCGGAGGGAGCCCCGTGCAATACGCCGCCCGATAACAATGACGGACCGGGTTTCGGGAAATATCTGTTCGGGATTTTCATTTTCAGGGACATTCCTGAAGCGTTCGATGGACGCTATGCCCGTGAGATCCGCCCCGAATTTGCCGGCCATGTTCTTCACATCAGCGGCGGTGACGTGGTTTTGTCCTGTCATGTTTCCACTGCTCCTTTTCAAGTGATTGTGAAATGCAAATCTGTAAAATACAACATTGGCGGAATCGCCCGGCATTCATACCATCGATTCAGCCGCGTAACCGAGCGCAAAACTGATCCTTTCCGCACCCGTTGCCAGCATATCCGCAAAGTGACCTTCTCCGTGTTCCTCCGCCCGGCTTTTGGGGGCGGCAAGGCCAAGAGCAGCGATGACGCGCCCTTCATGATTGCGTATGGGAGCGGCGGTTCCAAAGGTGTCCGGGGAGTTTTCGTAACGGCTGAACCCCCTGCCCGTTTCCCTTACTGCGTTGTACTCCTCGAGCAGGCGGTTGCGGTCGGTCATCGTTTGTTCGGTCCTCCGGACCAGCGTTTCCGACCGTATCAGCTGATGAATGGTTTCCCGGGGCTGGAATGCCGCAACCACCTTGCCGAGCGCCGTGCAGTAAAAACTGCTTTCATGGCCGAACGATCCGACATCGCATATCCTGCGTCCTTTCGGGTAATAGACCGAGATGATCACGGCTCTTCCCTGGGTCGCGGCGGCAAGAAATATTTCGCACCCGCTCTCTTCCCCCAGTTCGTACATGAAAGGCCCGGCCTTGCGCGGCAGCAACATTCTGTCAAAAATGTTGGCAGACAGGGTCAGAACTTTCAGCCCCGCACGATAACTCCCCCTGCGGCCCTCCTGCTGTACATACCCATGATGTTTCAGCGTTTCCAGCATCCTGGATACGGTGCTTTTATTAGCCTCGACCGACTCCGCGATATCCGATAACGGCATCGGTTCGGCACGACGGGCCAGACATTCCAGCACCCTCAACCCTTTTTCCAGTGTAATATTCATCTTTGCTTGAGCCGGTGAGCCGGACTCGGTTTCAAAAATTGAGACAATAAATTTATAGTTTTATTATATGAAACAGCAGGGGCGGTGTCAAGCGGGAGACGTCACGGCAACTTTGCCCTCCCCCACCACCTGTTTGCCGGAGCGCAACGGGCCCGTTTCCTGCAGGTGGAAAATGCTAAGTGCAAGTACAGGAGTATACTTTGTTTTTTTGAGACAAACGGGAAAAAGGAATGCCGAACATATGGGTTGACATCTGCCTCTGCCGCACCTATACTGTAAAGGGTGCGGTTGCATCAATGCGACGCCCTTTTCAGGCGTTCAGGGCTGAGTATGTCTCTGCCGGCGGCAAATTGTCGGCACGCATGGAAAAAGAGTGTGATCGTGGAGGTTGTGCGGTGCGAACAAGCCGTACGGCGCTTTTCCCCGCAATTGCGACGTTCTTTAACAGGGAGGTAACCAAAATGCCGGACTTCATGAATCCGTTCGTTGGACTGGAACCCGGACGTAAGATGACAAAGCGCGAGCTCTCCCGTGCGCTTCGCCTTTCCCTTGCGGCGGAGCAGGAGGCCATCCACCTGTATGAAGCGCTTGCGGATGCGACCGACGATAAGCTGGCAGCGGAGGTCTTGCAGGATGTTGCTGATGAAGAACGGGAGCACGCCGGAGAGTTCCAGCGGCTGCTCAACATCCTGCTTCCCGAGGAACAGGAACTGATGAACAACGGCGCCGAAGAAGTGGATGAAATGGCCGAAGAAGTGAACAAAGAATCTATCTGACAGGAGGTCACCTATGACCAACAACATTCATGATATCTTGCAGAAAGCTCGCAAGATGGAAATCGACGGCAGGGAACTGTATGAAAAGGCACGCGATAGTGCCACCAGCGAGATGGCAAAGCGGTTTTTTGATTCTCTGGCGCAGGACGAAAAAAGGCATCTTTCCATGGTAGAGAAGATGGGGAAAGGAATGGGGGTTGATGTCGATAATATGCCCCTGCCGGCGGAGCGCATACGGACCGTGTTCTCTGAGATCAGCAGCCGGGAAGTCTCGGAGCTGGCTGCTACGGCGGAAGACCAGGACGCCCTGGAGATGGCGCTGAAAATGGAAAAGGATAGTTACGACCTTTATGCCCGGGCCGCAGGATTGGCCGATAGCGATGCGACAAAGCAACTGCTGGAACGTCTCAAGCAGGAAGAAAATCAGCATTACGAGATGCTCCGCAATACCGAAGAATACCTGAAAGACAACAAACAATGGTTTTTGACTCAGGAAGACGCCCTTCTTACCGGTGACATGAGTTCTCTTGGATAAACGGAGGCTGGCTATGTACACCTATATCGTGTTTTACAGCCGTTATGGCAATACGGCCCTGATGGCCGATGCGGTGGCAGAAGGGGTTCGTTCGGTGGATGGAATGGAGGCCGAACTGGCGTATGTCAGGGACAACTTCACCCCGCAGGAGATCATCGACGGTGATCCGGGCTGGAAGGACAGCAAAGAGAAACTGGAGGCGAAATATCCGGCTTTTGAGCTGGATACAATGAAAAACGCTGATGCACTTATTATGGGCTCGCCCACCAGATTCGGGAACATGGCGGCCCCTCTCAAGAACGTATGGGATACGGCCGCGGGATTGTGGTTTGAAGGCGCGCTGATCGATAAAATCGGTGCGGTCTTCACATGCACGGCCAGCCTTCACGGAGGGCAGGAAACCACACCGCTTACGATGTACATGCCCATGATCCACCAGGGCATGCTGATCGCCGGCGTGCCTTACAGCGAACAGAATCTGCTCACCACGACGGGGGGCGGCACCCCCTACGGTGCGACCGCCGTTGTCGGGGCCGAGGCCGATCAGCCGCCGGATGAGACCGAACTGGCCATAGCCCGTACGCTCGGAGAGCGGGTGGCACGGCTGACTGCGGCCCTGCGCGGTTCGTAATGGTTTATGGAACTGCGAAGCGTCCGGAGAATCTCGAAAAATGCGGCCCCGCAAGGGAACGTTGAAAGAATCAGGGCGGCAATGCGTCAGAGGTCGTTGCTGCAGCAAATTCCCCCCGGTCAAGAACAGGCTCACAGCTGAAAGAGTTCATGGTGGATTTGTTCCGCCGGGACTCCCCCCTCGTCATGCAGCGCGATCTCAAGTGTCCTGATCATTTCAGGGGGGCCGCAGAGCAGGAATTCATAGCTGTCCAGTGCGCCGGGCAGGTAGCGCTCCATCAGTTCAAGGGTTATATAGCCTTTTTCACCCGGATAGGCGTGATCGTCGCTGATCACGGGTACGACTGTTACGTTATCCAGCGATTCAAGCTCTTCTTTGTACGGGATATCAACCCGGGTTGTATGTCCGTAAAAAAGCCATCCCCGGCGCCGTTCGTGGCGCTGCAGGTAATCGGCCAGCCGCACGAAAGGGGTAATGCCGATCCCTCCCGCGATCATCACCATGTCTCTGTCGGTCTGAACAGCAGCGTCCAGAAAGACGCCGTAAGGCCCGTCCACCATCACCTGCTCTTCCGGGACGATATTCCTGATATTCTCACTTCTTTCGCCCTGCCCCTTGATCGCCAGACCGAGCCTGTTGTTGTCCGGGTCGAAGTGCATCGCGGTGAAAGGTCTCGAACCGCCGAAATGCCGCCCGGGATTAATATAGACGAACTGTCCCATGCCGGGTTGGATCAGGCGGCCTTTCTCATAGTCCAGCATGATCTCCGTCACATCCGGCGACAGACTCCTTGTTGACGACACCCTGTAATGCCCCCGGCGCCAACCGAAGGCGCCGGCAATGCGTATTATGACAAAGAGACCGAATCCCGCCGCCATCGCGAACCAGATGTAACGCAGGGCGGTTTGCTGCAATGTCATCCCGATCGGCAGGCTGTGCCCGAACACAAGCAGCGGTACAAGGTATGTGCTCAGGTGGAGGCCGTACCATCGTTTCTTTCGCAACCAGCCGCGCATGACGGTACTGCTCAGTACCACGCCGGCCATTATGGCGAAGGCAACGATTCCGCTCACCACAATCCAGCTGTCGAAACTGCCTGGATCGAGATGCCAGGGATTTGCCATGCCGATGCGCGCGTAATAGATCGTGATGAAGATGGGGTGCAGCGCGATGAGGAAGATGCCGAAAATGCCCACCAGCCTGTGGAGTCTGTACGACCAGAGCAGATCCGGAACCAGCCTGGCGCTGAACGGCCGAAACCCCAGGATGAACTGCCACATGAGCAGCACCGTGCCGGCCAGGGATCCGGTTTTCGCCAGCAGCTTGGTGAACGTCCTCACACGGTCCGGTTCCGCATAGTCGACAAAAAAAAGCGGTATCACCGCACTCAGCACTATACCGGCCACAAGCAACGCTTTTCTCTTTAGTGTCGTGTCGTTCATGACTGAAAATTATACCCGCTGGAGGCGAAGCGCTCAAGTCCGGAGAGAAGCAAGCCGGGCAGATGCCGCATAAAAGGGTTGACACCCACCTCCGCCGAACCTACACTGCACAATAGGATTGGTGCGGAGCGGATACCGGCCTTTATTTCGGCGGGAACACCAGAATGATCTTCGGTGACGCGGGGAAACTATGACCGCTTTGATTGACGAATTTAAGCAATAAAACGGATTTCAGGCGGCCGGGCGTGAAACGCCCGAGGTCCCGTTAAAGACAACGGCAAACGACCTTGTTCTTTGAGTCAAGCGATTAAATATGATTAAATCCTACATATTAATTGCCCGTCAATTTGAAAAGGAGCTATATCATGCCAACTGACCCGGTGTGCGGAATGGAAGTGCGTGAAGAGAACGCGGCGGCAAAATTGGAACATGCGGGAACTATATATTATTTCTGCAACACCTCATGCAAAGATGTGTTCGAGGAAAATCCGGAGCAATACATTGAATCCGAGGAAAAGGGGAAAGAAGAATCGTGCCCCGTCCCCGCTCCCGGAGAAGAACAACCTGCGGAGACGGAGGGTGGAAACGCAAGCGGGGCCGGCGCCTCCTCCACCCTTGCCCTGACGGGCATGAGCTGCGCAAGCTGCGCCTCCAATATCGAGAAGGCCCTGCAAAAGACGCCGGGCGTGCTATCCGCATCGGTCAACTTCCCCGCCAGTCAGGCGCGCATCGAGTATGATCCGGATGCCGCCTCGGAAGACGACCTCGTTGCGGCCGTGGAGAAAGCGGGATACGGGGCGCAGCCGAAGGGAGAGAAAGATGATGAAGGCGCCGCCTCCTGCACGCTGTCGTTGTCCGGCATGACGTGCGCAAGCTGCGCCAATAACATCGAGAAGGCCCTGAGCAAGACCCCCGGGGTCCTGTCGGCCTCCGTCAACTTTCCCGCCGAACGGGCAAGTGTCAGCTACGACCCGTCCGCCGTTTCCGCCGACGACCTCATCGGGGCCGTGGGCGGGGCGGGATATGGAGCGGAAATCCTATCCGATGAAGAACCCGGTGGAGAGGGAGAACAGCAGGACGCCGAACTTGCGGCAACACGGCGCAAAATGATCGTTGCCTGGTCCATCACCCTTCCCATGATGGCCATTATGGCCGCACACATGTTCTTTAACGTCCCCGTGCCCGCATACGACATCCTGATGCTGGCGATGGCGCTGGGCGTTATCACTCTGTCGGGGAAGGAAACGTTTGCCAGCGCTACAAAAAGCATGCTTCATCTCTCACCCAACATGGATGCGCTGATCGCGCTGGGCACGGCGGCGGCGTTTGTTACCGCCCCGCTCGCCGCCCTGGTGCCGGGCATCGACAACTACTCGGGGGTGGCCGCCATGATTCTGGCTTTCCACCTTGCGGGCCGCTATATCGAGGCCATGGCCCGCGGGCGCGCGAGCCGGGCCATCCGGGAGCTTATGGAAATGGGCGCTAAAAGCGCGCGTGTTCTCAGGGACGGAGAAGAAGTGGAGGTTCCCATCGGTGAGGTGCAAGAGGGGGATGTGATGGTGGTCAGGCCGGGGGAAAAGATCCCCGCCGACGGCGTGGTCACCGAAGGGCGCAGTTCGGTGGACGAATCGATGGCCACCGGGGAATCAATCCCGGTCACTCGCGGGAAGGGGGACGAAGTTATCGGCGCCACCGTGAATCAGGACGGCATACTCAAGGTCGAGGCCACAAAGGTGGGCAAGGACTCTTTTCTGTCTCAGGTGGTCGAGCTGGTGCGCGAGGCGCAGGCCACCAAGGTGCCTATTCAGGCGTTCGCCGACCGCGTAACCGGCTATTTCGTGCCGGCGGTGATCTCCATTTCCATTATAACATTCATCATGTGGATGGTCTTCCCGGCGCAGTTTCAGTCCGTGGCCGACCGGGCAAGCGGGTTTCTGCCCTGGGTCGACCCCGCCCTCGGGCGCTTCTCACTGGCGGTATTCGCCGCCATCGCCGTCATGGTGATCGCCTGCCCCTGCGCCCTGGGGCTGGCCACGCCCACTGCACTCATGGCCGGGAGCGGGCGCGGGGCGCAGAACGGCATACTCATCCGGTCCGGAGAGGCCATCGAACTCATGAAAGATGTCGGAACGATTGTCTTCGACAAAACCGGCACGCTCACGCGCGGCGAGCCGGTCGTGACCGACCTGGCGCCGCTCGGCGGTACCGACGAACGTGACCTGCTCTACCTGGCCGCCACGCTCGAGAACAACTCCGAACACCCGCTCGCGCGCGCGGTCGTGGCAAAAGCCGAAGAGGAAGGCGTCGGGGAGCTCGGGGACAGCTCCGATTTCCGTGCGGTGACCGGGCGCGGGATAACCGGCAGCGTCGATGGCCGGCGGATAGCGGTGGGCACGCGCGCCCTGATGGAGGAGGAGGGGATCGATTACTCCGCGGCGGAAGGGGCCATGACAGAACTGGAAGAAAACGCCCGCACCACCATGCTCGTGGCTGTGGACGGGAAAGTCGTCGGCGCGCTGGGCCTGGCCGACACCCTCAAGCCCGGTTCTGTGGACGCGGTGAACGAACTGAGGAAGATGGGATTTGAGATGGTGATGATAAGCGGCGACAACCCGCGCACAGCCCGTGCTATCGCCAAAGAGGCAGGCATCGAGGGCGTACTGGCGGACGTCATGCCGGACGAGAAGGCGGCGGAGATTAAACGCATTCAGTCCGAGACCGGACCGGTGGCGATGGTGGGTGACGGCATCAACGATGCCCCCGCGCTGGCACAGGCGGACGTCGGCATAGCACTGGGCACCGGCACGGACGTGGCCATTGAAAGCGGGGACATCACGCTTGTGCGCGGTGAGCTCGGAGCCGTGGTCAGTGCGGTCAAACTGAGCCGGGCGACTTTTCTCAAAATCAAGCAGAACCTTTTCTGGGCGTTTTTCTACAACGTCGTGGCCATCCCGACCGCCATGCTCGGCCTGCTGCATCCGGTCATGGCTCCCATCGCCATGGCGCTCAGTTCCATAACGGTGATCTCGAACTCGATCAGGCTGCAGTGGGAAGATATCCGGTAAACCGCATACAACCCAAAGGCAATAATTCCTTCCCATCGTGAATAAAGGGGGTCTTCGGCAGAGAACGTATCCAGTTGCAATATCACCACCCCCCTGCCTTCGGTGCAAGGCTCCAGGTGCATGACAACGTCCACCACCTGCGGGCCTTATGAATATCTCCGGCGGCATTTCAACTCTTCCGAAAGTTCATGGCCAGACCTCAGGTTCATATCTCCATCGGCGGTTATATGCAGATCGACGGCTATGCCCGCTCCAGCGTTGTGTTGATGTCGCATTACTCGATGATTGCTATCGTTCCTTCCATGCCGTGTTCCCTGTGTTGACCGATGCTGCAGTAGAACACCAGGACATCTTCCTCCTCCGGAGCCGTGAACACGAAGCTGGCGGAGTCCCCGGGCCCGATGATCGCAGTGCCGCCCACATCATCGATAATCAGGTCATGGGCAGCTTCTCCTTCATTGGCAAAGATGATCCTGACTTCCGAACCGGCTTCAACTGTCAGTTCATCCGGTTCGTAATAAAATTCCCCCCCGGCAATCTCCAGCTCGGCATCAACCTCCACTTCCCCGTGGTCGGGCGCCGCCCCTACTTCTTCATCGTTATCTCCGCCGCAACCAAACATGAGTGTTCCCGCAACAGCGGCCATTGTCAACACGAGCATAATCTTCATCGTTCCACCTCCAGTTTTCAAAAAAAGTTGAACGGGCATTAACGTCCCTCCGCCATGACATGGATATTCATCACCATAGTCGGAAGATGATCCTGACAGACCAGCCGATAGACGCCGGGCTGTTCGACCTTAAACTCCACCTTTTTCAATTCTCCCCGATGAACGGTGAAAACGATCGCTTCCCCGTCCGGACCTTCCACGGGATTTCCGTCCGGATCTTCCAATATGGTCCCGTGCGCTCAACAGCAGCGGCGAAATATGCTTTCACAGGTAACGGCGGG
>PUMZ01000273.1 GCA_003551565.1 Candidatus Brocadiaceae bacterium | reverse complement strand
TGCATTGCCTTCCATTCCTTTGAGCTGCGGAACTTTCGGTCAACACCTGTATCATATTTATCGTATAGATCCTTCTTGACCGCACGGGCATACATCGCACTGTCTATCGCTGAAGCAGCCCCGAATACAGCGGCAACGGTTGCCATACCCTTTCCGCTGCTGTGTATATTGGCAAAAGCCTCAACCGCATCATCGGTTGTGCCTATAGACTCAAGCGCACCGGCGGCTCCACCTGCGACATAGCCGTCAACTACGGATTTTGCCACATGTTCGGCTGAGTTTATCTGGCTTGGAAGCCTTTCTTTTAGGTATTCCCACCCGCCAAGCGGATCGAGCAGCTTCTTGGCCCGGCCAAGCGATTCGGACTTTCCCGCCGCCGCGGCCAGTGCCTTGCGGCCGTAACCGGCGGCCTTAAAAAGTGCCGGATAGACCTTCTTCCATCGGATATAAGTAAGTGCCGCATCGGATACAAGATGCGGAGCCACCGGGCCGAAGCCCCCTAACTTTTCTATCTCATCGTCTATCTCTGACTGAAGCTGCTGATAGTCCAGCGAACCTCCAAGATGCAGTATCCTTCCGATTACCGGGGCCGATATTTTATCTATCGTAGTTTTTAATGATCGGGGAGCCTGTTTGAGTTCGCCTTTTAATATCCCCGAAACACCGCCGTCAAAATCTGCGTCTTCTTCGTAGGGACTCTCGCCGCGATAAAGGATACCGAACGCCTCGGCCACCGCTGGTATGTCCTCGCCGAGTACCTGATCCATACCCTCTCTTAGCCGCTGCGACGCGGCATACATGCTGTCGGCAACGGCTCTGTCGGCACCTTCAAGAATACCCGGATCATCAGGCGTCTGCGGTCGGCCCGGAAGTTCTCCGACCGCCGCTTGGGCGGCCTTATCGATCTGGTCATCGGTTACCACTTCAGGCGGTTGCAGCCAATCACCGACAGGCATACCGGAGGCAGGGTCAAACTCAAGCGAATCAGGCATAGCTGTTTCAGCAGGCTCGGCCATCGACTGCTGTCGGCTGCCAACGCCTGCCATAGTCTCGTCGATCTCATCGAGCTTGCGGAGGTCTCTTTCAATTCTTTTTTGCCGCAGTATCTCCCTTTGCTCGGGCGTAAGAAGATGCTCAAAGGCGCCTGTTTGGTCACCTTGACCGCCGTACAGTGCCAGGCCGCTTACATCAGGCGAAGGCCGTCCGGTCCGGCCCATAAGGCGTTTCTGCTCTTTGGTAAGTATGTCAGTCAGTGCCATATATTGCCCTCAACTGTTCAAGCAGCTGTTTTTTCTGTTGCTCGTCTCCGGTATCGACCACTATCTTGACCGCATCGTATTCGTCCGGGCTGAGATATTGCAGGTACGGATAGAGCTGTTCATATAACTCGTCCTGTTTTTCGTCGGCCTGTTTTGTCCATATCTTGTTGTAATCTATGTTGGGATAGCTCTGCTTTCTGCCGGTGTCTTGGGCTTTTAACTTATCGTATTCATCGATTGCTATACTGCGTGCCTGATGTCTGTCTATACCGTGTCGTGCCTGCAGCACAGAAGCCAGGTTGCGTATCTGTTTTTTGGCCGCCTGATTATTGACGACATTATCGTCGAACCACAGCCGCCTCTGTCTTCTGGTCTGGTCTTTAGGGTAGGCGTCCAGCCTGGCGGTGAGGTTATAGTCGGCCACCGTCTGTGCAACTTCCCGCAGCAGCTTTTGCTGTTCGATAGCCTGCCGGTCTTCCACCTGATCCTGTTCGCTTTGTTGGGGAACTACCTGGTCATAACCGAGTATGTCCTTTGCCTGTCGCATCGCCTGCTCTCTGGTAAGCGGCTGCTCGTCGTATTGGTGCTGGTCATATAACTGCTCTGCAAGGTCATAGACCATCTTATTTAATTGGAAGTAATCCCGCGGGCCGAGACTCTGGTCGGCCTGGCTTTGAAGGACTTTTACATTTGCGTTATGATCGCGGGTCAGCAGGTTGCCTCGGCCATCTTCCCATATCATCCCCGGGCCCTGTTCTTCGGGCCATGGCATAGGCTCTTTGGGCTGTGTCGGCTGTATGCCGTGTTTGGACTCTGTCAGCTGACGCATAAGGACTTGCTGTTCTTCCGGCGAATAATAGCCGTCGGGGTTTCGCTGAACATAGTCCATAGCCTCGTTTATCCGGGCCATCTGCTGTTTCTGTTTATGTGAGAACTCCAGCTGGCTTCGTTCATCTAAAAGCTTATTCTCTATCCTGCCAAGCTCCAGCTGACGCTGCGGTAAATCTTCATATTGACTCTGCCGCTGTTCCAGCTCAAGCTGTTTGGCCCTGAACTGCATTTGGGCCTGCATAGCGGCGTCAGCCTGAGCCTGCCGGCGGATCTCGAGCATCTCCTGCTGGAGCTGGTACTGGTTCTGCTGCTGCCTTGCCTGTGCCTTGCCGTGGAGCTTGCCGCCGCCGAAAGCGACATCGCCTATGGCCTGACCGGACATACTGTGCTGGACTTTTATAGCCATCTGTTATCC
>PUMZ01000062.1 GCA_003551565.1 Candidatus Brocadiaceae bacterium | reverse complement strand
CCCAGATGCCTACGTCGGCCCGCCAGAGCCTTATGGCTTCCCCGTAAGGTATTGAAAAAATGCTGTAGACGGCGAGCGTGACCAGCAGCAGGATTATAACCATTCCAAAAATTGCGGAAGGGTAGTCGCGCAGTTCCGAAAGCCGTCTTTTAATTATCCGGTTCATTTTTTAGCCCCCAATCTTACCCTGGGGTCAAGTATCGAATAAGCTATGTCGAGGACAAATACCGTCAGGGCGAGCAGATAAGCGTAGATAACGACCGATCCGATTATAACCGGGGTGTCATACTGCCCTATGGCGCGGAAAAGGAGGCTTCCAAGGCCTGGCCAGTTAAACACCGTCTCCAGCACTATAGCTCCCATCCACATCGAAATCAGCATCAGGGCAAAATTTGTTATGATTGTGGGCAGGGTCGGGCGAAGGATATACCTAAGTTCAATAGCGAATGATGGCAGCCCCTTGGCTTTGGCCATCTCAACGTAGTCCTCGCGTGAATAAATCAAAAAAAAGGTGCGCCAGGAATATATGGCCAAAAAAACCCCGCTGATTACTATGGCCCCCAGTGGAAGTATGATGTGGCGAAGGAGACTCAGCATATAAGGCAGCACCCCGGCGGGGGGCGGGGAACGTACCATGCCTCCGAAGGGCAAAACCCCCAGCACGGCGGCAAAAACCAGCATCAGGAATATCCCGTAAAACCACGACGGCGCAGCCGAGGTGGGGGCCAGCCCCACAATAAGACGGTCTAGCTTGCTGCCATAACGCCTGGAAAGGAAAAGGGCGGCAACCACAGCAGTGAAAAATAAAATCAGATCGGCAAGGCCGAAAAGAATAAGGGTGGGGGGGAGGCGTTCCAGAATAATTGCGCGTACCCGGGCCGACCCGCTGTCGCTGCGCAGGGTCTCGGCACGGCCGAGATCCAGGCTCATAGCGGTGGTCAGGTAAGAAACACTCCGAATGACAAACGGCTGGTCCAGGCCAAGGCGCCGGCGTTCCCTCTCCACACGCCGTTCTATTATCTCACGCCGTTCTTCGGAACTTAACTCCCGAAATTCCGGTGAGTCTCCGACCGCCATCGAGATCCGTTCCCTGATCTGCCCTTCCCGTATCTCGTCAACAGCCCCGCCCATGTTAGCTACCAAAACCGTCAGATATACCCCGATCACAACGGTTATCAGAAGGGTAATGGAACGCTTCAGCACATAAAAGAGTGCCTTGCGGGCATTCCTACCGAAACTGCGTTCTGATTTTCCTGCACCTTCGTCGTGTTCCATCTGGATTACTGCCTTTTTTGATGATAAGGGTGGCTAATTAAGCTTACAGTTTAAATTGGTTAAGTTTTAGTATACCATATATGCCAGTTAATTTTCAATTTGTTATTTTAATTTTTTTTCAAACCCAAAGTTTGGAAAAATTATAGGAGAAAATTATGAGAAGCGCCGTTTTAACGGAACCAAACAGGATTGAATTGCAGGAGAAACCAAAACCCGAACCGGGTGAGGGGGAAGTTCTGATTCGTGTGCGGGCGGTTGGCGTATGCGGCTCTGATACCCATTATTTCGCCGGCAGCCGCGATCATGAATCATCCACCGTTTATCCCTTCGTGCTGGGACACGAGTTCGCCGGCGAGGTGGCCCGGCTCGGCCCCGGAGTCAGCGATGTGAAAGTGGGAACCCGGGCCCTGTGCTCCCCGGACCTGCCCTGCGGATCATGCCGGTGGTGCAGTATCGGAAGGGAGAACGTCTGCCCTAACGTCAAATTTGCTGGCTCGGCGGGAGTCCACGGCTGCCTGTCTGAATATTATATCGTTCAAGCCTCTCAGCTCCATCCCATACCCGATTCCATGAGTTTCGAAGAGGCTACTCTTGCCGAGCCCCTTGCCATAGGGCTGCATAATGTTGACAACCTCCTGAATCTCGAAGGGGGGGAGAGCTGTGCGGTGATAGGAGCAGGGCCAATCGGGCTGGTGTCAGGCTTCTGCGCCCGGCTCAGGGATGCCGGACCTGTTTATGTCTCCGACAGGTATGATGCGAGACTCGAGGCCGCTCTCCGATGCGGAGCCGATGAGGTATGCAAGATCGAAGACAATGAAAAGTTTGTGGATTTCATAGATGGTAAAACCGACGGAGAAGGGGCCGACGTGGTGATCGAAGCGGGTGGAGAACAGGGTTCCATAACCCAGGCTCCCCATCTTGCCCGCATAAGGGGATTGGTGCTTATTGAAGGCATACCGCCGGAAGGACAGGCCCCATTTGCCGTAGACGCCGCCCGCCGGAGGGAGCTGACGGTGATATTCGGACGCAGAAGCCTCCATAAGGCGGACGAAGCCCTTGAGCTTATAGGTTCCGGACAATTTGATGCCGAGGGGCTGATTACCCACCGCTATCCGCTCGAAGAGACCCAAAAAGCCCTGGAATGCTGCCGGGATTACAGCGACGGAGTGATAAAAGCAGTTATATTTCCCTGAGGCGATAACGTGAATTACAACCCTGAAATTCATCATCGTCGTTCAAT
>PUMZ01000044.1 GCA_003551565.1 Candidatus Brocadiaceae bacterium | reverse complement strand
GAGCGGCGTGCGGACCGGAACGGCTGCGGACAGCCTGCCGGAAAGAATGCACATGCAGGTCGGCAGCCCGTCTCCCTCAACATGGGGATACGGGGGCTATTATGACATTTGGGTGTGCGGCGATAACGACTGGATATATCGTCATCTTGCGCTGGCAGAGGAGAAGATGGTGCGCCTTGTGGACAGGTTCCGCAGGTCGGGCGGCCTGACGCTGCGTGCTGTGAAACAATGCATCAGGGAGCTTATGCTGGCGCAGTCCAGCGATTGGCCGTTTCTGATCGGGACGGGAGCCGCGGCCGATTACGCGCGGAGGCGGCTCAAGACCCATCTTTCCAACTTCCGAAAACTGGCCGCCGGCATCGAAACCGGCGCCGTAGAGTGCGGGGAACTTGAGGAGATGGAACAGAGGCATAACATCTTCAGCGGGCTCGACCGCGATATTTATGCCGCGTGCCCCGATCTGCAGGTTTGGTGAAGCATCCTGACCGGTGCAGTGCTGCCCACTCCCGTCCGGGATGCCCCGGTATGCGCACGGTATCAAACCAGAGCACTGACAAGCATGTTTCATAAACCAACGGCAATCATTAATACAAAGGATATAACAACAGTATGATGGGTGGCTTGCTTCAGGGCTTGCAGATTCTACAGTGTGTTCGGCGCCGGACAAACGGCGGTTGACCTGCCTGTTGCAGGCAGGCACCGGGGGCGCGTCCTCAGCGGCGCATCTGTGGCAAAAAGCCGCACTTCGCGTCGACAAATACAGCCTGTCTGCGCCTGCCTGTCGCTTCCGCGACGCAGACAGGTGCGCACGCACAGGCAGGCGACGTTTGCTTTCCGCCACATCTGCACCACCGAGAACGCGTGAAAAAGCGGGCTAAGCTTTCGGCGAAGCATCGGGCCGCCGGGCGGTTTCGATCTTCCCCCGGACCCTTGCGCTGCGGCCCTTACGCTGACGCAGGTAGTTGAGCTTTGCACGCCGGACCCTGCCGCGGCGCAGAACCTTGATATGGTCGATTGTAGGACATTGCAGGGGGAACACCCGTTCGACACCCTCGCCCTGGACGATGCGCCTTACGGTAAACGTCTCCGATGTCCCGGATCCCTTGCGACCGATACAGATACCGGTGAAATTCTGCACCCTGGATACATCCCCCTCTTTTATGCGCAGCCCCACTTCCAGGGAATCGCCCGGACCGAAGTCCGGCCTCTCGCCGGCTACATATTCGTCTTCAATCGACCTCAGCAGATCCTGTCCTTTAAGTTCAGAATTGTTCTGATTGTTTGCCGTCATCATTCACTCCGAATCTCGAGTATTGTCATCGCACAGATCGGACCTTCGTTCATATGTCCTTTTTTCGGCTTCTTGCAGGCGCCACATCTCAATTTCCCTGTGGTTCCCGCCCAGAAGCACTTCCGGCACCTTCATCCCGCGGTACATCGGCGGTCTGGTATATTGCGGGTAATCCAGCAGTCCTTCAGCAAAGCTCTCACGGCTGGAGGAATCCTCGTGCCCGAGAACGCCCGGCACAAGCCGCACCACGGCATCGACGACGACCATGGCAGCGGCTTCGCCGCCACTGAGAACATAATCGCCGATCGATAATTCTTCAAAATTCAACAGCTTCCTTATTCTTTCGTCAAACCCTTCATAATGTCCGCAGAGCAGCAGAATTCTGTCCTCCTCCGCCAGTTCCTCGGCCACCTTCTGGTGGAACCTCCTCCCCTGGGGCGTCAGCAGTATGGTCCTGGCGCTCCGCTCACCCATTGCCCCGACGGCTTCAACGGCCCGCACCACCGGTTCGCACTGCAGCACCATTCCCGGCCCCCCTCCATAGGGTCTTGCATCGACTTTTTTGTGCTTATCCTCGCTGTAATCGCGGATATCGTGCAGGTGGTATTCCGCCAGTTGTTTCTCTTCTGCAATGCGCAATATGCTGGTATGCAGGAACGGATCGAACACCCCGGGGAAAAGGCTCAGAATATCAAATCGTAGCCGTGCCATTATATGTTTGCCGGCATCAGACGTCAAGGTGGCTCAGGAGCCGGTCCACCGTCTTCGAGGGTTGCGCCCCCTTGCCGAGCCAGTATTTGACCCTTTCGATATCGACATTCAGTTTCTCTTCCGGCGCCTCGGCGTGCGGATTATAGGTGCCCAGGTATTCAATAGCTTTACCGTCACGACGTGTTCTTTTCTCGAACGCACCGATTCTCCATCGTGGAGCGTTGCGTTTTCCTGTCTTCGTAAGTCTCAGTCTTACCATGATAATCCTGCCTGATAAAAAAAGGTTACTTTTTTTGGTTGCCGTCTTTCAATCTCTCCCTCATTCCCTTTCCCAGAGGACCTCCCGGGCCGGTGAACTGGTCGGGCAGCGCTTTTTCAATTTGTTTCATGCCGCCGCCGCGGGCCATTTTTTTCATAACTTTCCTCATTTGCTGGAATTGTTTGAGCATTCTGTTGACCTCCGCCGCCCTGACGCCGGAGCCTCTGGCGATACGGTTGCGGCGGCCGGCGTTGATCAGCTGG
>PUMZ01000148.1 GCA_003551565.1 Candidatus Brocadiaceae bacterium | reverse complement strand
CACCGCCTAATGTTTCCAGGATTTGTGTCACCGCATCAATAAATTTTCCACTAACTGCACCGCTGTCTTCCAGTATTGAGCGATCAATGGGCTTAGCCCGGCCCTGCCGGTACAATTCCAGAAAGTATGCGAGGAGTTTCGCTTTCTCCTGCATCTTCCCTACCTCCGCATCGCTTGCTCCGGGAATCTTACCTTGCTCGCGAAGAAAGTGCTCCAGTTGCCCCCAATGGGCAATATGCATTTTCAAACTGCGATAAATGAAAGCCGTATCCTTGGTCAGATACCAGATATGCAGCCTGGAAACCTCATCCTGCATCGGATCAAAACCAGGTACGCCAATCTCCTTGCCATAATCCGTATGACTCTTTTCTCCGGGCTCAGGCACCTGGTCGGCCAGCAGGCGCAAGGACCAATCCCTGGGTGTTCTCTTCACCAATTCCAATCCATCGCCTGTGTGACCGCGCAAGAAGATATATTTTCCCTGGATATCAGGACGACCATCCAAAAACTGCTCCCATTTAGCCAGCTCGTCTCCCTGGGCCGTAAGATAAAACACCTGTCTGCCAGCTTTGCTTATGGCAGCCAACGCTTCCATAATGGCCTCCGAACGAATGTCGTCGCTGTTGGCAAAAAGCTCATCGGCCACAATGGGAGGCTTTACGGTGTGCTCCAGCGACTCCAGGTACGCCAGGCGCACGGCCAGCAGCAGCTGAATGCGTGTGCCCGTGGATAACTGCTCCAAGCCCTGGTTTTGCTGTTGCACATTGTCAAAAGCAAGAAAGGCAAGCTGCTCCCTGGTAGTCAACTTAAGGGTATACCGGCCCTGGGTAATTTTTGAAAAAAGCCGGTCCGCATGTTTGACCACGCCAGGCCGGTCCTTTTTCTCGCTCTCCCGGGAGATGTGCCGGGCCACGATATCGCCGGTGATCGAAGCCAGGTTTTGCTGATACACCTCTTCGAGGGGATCCAGGCTTTCTTCCATGGTAAGCAGGGCATCTTCAAGGACTGAGCCCTGCATGGTGATTGTGACCTGTCCTTCAATTTCGCTGATCTCTTTCCTTAATTGCTCAGCCCTTTTACCCTCCTCAGCGTGTTTTGCGGCCTTCCTTTTTGCTTCTTCAACAGGCAGGGAAGTCAAATGTTGCTTATGCTCCAAAAAGCTGGCATATTGCTGCAGATTGGCCAAAAGAACCTGCGTCATATTTTCAGCACGATCCAATGCTCGTCTGGCTTCCCGGTAAGCATCCCAATCGCGTTCCAAATGCTCAAGGTGCTGTTTATCATCATCTTCAAGATGTAAACTGGCATAAATTTTGGCCCTGCGACGCAGGCTTGAGGCGATCTTTTCCTCTTCCAACCTGATCTTGTCATCCGCGTGCTGAATACCACTTGTTGCCTTTTGCCTGGCATCCTCCTGCTCGGCAAGCTCCCTGATCGCTGCAGCAGCTGAAATGCTGTCATATACCTGCTGCTCGCGATACTTCTCCAGCTGTTGATTGATGGCTTTGACCTCCGCCTGAATTTGCTCCTCCAACGCCTGTCTGCGAACCTGTAACCCAGCCAGCTTTGTTCGGTTTTCCTGCCACCCCGCAACGGCTTCCAAAAAATAGACCAGCGCACTTTGGGTTTTCAGGTTTTCTGCCGGGATCTCAGGCACAACACCAATCCGGGACTTAAGTTGCGCATGCTTCTCTTTCATTTCGCTGACCCGGGGAGATAAGGCTTTCAGATCGTCTTTTCGCTGCTGCAACCGCTGCTCCATGAGCTGCTGCTGATGCGCGGATTGGAGTTGCCTGACCAGGTCATCCACACGATCAGTGACGTCCGTGATGGTCCAATTTGCTGGTGCCGGCAATCCCGTCTGTGCATAATCTGATTGTCTCACCTGCGGATCGCCTTTTTTTGCATCTTTTAATCCAAGAACCAGGACGACTGCCATGATCACAATCCCGGCAAGTGCGTACCAACCGAAAGGAATGGCTGACAATACCGAAACCAGACCTGCCGCTGCGAGCAAATAGTACCATTGACGTGCCAATCCATAGTTGCTTTGTGTCTCATGCAACCATTTTGTGAGCGATCGTATGCCCTCCTGCAAGCGCGCTGCATCGGCATCCGGGCATTCAGCAAGTGCTTCTTCCAAATGCTTTACCTCTGTTTCCAGGAAACGCTTTTCACTCGCCAGCTGATGCGACTCCCGTAAGTATTGATCCAGGTCGTGGACATCGTTCAGGTCGATCCCTTCCCAATCAACTGCATCCAGATCAGGGTCAATGGTCTTTACAAACCGGTCAAGAGCCTCTTTTGCGGCAGCCGTATCCTCAAGGTTTGTTTCCAACTTCTGCTCACAGGATGCAACAAGCTTCTGTCTTTTCTTCAGTTCGTACAATACCTCCCTGGGCACACCATCCCGTGGTAAATTGATCCTGGTCAATGTTTCCTGATGTCGTTGCTTTTCAATGATAAACCCGGCTATTTGCTTCTCCGCCGTTGCCACATCCGCATCCAACTCATCAACCTGCTGTT
>PUMZ01000294.1 GCA_003551565.1 Candidatus Brocadiaceae bacterium | reverse complement strand
TTGCGCAGATTGGGGATCCGCCGCAGTATCTCCAGCTTGTTGTGCAACGGTTCGCAACAGCCGTAGTAGGTCATGCCCCAGCGTTCCAGCCAGCGCAGCTCATGCTTCAACGAAAACTCCCAGTGCATGTCCGGCGATACATCCGAGAAAATCTGCGCGTTGCCGCAACCCCATGATTTAGCGCATGGCAAGCTGGTGCCCGGGGGGATGTCAGCCGGCAGTTCTTTGGTATATCCATAGGCACCGGAGCCAACGCGGCAATTCAATGCCCCCGCATCCAGCAGACCCAGCGATTCGAACTGGTCAAGCTCATGCATCTTCGCATCCACATAGCGGCCGACCAGGGCGTACACGAACTCCGGACGCATGATCAGATCCATCATAACGCTCTGGATGTCCACCAACCGGATCAGGAAATCCCAGGGTGTGAACCAGATATTCCGGATGCCGGTCAACCGTACCGGCGCTACGCCATCCAGAATGCCCGACAGCATCTCGTAGCGACGCAGGCTCTCCGCCTTGTCATAGGTCACGACGGGCATCTTGATTTTCTCGACATCCTCGATCTCGGATATCTGGGCGTCAAAATGCTGCGATACCACGGCACTATGGGCGATCGTCTCCCCTTTCTGCGCAATGCCGATCTCGGTGGAAGCCCAGACCCTGGGGCAATCAATAACGGGTCGAACAACCATGTCCACGGGATAATGACGCCAGCGGTAGAGCGTGACGCGCATCTCCCGCTCGATGCTTCGCAGGAAAGGATCACCGCACTGCTCTTGCAGTTCATCGACCGCCGCTGAAAGCTCGGACCACGGTTCCTCATTAATATAAACCAACGGGCGCACGGTTTCGCGATCATTCAACTGTCGCCACATTTCCGCTTTCTCTTCCTGGCAGGGAAAAGAGCCGATTTCCATGATCTGCGCCGCCAAATGACGAATGATGTCCGCGTCAGCAAGTGTTGTTGTCTGCATAGCTTTTGCCCCTCGTTTCTAGTTTATCCCGTTAAAGTCAGTGGTCAGGCGGCAAACTTGGCTCGTGAATTAATCAGGCTAGGGATGGTGAAAGACCTCTTCCATACTGGCCCACCATTCGCCTTCGGCGCGATCCGACAGCGGTTCCTGGCAGGGCATGCAGTTCCTTGTACTTCTCGATCTTGTCCTCTTTGAGTCCCAGTACTGATCCGTAGCGTTGCATTTTCACTCCTTGGTTATGGCTTATTTTTTTCCATTGAATTCAGCGACGGCGTCGAACATTGCCACGATATTCTGCGGCGGCACTTCGGGGAGGATGTTATGCACCGTGTTGAAGACGAACCCGCCGCCGGGGGCTAAAATCTCCACTCGTTCGAGCACATGATCACGGACCTCGGGGGGGGTGGCGCGGTTGAGGACGGCGCGGGTGTCGCAGCCACCGCCCCATAAGCAGATGTCGTTGCCGAAGTCCTTCTTCAGCCCTTCCGGCTCCATGCCGCGACAATTGGTCTGCACGGGATTGATCACATCATACCCGGCCTCGATCAAATCCGGCAGCAACTCGCGGATCGAACCGCAGGAATGCAGGAACGTCTTCATGCCGCTGTGCTGGTGGACATAGTCGCAGAGCCGCGTATGATGCGGCTTGAAGAGATCCCGGTAGATCTCGGGCGCCATGAACGGCCCGGAGTCCATGCCGAGATCATCGCCAAAGCGCAGGATGTCGCAACAATCCCCGACGGCAGCGCAGACCTTCTCGAGGGTGGCCATGTGCTGCGCCATGATCGCCTCCAGGAATGCGCGAACGCTGTCCTGCTCCGTATAAAGGTCCATCATGAAATTGTCCATGCGCCGCAGGAACGTACCCCACTCGAAAAGGTTGCAGCCGCAGACGATCATGATGCCCCGGTCGGTCGATGCACGGAGTTCCAGCGTGCTCTGGCGCAACCGGTTCCAGAAGTCGGGCTCGGCCGCGTGATCCCAGGGGCTGTGGACCAGTTCGGC
Source organism: Candidatus Brocadiaceae bacterium (assembly GCA_003551565.1). GTDB lineage: Bacteria > Planctomycetota > Brocadiia > SM23-32 > SM23-32 > PUMZ01. Next base: position 544 of record PUMZ01000294.1, on the reverse strand, counting down.
CCAGAGTACCCGCTTTATGGCGTCGGGCAACGCCGCCGCCATGTCGGCCGGATAGCCGTCGAGCCAGGGGAATGTTGACTGGTCGAAGAACGTGCCGCCCGACGGCATGTGGGCGATGTCCAACCCATCGCGGTTGCGGGCGATAAACGAGCTATCCGTCTTTTTCTCAGGCTTGAACCAGGCCGGATACTGCGCCTTTTGTCCGTTCGCCAGCCGGATCTCGTACCAGTCTTGATCACTGTCATTGAACGTGCTACCGGCATCGACCACATCGATGCCGAAACGATCCAGGATGGCGTCCTCGGGCTGGGCCAGTTGCTGGACCACGTCATAGATGCGGGTGTGCCCGCCATTCATGCCAAGATGCCGCTTGAGGTTTCCATAGGCCGTCGCCGATATACCCGAGCTGGGGGTCGCTCCCAGATCGACCGGAACAGCATCCGTTTCACGATGCTCGATGGCGGCAAGAATGCGTTCACGCGGTGTTAATTTCATACATCTTCCTCGTATGGTCCGATTATGTCAAAGTTAACTGAACTTTAAT
>PUMZ01000116.1 GCA_003551565.1 Candidatus Brocadiaceae bacterium | reverse complement strand
AGTCCAAAGCGTCGATCCACACGAACTCCATGCCGGTGGAGGGTGATGTCCAGTCCTCGCCGCTCACCGGCCCGTCGATTTTCTCCAGCGTCACCTCACGACTTCCCAAATCCCGGCCGGGCGAAGGGATAACCACTCGGCCGCTGTTGTCCTGGTAGCCCTGCGCACGGACTGTCACTCGATGTTCGATAAACGGGGCCAGTTCAAGTCTGTCACCGGCTTCGCCAAGCAGATTGCCGTCACCATCGAACACTTCCGCATCATCCGCGTTAGTCTTGACGGTTACATATCCCGACTCAGGCTCTAAGGAAAATTCGACAGTCGCAGTCTCCCCGTTCTTCACAGTTACCTGCCGCTCTTCTTCCTGCACGCTGAAATCGGGGACTTCCAGGGTCACTTCGTGTCTGCCGACACTCAAACCTTCCTCGGTGTGAGGCAGATCAATCTGTTGCCACTCGCTGTCATCGAAGCGCACGCGGGCGTTTTCCAGATATTCTTCAATTTTCGTGCGAGGGACATCCTCGACCTCCGCGGTTACTTCTATGCTGCCCGCCTCGGGAACCAGCTTAGGAGCCTTTACCGCCTGGAAACCGTTCGGCGGGATATCCACACTCAGGCTCTCGGTGCGGAACCCTTTCTTCTTCAATTCAAGCTGATGTTCCCCCGCTGACAGCTCCTTGATTCTTTCATTCGTAATACCTATTTTCTCCCCGTCCTCGTACACGTCCGCCGTCTTGCCGCTGGCGATACGGATGCTTCCGGGAAGTCCTGTCAACGGTGCTTTGATTTCGGCCGATTTGCCGGAGATGATTTCTATTTCGTCTTGCTGTTCTTTGTAGTTCTCTTTCTCAAGAATGATCTTATATCTACCCTCGCGGAGAAATCCGGTATTCAGTTCGCCGTTCTCATCCGTGGCACCCAGGTCGAACTTTTTGTCGGCCTGATTCACTGCTGTGACTTCAACGCCGGAATTACTCTGAATAATCAGTTCACCCCGCATTTCAGCCAGTTCGGCGGACCATTTTCTGTTGTCTTTATCGAACGTGACTTTCTCATTCAAGGGGCTGAATCCTTTCCGGCTCGCCTGTACAGTGTATTTACCGGGCGGAATATCGAGTTCTGTTCCTTTCTCGGGCATATCCTCAACTTCTTTAATCAATCTTCCCTCCCGGGAAACTGTCAGCGTTGTGCCGGGCGGAGTCACGTTAATATGACATGAAAGAGTAGAAGTTTCATCAGAGTCCGTTTGTGACGGTTGCTCTTCCATGGATTCGATGATTTCCTCCCGCAGAGACGAAGCTTTCTCATTGTCATCATCCATTCCCTCAACCTGGCCGATAAGATCTAAGGCATCGGAATAATCTTCGTCTTCATATTTTTCTTCCGCCTCTTCAAGGATGTCCTCAATTTCACCGTCAGGTGTCTGCCGGTCTGGTGATTCTGGATTTTCCGTGACTTCAGCGGGTGAGCGATCTTCCCGGTACTGCTGCCAGCCGTACCAGCCGCCGGCTGCGAGAAGAGAAATGACGATGAGGACGGAAAGGGTTTTGACGACAGGGAAATTCCTGCGGGATCGACCGGAGGTCTTTCTTCGATGGCTCCTTGTGTCTTTTGCAGCTGAATAACTGAGCTGCTCGCGTAATTCGTGAATGCTCTGCCAGCGGGCATCAGGATTGTTTTTAAGGCACCCCAGAATTACTCTATCCCACATACTGTCAAACCCCAGTTCAGACGGCCGTTCCCAGGCACCTTCCGGTTTGTTGCCGGTAAGCATCCGACAGAGGATGATGCCTAAAGCATAGATGTCGGTGCGAGGGGAGACCTCGTCACCTGACTTCTGCTCCGGTGCCATATATTCGTAAGTGCCGAGAAGTGCACGAGTGGAAGTATGTTTCTCCCCGGAGCCGCCGCTGCCGTCATCGGTTTTTTCATTGCCGACTGATGCCTCGAACTGCGGTGCCATAGACAGGCTTACCGAACGCTCGATCACGCTTTTCAGATAATCGCCGCCGACCAGCTTGGCCAGACCGAAATCGGCGATCCGGGCGTTGCCGTCCGCGTCCAGCAGGATATTGCCGGGCTTGAGATCACGATGCACAACACCTTCTTTACGGTAGTTATGGGCGTATTCCAGAGCGTCGCAGACCTGCCGGGCGATACTGCGCACCTCCTCTTCGGGCAGGGGACCGTCTGCTTCCCGCATTCTGTCCTCAAGTGTACGTGGTTTGCCTTCCGGCCCCTCCACATAATCCATGACGATGTAGGAATATCCGTTGTCTTCACCGAGATAATTCACATGCACGATGTTGGGATGTTCGAGATCCGCCATGACCCGGGCCTCGACTCGAAAGCGGTCGGTGAACCCCGCACTGTGCGTGGCGGAGGCGGGAAGCACCTTCAGGGCGTAGTGCTTGTGCATAGAGATATGCTCAACCTCGTATACTTCCCCCATACCGCCTCTGCCGAGGAGACGGATGATCTTATACTGGCCGAGCGTGTCGCCGGGTTGAAGCGACTGTTTATGCCTGTCACTGT
>PUMZ01000039.1 GCA_003551565.1 Candidatus Brocadiaceae bacterium | reverse complement strand
GAGGTAGAAGAGTGGAAGGCGAAAACGGAAGCGACAGGTTGGGAACGCAGCGGCATCCAGGTTTGTCTTTCCCAGCCCATAACTTTGGAAAGGGCGATTGAGGGATATCGTGAGCGGGCCGAACAGATGATTGAAGAAGGGCATGAGGTCCAGTATATCCCGGGTGCTTCCCATGACGGCGGAGGCTACTGCGAGTGCGAGGGATGTCATGAACTTGACCGTGACGTTTATGATCCGTTCGGTGACCGCATATCGATGACCGACCGTTATATCTGGTTTTTCAATCAGGTTCTCGATGAACTCGAAGATGAGTTTCCCAATCTCCATATCGTGCATTATACCTACGGCGCGCATATGATGCCGCCGAAGGTTGAGCATCACGAGCGTATAGTGCCGGTATTTGCCCCGATTACGCTCGATCGCATACGCAGTATGGACAATCCGATGAGCCCTGACCGGTACACGCTCCGCTGGCTTATCGACGAGTACGAGAAACGCGGGGTGAATGAAATGTATTACCGTGGCTATTACAACAACCTCGCCTGCATCCAGCTTCCAAAAACTCAGATAGACCGGGTGAGTGTGGAGATACCAGCGCTTTACCAGCGCGGTATAAATGTCATGAGGGTGGAGTGTATTCGCCAGTGCTGGGCATCCGATCCGATTACGCTTTACCTGGCTGCCCGCCTGATGTGGGATGTGGATACCGATGTTGAGGCGGTTCTTGATGAGTTCTACCGGAAATACTACGGCCCGGCCGAGGAACCGATGCGGCGCTATCACGAGCAACTTGAAGCTGCTTTTCGTGATACGCCCTATTTTACCGGGGCCAGTTATGTGTATTTTCCTACGTTCAAAAACCACCCCCGGCGTGATGAGCTCCGGGGCTATCTTGAAACAGCAAAGGATGATATTGAAGACGCGGACTCGATTTATGCCGAGAGGGTGTGGGCGATAAGACGCGGTTATGAACGTATGGACCTGTTTCTGGACATGATTAAAGCGCGCAACCGCCATGATTTTCAAACGGCTTATACGAAGCTGGAGGATTTGGAGGACCTGACGGATTCGCTCACCGAGATTTTGCTGGAAGGCAGAGAGACGGACAGACCTCCGGCTGGAGCTCCTATTTCGGCCCGACGTGCGCATCGTCTGGTCAATATCGCCGAGCATTCGGAGCGCCGGGGCAGTTATTTGAATCGTTTCTTCCGCGATTCGGTGGCAGGCGGCTATGAGCGTGCGGTTGAGAAGGGCGAAATCGTGGCTGGGTTCCCGGACGAATGGGATTTTCTGCTCGATACGGCCGAGATAGGCGAAATAGCCGGTTATTATCGTCCCGGCAAGCTGGGCGGGAACTGGCAGCCGATGAAGACCAGTTCCAGAAGCTGGTCCGATCAAGGCCTGCACTATTATCAGGGCTGGTCATGGTACCGCAGTAGCGTGGAAATTCCCGAAGAATTCGAAGGGCGTCCCGTTTACCTCTGGGTTGGCGCCGTAAATACCTGGGCCAAAGTGTGGGTCAATGGATATTACATGGGCACCAGCCGGGAACCGGAACACGGGCTGCCCGGCGTGCCCGGAACGTTCCGGCCTTTCGATATGCCGACTCTCGATGAGGACGGCGAGAGCGTGCTGAACTTCGGGGGTGAGAACTGGGTGGTGATCAAGGTGGTCAGGGACCGGCTTGCCGAACTGGGTGCCGGCGGCATCAAGGCGCCTGTGATGCTCTGGTCGCCGGAGGATCCCGACTGGACGCCGGAGGACTGATTGAATCCAGGACCGATGCTTTTAAGACTTGAAAAAAGGGGATAAGACGGTTGACGGCTGCTGTCTGCTGTTTGATGCTGATAGTTTCGGCCGGCTTCACCTTTGCCGATGAAGAACTGAGCTACCCGCCGGAACTGCCGGGAGGTGAAGAGATAGTGAGGGATACCTCCGAGGATTTCATTACGGTGCCCGAGGGCGTCGAGTTTCGCGAAGGTACGGAGGTGGCACAGACGCCGCCGACCATAGATTTCGCCTATTTCCCGGGGCAGAACTATCACCGTTGGACGAACTGGGGCGGCGGCCTCGGGGTGGGCGAGCATCTTTTCTATACGTCCATTGGCGACCACGAGGAACCGGACCGGCGGTTCCGGTTCGAGAGACTGGGATAGTTGTGCTCTGATGGTGGTGAATATCCCCGAATCCGAACGTAAGCCGTAAGCAGGATATTGTCTCTGAAGGCCCTGCTATGAACTTTAATTCTGAGAAGAAACACCGCAAAAGGAGGTTTTATGCAGACTTATCCACTCCCTTTAAAATTTCTGTTCTGGGACAATCGGCTTTGTGAAAAAATGTCGGGGTTTACCCGGATACCGGGCGAACCTAAAAAGTATGATGAGAATCCAGTCCTCAAACCAAAGCATCCCTATGAGTTCCGGCGCGTACATCTGTATGGCAGCGTCCACCGGGACGATCTTACAGGTAATTTTCGGCTTTGGTATTCTACTCATGGAACTGAAGGAGGGGAACGGCATTCCCGCTTATGCCATGCG
>PUMZ01000035.1 GCA_003551565.1 Candidatus Brocadiaceae bacterium | reverse complement strand
GCAAAGAGGTTTATTCCCGCCAAAAGAATTACAACAGCGGCCGCTGCTGAAAATAAACACCGTCTTAGATTTTTTTCATTTCCCATAATAGCCCGTATTATTCAAAAGAAGGTTTCTGTTTTTATTTAGAAGGTTTTGTTTTCGAGATACTATTAAATATAGTATCAATATGTGTTGCTTTGGCCAAGCCCCATATATCTTTCTCTGCCGAAAGCAAGTTCCGATATGCCCTGAGGCCAGATGCTGAAAATAACAGCGCTTCTGTCGAGCGACTGGTCGGCGCTGAAAGTAAGAGCGTAGAATAGTCGATGGTACCGGCGGATAAGGCTGACATCGCTGCGAACATTTGAGCCGTGTTTGAAATCATACTGCTGGCCCACCACGAGCGAATACCGCGGATCAATATCATAGGTTGCACCAACCGTAAGAGCGTGCGAACCTCGCTGGTCTCCAATCTGAACATCTCTAAGATACCTGCTGCCAATATAATAACTAAGATCGGGCCACCTTTGCCTGCTTAGGCCTACATTATACTGCTGAACCGTACCGCCCTGCGTGTCATAATAGCCATCCGATATTATCGCCGTAGTATCACTAATCTGCCAAATATAATCGGCTGCAAAATAATGGCGTTGCGGCCCATGTCGTTCCTGCCTCCACAACTGCTCGTCAGGCAGATCAACATTAAATATATCCGGAGCGGCCTGAACCCTGAAAGGCACAAAAGGCCTGTTCCAGGTCATTCTGTCCGGTGCAAACGCCCTGTCGCCCTGATCGCTTACAAAAATAGCGCTTAAATCGAGCTTCATCCAGTCAACCGTCCTGCTTTGTTCAGCAGGGCCTCTTTGTGTCTGTAGGCGCTGCGAAATTCCTACGCTAAGGATATCGCGTTGTTCGATGATATCATCGGACTCATAATAAGACACTGCCTTGATTTCAGGCTCGATAATATGGCGAATCTGCTGCAAATCCCACAATCGCGAATCAATTTCGGGATATACTTTCCAGAACGGATCCGGTGCTGCGCGAACGCCGAGCTCTCCGAGCCACACAGAGTCGCTGCCGGGAGCGTCTGTTTCGGGCCCGCTGAAGCCGGCGCGGTCTTCATATGCGAAATTTCCGGCAACAAACGGCACAATATTGAAATTACCGACACGAAGCGGAGCGTCTATCTCGCTGCGATGCCAAATATAGTTGAACCCGCTCTGGTCAATGTCAACATCGGCGAAATCAGCGAATTTCTGGCGATATCGGCTTAGCTGCGTATTGCTGTAAAATGTCAGGCGGTCGTCGAATACGGATTCGCCGGCCAGGTGATATTCGACTGTAGGCAATTCCTCGAGCTCGCTCATAAAATTGTTGATTCGCCCCTTGCCGAGTATTGACAAGCCCCAGTTGTCTTGCTTGCGTGTTGCGTGCAGATAGGTTTCATGACCTGTTTCGAGATTAAACTCCGAACGATAGAACTGTTCGAGAAAGTTTCTGTCCGAAAGATAGCTCAAACCCGCGGTAAGCTGCCAGTCATCGGGCAGAAAGTGCCGGTGCTGAAAGCCGAGTCGCCCTCGCAGTTTTCGGGGAGGTTCCAGGTTGCGTCTGTCGGGTGTGCGGCCAAGTCGATCCTCGCCTCTGTCATGAATCATATAACCGGTAAAATCACCGAAGTAATCATCCCGTTCGTATTCTACATTTACACCTGCTGCCGGGCCTCTTTTGCTGTAATAATCCACAAGAAGCTCGGCGTTTGTGCCTTCGGGCTCCTGGAGTCCGAGCAGTCGCGACAGATACCAGCGTGTCTCCAGCGTTGCTCCGAAAGTGCTGTCGTGGCCGGCGTGAACGCTTTTGATTGGAAGATCGGGCCTTTCAAGATCGCTTCGCAGGCTCGGCCAGTAAAAAACTGTGTGGTCATAGTATTTCAGGCGAAAATCGGTAATTTCAGCGTCAAAGCTCGAATCGGTAGGGGGGTCATCCAGCGCGGTTTCGTCAACGATTCTAATCCTGCCGGCTGTGGCGGAAATCTGCGGGGTGTGGAATTCGCTTGATGTCAGGACAACATTGTCGGCCTCGAAAGTATTATGAGCGAATTGCCGAAGTCTGGCCGCACGAGCGTAAATCGGAATGCCCCGTGTGGTATCGAAAGTCTTCATTTGCGCCTCTACTGCCACCGCGTCGTGGCTGTGGAAATCGTAGTAAATCTCCGAGGCGGTAATTTCACGCAGTCCCTGAGTGAGCAGCACATCGCCGCTAAGGTAAATGCCGCTTACCCTGCCCTGTGCGAGAATGTCGGTCGAACCTGTCCGTTCGGCTCCTACATCCAGTTCGCGGTCGTAAAAATAGACAACCGCGCTGTCTGCCTGAAGCTCCAGAAAGTCAGTTTCGTTGATCTGGTGCCACAAAAAGAACCGCCCGATTATTGTTGCGGCCCGGCGTTGGTCATCAATCCGCGTAACCTCGATTTCGGGGGGAACAGCCCCGGCAGGAGCGATATTAACCGGATTCTGCGGCGGTTCGTCTTGCTCGGTCTCTTGTTGCTGTTGAGTTG
>PUMZ01000074.1 GCA_003551565.1 Candidatus Brocadiaceae bacterium | reverse complement strand
TTTGAAGCAGTGAGCCTGACGGGAGCTCAGGCGGGCATACGTACCGACAGCGTTTCAAGCAAGGCACGCATACACCGGATCGACACCTCGAGACTGGTCAATGAGATCGAAAAAGGTCGTATCGTTATAGTGGCCGGTTTTCAGGGGGTGGATGCGGAGGATAACATAACAACCCTCGGACGCGGCGGTTCGGATACGACCGCTATCGCGCTTGCTGCGGCGCTCGGAGCGGAGCGGTGCGACATATTTACCGACGTAGACGGCATACACACCGCGGATCCAAGGGTGGTGCCCGATGCTCGCAGGATTGGTCGGATAGATTATGATGAGATGCTTGAGCTTGCCAGCCTGGGGGCGCAGGTGATGCAATCTCGGGCAGTTGAGATTGCCAAGAGATTTTCGGTACCGTTCAGGGTTCGGCCCGGCGGAAATAATTCGGAGGGAACGCTTGTGACTAATACCGAACAGTTGGAGCAGGTCGATGTACGCGGCGCGGCGCTTGAGGAGAACGAAGCCAAGGTTACCATCCGTGACGTCCCGGACATACCGGGAGCAGCGTCGAAGATATTCCGCGCCATTGCAAAAGAGCACGTGAACGTGGACGTTATAGTACAAAATGTCAGCGCTCAGGGCATAACCGATCTGAGTTTCACCTTGCTCGAGGCCGATCTGCCGGCGGCTCGCAGGGCTGTCGTGAAAGTGATCGAAGAGATGGGCTGCGGCGAGATGGAAGTGGACGAAAACATCGCAAAAGTCAGCATTGTCGGCGTGGGCATGAAGAATCATACCGGCGTTGCCGAGACCATGTTCAGAGCGTTGGCTGAAAACGGAATAAATATCGGTATGATCAGCACTTCTGAAATTAAAATATCGGTCGTTATCGCTTCCGAACAGGGAAAAAAAGCGCTTGTGGCCCTTCATGAAGCGTTTGAATTGGGGGGTTAACGTCATGACATATTGCTACAGGCAAATCGGCAGGGGCGCAATCAGGTATGCTATAGCGCTTGCAGTGGTGGTTTTACTTTTTCTCGTAGCGCCTTCCTCGTCCGCAGATGAGCGCACCGGGGCCTGGGTGGATGAGGTCGTTGCATCTGTCCAGCCGTCCGCACGACAGGCGCTCAGTCTTCTTGCCGCGGGGGAAGCTCATGTCTATGCGTTCGGTATTTCCGATGCCGATCTCTACGACATCATTCGGGAAGACGAGGACCTGGAGTATGAGAGGCACGTGGGCACGTCGGCTGAGCTTGCATTTAACCCCTATGGGCCGGTTTTTGAGGATGACGGGCTTAACCCGTTTTCGGTGCCCGAAATCAGGGAGGCCATGAACTGGCTTGTTGATCGCAATTATATCGCTGACGAGATATATGGCGGAATGGCGCGGCCGCGCTACCTGCCAATCAACAGCGCTTTTGCCGATTACGCGCGTTTTGTCGATGTGGCGCGCATGATCGAGCAGCGCTACAGCCACGACCCCGAGAAAGCGGGGGCTGTAATCAGCCGCGAAATGAAGGCGCTGGGCGCTGAAAAAGAAAACGGACAATGGCACTATGACGGCGAGCCGGTGGAGCTGCGGTTTCTTATCCGCAGCGAAGACGAGCGGCGCGAGATCGGCGATTATATCGCTACGTTGCTTGAGAACATCGGATTTGTGGTTCGCCGGAGTTACAGGACCGCAGAGGAGGCCGCACCGGTGTGGTCGGGCGCCGATCCGGCGCAGGGGCGCTTTCACCTCTATACGGGCGGCTGGATTTCCACGATAGTCAGGCGGGACGACGCAGGGACTTTCAATTTCTATTATACGCCGCGGGGGTTGTCTTCTCCGCTCTGGCAGGCTTACCGGCCGGGCGAGGAGTTTGATGATGCTGCCGAGAGGCTGGGCCGGCGTGATTTCGGCTCCATGGAGGAACGGGGCGAACTTTTTGCCAGGGCGCTCGAACTGTCGCTCAGGGATTCGGTGCGGATATGGCTGGTTGACCAGATTAGCGTATCGCCCAGGCGCAAAGAAATAAACGTGGCCGCCGACCTGTCCGGTGGCATATCCGGGGCATATCTGTGGCCCTATACACTTCGTTTTGCCGACAGAGTCGGAGGCGCCGTCCGTATAGCGATACAGAATCTTCTCGACGATCCATGGAATCCCCTGGACGGCAGCAACTGGATATTTGATATGATGTTTACGCGTGCTACGTCGGATTACGGTGTCATAATAGACCCCTATACGGGACTTTATCTGCCCCAGCGGATCGAAAGGGGGGAGGTTACGATACAAGAGGGACTGCCCGTGGAGAAAACCCACGACTGGGTGTCGCTGAAGTTCAGCGACGACGAAATTAAGGTTCCGGAAGATGCTTGGATAGACTGGGATGCCGAACATCAGCGTTTCATTACGGTGGCTGAGAAACACCCGGATGGGCTTACCGCGCGCAGAAAAAGCGTGGTTTACTATCCGGAGGAACTTTACCTGACAAAGTGGCATGACGGCAGCCGATTCTCCCCGGCCGATATAGTGATGGGGATTATACTTTTGTTCGACAGGGCCGACGAAGACAGCAG
>PUMZ01000393.1 GCA_003551565.1 Candidatus Brocadiaceae bacterium | reverse complement strand
AAGGTTTCCTGCCGGCCCTGCTGCCGTATTTGTATGGACTCTCAAAAGCAAGTGACGGTATCCCGTTTTTGGTTGAGAGAAGTGCGGCATCAGGATCGATCGGGCGCACGCGGATGGCATTTTTTGCCGATGATCTTGCCCAGGCGCGCCAGGTTTTGTGTGTCGGTTTTTTCGCCGTCAAAGGGAGTCTCGAGAATGATGGGCCGGTTGGCGAACCCGGAGACGGAAAAGAAATTCAGGAAGCCCCGGATGCCGATCGTGCCTTCGCCGATGTGCGCGTGCCGGTCCCGTCCGGCGCCGGCGTTGCAGGCAGAATCATTGGCATGGATAAGTTTCAGGCTGTCGGCTCCAAGATATGCCTGAATGTCTTTTTCCATAAGGGTTATTGCCCTCTGGTCGGTCAGATCATAGCCCGCTGCATGCGCATGGCAGGTGTCGATTGCAAACCCGATATCAACGGTCCTGTCCATCGACTCGATCGCATCTCTCAGTCCGCCCAATGTTGAAAAGTTTCCGCCCGGGCCATAGTCTCCGGCGGTATTTTCAAGCAGGATATGCGGTACAGCGCCTGTTGTGTCCGAACATCTGCGCGCCGAAACGACGATCGCTTGCGCGGCCCGTTCCAACGTATGTCTGTTGAGCGCGCCTTTTGAGCTTCCCGGGTGCAGGACGTAGTAATCAACGCCCAACCGGGATGCAATGGCCATCTCAGCTCCCAACCGCTCGACGCTTCGGGCGCTGATGTCCCGGCTTTCGCTGCAGGGATTGATCAGGTAGCAGGCGTGGACAGCCACGGTCGAGATGCCGCTCGCGTTCAGGGCCAGAGAAAATGCTCTTATCTCTTCGCTTCTGCGCGTCCTGATCGCCCAGCCTCTTGGATTCCCGCAAAAAATCTGAAAACTGCTGCATTTCCGTTTTTGAGCGCGCTCGACGGCTTTTTGCAGTCCGCCGCTTATAGAAACGTGGAAACCGATGGGGGTCATATATCATATTGCAGAAGCGAAAACGGCCTGGAAGGTCCCTTGATTGCCTCCCCGGCTTTTATGCTGATACAACACGGTTGCTCAGTCTGCCGATACCCTCGATATCGACCTCGATGATGTCGCCGTTGCGGAGGTAGACCGGGGGTGTTCGACCCGCGCCCACGCCTGCGGGGGTTCCGGTCAAAATCATCGTGCCGGGCGGCAGTGTGAGGGAATGCGACAGGTAACTGATCAGTTTTTCGACCGGAAAGATCAGGTCGGCAGTGTTGGAATCCTGCATGACTTCTCCGTTGAGGATGCTGCGTATGCGCAGCGCGGATGGATCGAGTTCGGTCTCGATCCACGGCCCGACGGGGGCAAAGGTATCGAACGATTTCGCACGCGCCCATTGTTTGTCGAGCCGTTTCTGGCAGTCGCGGGCGCTGACATCGTTGGCGCATGTATAGCCGAGGACGTACTCCTGTGCCCTGGAGGCGGGAATGTTTTTTGCTTTTTTCCCGATCACCACGGCCAGCTCCGCCTCATAATCCACTTCGTCCGGAGCGATTTCGGGCAAAATCACCACCTGATTATGGCCGGTCAGCGCCGTGGTGGCTTTGAGGAACAGCAGGGGACGTTCGGGCAATTCCATACCGCTTTCCCGGGCATGGGCGCTGTAGTTGAGCCCGATAGCAAGCACGTTGGGAGGATCGACGGGTGGCAGATATTCGGAGATGCTGTCGAGTTCTACAGTGATTGATGTGGGTTTGATTCCCTCCAGCACCGGTCCTTCAAGCAACGTGGCCTGGTTGCCTTCAATGATTGCATGCGAAGCTCTTCCCCCAGTTGCGTCGGACCGTATTCGGGCTATTTTCAAGGTATCCTCCTTATCTGAGTGAATTTTCTGATCAGAGAGCTTTGGAGTCAGGCGGACTGTGCCGGAGAACCCGGAGAAACGGGTCAAACTCCCGGAAGATAGTCCCGGGCATTTCCCAGTACTTTCAGCGCTTCCTGGTTCAGTTCGGTAAAAGAGGCCTCGACCTTCCAGGGATAGAGTCCTTTACCTTTGCCGCAGCTTTCCACACGTCCCTGGACATGGATTACGGCGTGGTGGACACCGCCATGCGCGCCGAAACAGATCAGCATCAAAAGGCACTGCTGTGGCTTCAACTCCTCTCTGGAAAGGAATGTCATGCCGCTCTTCCAGACCTCCCGGACGGGGACGGGTTTTTGCAGCTCCTTCATGCCGGGATGCAGGAGCTTGTGCAATAACTCGCCCCGCAGGAAACTTTTATTGTCCCGGCAGTCGCTTTTCAATCGTCGGATCGCCTTTTTCAGTTTGCTTCCGGCGAGCACGCTCTCGGATTTTTTATACTTCATCAGTACATCGTGGCACCTGATGCGTTTCTGCGTCTCTCCGCTCTCCCCGGAGTCTGTGGGCTTGCGAGCGTCCGGGCCTTTCCCTCCTGTGCCGGGATATTTCACATCCGGATCAGACATAAAATGATCCTCCCATATGGGGCCTTGTGCGCCGCCCCTGATGTATGGAAACAGTTATATGCCGGACGATACGCCTCAGGATAATCAAGCTATTTTTCAATGAAGCTTCCCCCTTTGCATCCAGCAAGGGGGCCCATCCGAAGGGCTGCCCGCTTTATGCGCCTTCGCCCACCAGCTGTTCCAGCGCGATATCCCGGTCATATTCCAGGAGGCTGTCGATCATCTCGTCGATATCGCCCATGAGCACCTTTTCTACGCCGAACACATCCAATCCTATCCGGTGGTCGGTCACACGATCCTGGGGGAAATTGTACGTTCTTATCCGCTCGTTACGATCACCGCTTCCGATCTGACCGCGCCTCAGAGCATCCCTCTCGCGTTTCTGCTTTTCCAGTTTCCTGTCGTATAATTTTGTGCGCAGCAGTTCCAGGGCCAGCTTCCTGTTCTTGTGTTGTGATTTTTCCTCCTGACACTTTACCGCTATTCCGGTTGGTTTATGTGTCACCCTGACGCATGAGTTGACCTTGTTGACGCTCTGCCCGCCGGGCCCCTGAGAGCGCATACATTCGAACTCCAGATCGTCCGGGTTCAATTCAATATCGACTTTTTTTGCCTCAGGGAGAACCGCTACGGTGGCGAGACTGGTATGGATACGGCCCTGCGATTCGGTCTCGGGCACCCTCTGAACCCGGTGTCCCCCGCTTTCCATCTGCAGTTTCTCCCACACATCCCTGCCTTTTATGGAAACAGTAATATGTTTGAACCCGCCCAGATCGGTCAGGCTCCGGTCAATCACCCGCACCGTCCATCCTTTTTTCTGCGCGTAGTTATTGTACATCCTCAACAGGTCCGCGGCAAAAAGAGAGGCTTCCTTGCCACCGGCCCCGCTCCGTATTTCCATAACAACATTGCGATTTTTGTTCTCCTGATCGGAACATAAAACCCCGGCGGCCTCATTGTAAAGACGGTTTTCCAGCCCCTCCGCAGCCGCAAGTTCCTGTTTTGCAAGGTCCTGCATTTCGGGATCGTCACCGAACTCCGAGAAAAACTCCCGTGCCTCTTCCCTCCGTCCGATCGCCTCCATGAGCTGCCGGTGGATATCGGCAAAAACGCTCAGCTCGCCATGTTCCCGCGCTATTTCGCCATATTGCCCCCCGTTCGATGCAAGCCCGGGATCCGACAGTTTCGCCTCAAGTTCGCCCATGCGGTCCACCTTCTCCCGCAGGGCACTCCGGATGGTTTCCTTAATAGTTTCACTCAATTCGGCAGCCATTTTCCCGGCACCTCTTACTACGGATTGATCTCCCGCCCGCCATCGGAGCAAACCCATTTCAGGCGCTCTGCGCTGAAAATCGGCGACATCTCGGCCTGCTCATTCCGCCCCGGCCGCACATACCTGCAGAACCGGAAAAACCGGTACAGCCATTCCGCACGCCCGGCTGCTTTCGTCCCCTCCGCTACGGCAGACGGCGCCCGTGCTGGAGCCGGGGCTCACTCCGCCTGTCCGCCTCCTCCGGAAATCGCTTCCTTTTTTTCCTCCACGCTTTTACCCCAGCGACGGTTGAATTTCTCCACCCTCCCGGCGCTGTCAAGGAACTTCTGCTTGCCGGTATAAAAAGGGTGGCACTGCGAGCATACTTCCACGCGTATCTGCGGGACGGTTGCCCGTGTTGTAAACGATTCTCCGCATCCGCAGCTCACTTCACATTCGACATATTCCGGGTGTATTTCGTTTTTCATCTCTCCAATCAGCTCCTGCGCAGTCAACAGTGGAAACGCCGTACTCCATGAAAAGAACTTTTGCAATCCATTCCGCCTCCCCCGATGTGCTCGTGAGGTGGAAGGCAGGCCGGGAATTCCCTTAGTTATGCATACCATTATACACGTTTGCAGGCAGCTTGACAACCTACATCGCTTCCCCTTTAGAAGCGGAAAACTTGTTATCTCTGCCATCTGTTGATTTTGTGAAAAGACGAAACACATTTTTTGTCTGTTAACCCGGTTTTTCAAGCGTTCTCGGCCGTGCAGATGCAGCAGAAAGCAAGCGCCTAATTCTTTTTAACAACGAATATGAAAAGAATTATTTGTCCCACTTTTTTCGAAAAATATGAAATATGCGGGAGAGCCCCGGGCGACCAAAGGAAGCCCGGGATCACGGTGAGCACGCACTACAAACAGTCCGCAAGGGGCGAAACAAAATACCGGAAGCGAAGGTTGTCACGCCCCTGCCGGGGCGCGGTTATTGCTGGGAATTTGAGTATTGCGATTTGAGATTTATTTGTTATGGGAAAATAAAACCCTCCGCCGTTGCCCCGTTTGCCGTTCGCTTTTGTCGTTGCCGTTATTATAAACTTTTGTAGTGTTTGTGAAAAAGTTTCGGGCTGACCCCCTTGCATTTGACATGCCGGCCGCAATGAGCGAAAATCGGCGATTTATCCTCCGCATATCCGCGTCTTTTTCCCGATCTCCCGAGGTCATATGCAGTCGCAAGAACGACAGAATGCCGCCCGTTGTACGCTGGGCGAGGGACTTTTTGGCCTGGGCATGGGGTTCATTGCCCCTTTGACGGTGATGCCGCTGCTGCTGAAACAACTCGGCGCCGGTCCGGTCGAGATCGGTTTTTTCCATAGCATGGCGTCAGCCGGTTTCCTGCTCACGCAACCTCTGGGCATGTTCCTCTCACGCCATGGCGCCGGCAAGAAGCGTTTTTTGCTGACCTTCAACGCTTCTGTCACACTGCCCGTTTTCCTGTTTATGGCTGCGGTGATACTGATTATGGGGCGCGCTCCGCATCAATACGCAATGGCCAGGGCGCTTCTGCTCGGAGCTTTCAGCCTGAGGATGCTGTCATTGGGAACGATACTTCCGATCTGGCAGGATTGGATCAATGGCCTTTTCAAGATTCAGAACCGTGGTCGGGTCACCGGCCTGTATGCGGCGGCTTCGGCAATCGGTGTTATGACCGGTACATTGATAGCGTCCAATATCAGATGGCTTGTACGATTTCCCGAGAATTACGTCGGGCTCTTGCTGATAGCAGCAGTCTTCTTTGCGCTGAGTCTCTCTGTTTACGCTTTTGTGGACTCCGGTATTGCGCCGCAGGAGGAGGGATCGCAGCGCCCGCGTATCGGCGAGTTGCTGAACAGGTTCTCGCTCTCACTCGGAGATGCAAATTTCGTGCATTATCTGGTGGGACGTCTGTTGCTCACCGCGGGGGGGGTTGCCATCGCTTTTTTCGCAGTCCATTTCCAGAGCGAGGCCGGTGGCGGACTGAGTGAAGCCGCCATCATCGGGCTGGGCGCCTTTGTTATGCTCCCCCAGGCACTCTCCAGTTACTGGCTGGGCCAGCTGGGCGACAGAAGTGGTCACCGCCGGGGGGTCGTGATCGGCGCCTTTGCACAGGTGGGCTCGATAGCCTTTGCTGTCCTGGGCAGTGGCCCCATCGCCTGCATTATCTGTTTTCTTCTGCTGGGTATCGCCTATGCCGCCGGGTGGGTTTCCCATCAGAATTTCATCTATGAAACCTGCCCGCACGATAACCGCGTTGCCCACTTCACGCTCAGCAACCTTGTTTTGAGCCCGTTGATAGTATTTATGCCGATCGGCGCAGGGGGGCTGATCGCCGTTGTGGGGGCGGTGTACGGCATGGCCGTCTGTCTGCTGATAAGCGTTGCCGGCGCTTTTTACCTGCTTGTTTTCGTGGACGAGCCACGCATGCTGATACTGGGGCAGAGGAGGAAAAGTCTTCCGAAATGGTTGCGCGCGCTGCGTGTACAACGGAAAGCACAACGCCGCGGAGAGGATGCGTCGTGAAATAAAAGCATGGCCCTTTCACTTCTTTTGGCCGGGACGCCGGCGATCGGGGCCTTTGAATATATGGCTGAGGACCCACAGATCAGTGAAGGTGAGGAGGAATGGGTGAATTCAAAGCAAAAAGGAGTTCGCGTTTGCCGCCCGCCCCAGGCTCTTTTTCACACGGCCGGTGGGTCGGTGCGAAAGTTTTGATGGGGAAATCAAAATCGGGTATCATATAGAGGAGTGACCGGCGGGGCCGCTGGATATATACCGGCCGGCAGGCCGGACATCCCCAGCGCGCCGGTCAAAATAATGGCAACCGTCGTGTGCAGGTGCCGGTTTCGGCACTTGCAAATCGGATCGATCTGAAACTCAGGAGGTATAAGTCAAAATGAGTAATCAACGCGCCGGTGTGCAAGGTATTGTTCTTTGGTGTCTTATTGCGGTTCTCGCTACTGTGGCATTGTTGCCCGGCCAGGTTGTGCAGGCGGCCACAACGTATTATGTGGACTACGAAGGGGGCGACGATGCGGCGGCCGGCACATCGCCTGAAGAGGCGTTCCGCCACGCCCCGGGCGATCCACAGGCCGGAGGTGCGGCGGCGGAGGTCGAGCTGCAGCCGGGCGATACGGTGCTGTTCAAAGGCGGCGTGGTCTACCGCGGCGGGATCGAGGTCAAACATTCGGGCCGGCCGGATGCACCGGTTGTCTACGATGGAAACACCGGAGGCGGTTTCGGTGAGGGACGGGCGATTATTGACGGCTCCGAACCGATCGAAGGATGGCATCGGCTCGAGTCGGCGGAGGAAGCCGGCGGGAATCCCAATTGGGAAAACATTTATCGGGCCACGCTCCCGGGCGAAACCGCACCGCATTCTCTCATTCTTGCGCAAGGAGAACGGCTCCTTTCCCTTTCCCGCGACCCTGCGGCCGAAGATCCGTTTTACATCGACGAGCCCCGTACGATGCGGCGGATCAATCCGCCCCGCCCGGAGGACCGTGGAAGGGCCGCCGCCGACCCCCAAACGCGCATGTACCGTAACCGCCACCATCCCTATACGCTCATGTTCGACGGCAGGGACAACACCCTGGCCATTCTGGACCCCATGGAGAACGCACGTTTCGATTTCCACATCCCTGAAGCAAGAACCGTGCGCCGCCTTGCCATCACAACCGATAGCCGCACCACGCGCCCGCGCGAGATCGCTTTCCTGGTTGACGATCAGGAAATCCTGGCGGAACGGCTGCCCAACGCTCATGACCATTTCGAGTTCGATCTTGATGCGCCTGTCACGTTCGAGACTCTGCGCTTCGAAGTGCGCAGTATCTACCGGGAGGAGGACGGACCGTCTTTCGGCGGCATCCGGCGCGTGCAGGCCTTCGACGCGGATGGAAACGACGTGCTGCGCGTTATCGAAAAGGGCGCTGAAGATGCCCATGCCGCTTATGCCGACGATACGTTTTTCACCCAATCCGATCCCGATTACTGGAAGGGCAGCATTTTCGCCATACACGCCGGCAGCAATTTTATCTACTACCGCCGCGTACTCGACTATTTTCCCGATCGGCACAAGATACATACAGAACCGATCGAAGTCGAACAATATCCCGGCGACCGCGGCCGGTTCGCCATGCTCAACGTGCTCGGCGCCATCCGGGGGCCCGGAGAGTTTTACATCAGCCCCGAGACCGATGCGGAAGGCGATCGTTACGTCTACGTATGGCCCTTTGAAACCGGCGCGGAAGGTCCGCAGGGCATCTCGGCGACACACCGCCCCCATGCCTTTACGATCAACGAACAGGACCATGTTCAGGTGACCGGATTCCTCATCGAAAAACACGACAGCGGTAACGCCATCGAAATCCGCAGTTCAAACCATATTGCGATCCTCGGCAATGAAATCCGCTTCGGCGGAGGCGGGGCTGTCGGAGCCGCCCGGGGGGAAAACATTCGGATACTGGACAACAACGCCCATCACAACCGCGGCCGGGGATTCCGACTCCACACCGTTACAAACGGCGTTGTCTCCGGCAACCGTTTGCAAAAAAACGGCCGTACGGGGATAGGATTATACGTCTGCCGGGGTATGGAGATGACGTACAACGAGGTCACCGAACATACCGGGGTCCATGCCAACGCCCTGACGGTGTATGCGGGGTCGGAGGACGTGCTCATTGAAGGCAACCGCAGCCGGGACAACAACATCAGCCTCACGCTTCAGGACGTGGAAAACGTCAGGGTTCGCAACAACATATTCCACAGCCGCGGCAATGTTGTCGGCATGTGGACCGGATACCACCGCGATATTCGCTACGAACACAACGTGCTTGTCGGCCCCGAGGACCGCCCTTCCAGCGACTACCGTGCCGGCCTTTTCACCAACGGCGATGTGGACGGGCTGCGCGTGCATAACAACATTCTTGCCGGCACCTCGGGACGCCTGCCGGGCCGTTACAGCCACAATATTTACACCCGCATCGGCCCCAACGAAGACGCGAACGACCTGCCGGAGGCTTCACTGCATGTGCCGAATTTGGAAGAACTTTTCCGCGATCCCCAAAACCATGACTACCGTCTGCAGCCGGAAAGTCCGGCACGGAACGCAGGTATCGACCTCGGGGTCGAACGCGATATAACCAGCAACTCCAGACCGCAGGGGGTGGCGCCGGATATCGGCGCCTACGAATTCATACCGGACCCGGGCCGGCCCGACTAAGGGGATCGGACGGATGATTCAATACAAGCGACCTCCATGGACACGGGGATGACTATGAAACGGACGCTAAAGACCATCGTGCGACCTGCCTTTCTGTTCTGCATGACAGCTGCGTGTGCAGCATTATTGTTTGGCCCCGCCGCAATGGCGCAGGCGGCCACAACGTATTATGTGGACTACGAAGGGGGCGACGATGCGGCGGCGGGCACATCGCCCGAACAGGCGTTCCGCCACGCCCCGGGCGATCCGCAAGCCGGAGCTGCGGCGGCCGGAGTCGAGCTGCAGCCTGGCGACATCGTGATGTTCAAAGGCGGGGTTATCTACCGCGGACAGTTCCGGGTGCGGAGCTCGGGAACCAGCGAAGCCCCCATCACCTACGACGGGAACTCCGACGGCACGTTCGGGGAGGGCCGCGCCATACTCGATGGCGGGGAGCCGATCACCGGCTGGGAGCGTTGCTCTTCGCCGGAGGAGTGCGGCGGCAACCCCCATTACGCCAGCATCTACAGGGTGCGCCTGCCGCAGCGACCCGGCCTCGACGCTCAGAGCGCCGGGATCGTGCAGGACGAGCACATGCTTTACCCCGCCCAGTACCCCAACCCGGAGGATCCGTTCTACGACTGCGACACCAGCCGCTACCTGGATGCCCCCCGCCGGCCTTCCCGCACGCAGCTCAGCGACGAGAGGCTGGCCGAATTCGGCGCCAAGCACCTGGTGGGTGCATGGGTGTATATGCGCGTGACCAGCAATTTCGTTGACTACCAGCCCATCACCGCCTGGGACGGGGAAACGCACACGATCACCTACGAGCGTGCCAACCGCGATCCGGTCGGCCCGTATTCGATCGCCAACTCGCTGCACGAGAAGGTCATGGACGGTCCGGGCCAGTACGTGCTGCGCGAGGCGGAGGACGGCGAACACATCCTCTACGTCTGGCCCATGGAGGAGCGGGACCCGTCGGAGAGCGTGATGAGCTACAACGTGCGCGGGACGGCGATCGAGCTCGACCGCGGCACATCCCACGTCCGGATCCAGGGCTTCCGGATCCGTCACTACGCAAGGTCCATAAGCGGCCGGGAGACGGAGGGAATAACGATCCATGACAACGAGATCACCCGCATACGGCACCGGGCAGCGCGAGGGGGACATAACGTGATGTTCGTTACCGTCAGGGATCTCACGATCAGCGATAATTTCGTTCATGATTGCCAGCGCACGAACGCATTCACCAGCCGGATCGGCGAGAACGTGGTCTACCGCGGCAACAGGGTCCACAGGGTCGGCCGATCGGCGTTCCGTTTCTACGACATCCAGCACGGTCAGATCGTTGACAACGTCATTATCGACTCCCGCGGGATCCACAGCAACGTTCTGACAATTTATCTCGACTGCCGCGATATCCTTGTCGCCCGCAATCGCATACACCAGGCTGCCCGAGCGCTGACATTGCAGCGGGCCCGGCGTATCTACATCATAAACAACATCTTTACAGACACCGTCGGTCTCTGGCCCGGCAACCCGACCGAGCAGTATTATTTTCTGAACAACTATATCGGCGGTGCTGAGGATATCATTTTTGTCAACGAACGCAACGCCCGCGACTTCGTGATCAAGAACAATGTGATCCAGGGAATCGGCGGCTATCCGCTCGGCGACAGCCACGCGCTCTCGCACAACCTCTATATCGGCGAGCAGTTCACCCTTCACGAGGGGGAATTTTTCGTTGAGAACGCCTCGCAGGTGGTCAGGGACCCCGAAGCTTACGATTTCCGGCCGCTGACCGCCGGGCCGACGATCGATATGGGAACGGACGTGAGCGAGTATTACCCCCGGGAGACGTTCCCGGATTTCGATTTCGACACGGACTTCGACGGCGGGCCGCGCGTCTGGGGCGAGGCGATCGACATCGGCCCGTACGAGCGCCGTTACGAGGAGGGCGAGCTGGCCGGCAGGGATTCCATAGCCACCGGCGCCGACGCCGAGCCGCCTGCACCGATCGATGCCTACGTCCGTGTGGACGACGCCGAGCCGATCGTGATCCGCGCCAGGGATTTTATGGACGAAGGCGGCGGTGAGGTGGGACTCATCGATGAGGAACGGCAGGCACATAAAAATTTCGTACGCGGCTGGAACGTTGAAGGGCACTGGCTGAGTTACAGTGTCGATGCGGAGGCCGAAGGGGAGTACGCAATGAGCCTTCGCTACGCTGCCGATTTCAACGCTCCCCGCCGGATCAGGGCCGACGGAGAGGTGGTGGAAGAAGTCACGCTCCCCGACACGGGCGGGTGGGCCGCCTTCACGGTGTTTGAAGTGGAATCTCCGGTGCGGCTCTCTGACGGTGTTAACGAGATCCGCCTTACCAGCCTGGGCGGGCGCGGGTGCAACCTGGACGAGATCCGTTTCCGGGCGATCGACGGGGAGGAGGAGATCGTTGTTTCCGGCGGCGATTTCAGCGAGGAAGGCAGTTCCGCAGAAGAGGCCGTGGAAATCGTTCCCGCACCGCACCACGGCTTGTTTTATCGATGGAACGCTGAAGGACACTGGCTGGAATGGACGATCGAAGACGCTGCGGCCGGCAAGTACGAGGTGGTGCTGCGCTATGCGACCCTGATGAACTCGCCGCGCGAGCTCCTGATCAATGGGGAAACGGTCGAGCATCTGGATTACTTCGTACTCGACCGCACGCCGGGCTGGCGGGAGACGAACGAAGCCTCGCTGCGGGCGCCGGTGGAGCTGCAGGAGGGAAGGAACGTGCTCCGCCTCAACAGCCTGGGCGGGCGCGGGCTCAATTTGGATGAGATCCGGCTCGTGCCGGTGCGGGAGCGCCGGGAGTCTGGCCGAAAAGGTTACGATAGGTTCGCAGTGAGCCCCTGCTATGTATGTGATTTGTCAAGTCCAGTCGAAATCCAAGAGCTGTGATAGGTGCCAAGTGTCGCGCAGCCTGCTATTCGGTCTTGTGCGCATTATCCGCACAGACCAGTT
>PUMZ01000373.1 GCA_003551565.1 Candidatus Brocadiaceae bacterium | reverse complement strand
GTTTGATCCAGCGCATCCCCAGATGGCCGTCTCGGGCGAACTGCCTGGCCCGGCCGTCCAGAATCCGGGCGGCCGTCTCGATGATATTCTCGTCCCGATAATAACCGGACCACTCGGTGGTGTAGATACGCGCCAGGTCCGTCAGCCGGGCCCGCGTCCCCCGATTCATAACGTTTTCTATATGCTCCATCGCGTTTTTTTCCAGCGCCTCTTCAAGGTCGAACCCTTCCGGCTTCGGGCGTCCCGGACCCCAGACAAAAGGCTCGCCCTGGCGTTCGTCCTCTGGAGGAACGAAATAGGAATCGGTGTGGGAGTATGCGTTGTAGAGCGTGGGCGGAATTCCGTGGGCGTTTTGCTGCACGCGCACGCGCACCCGGTCATTGCCTTTCGTTACCTCGTATGAAAGCGGCATCGTGCGGTAAACCCAGCGGCCGGGGAACACTGGCGCATTCCCCCAACTCCCGCCGGTATTCACACCGCGCCATATAGGCCCGGCGGAAGCGCCGTCCACCTGAAGCACCAGTCCGCCGGGGGCGGTTTCCGAGCCCCATAATTTGAACGTGACATAGTTTTGTTTTTCCGGATCGACAGCGAGCTCGAAGTCCATCCAACCGCCGTAAGTTGCATTGTCCGGCAGACGGTCTTTTTCTTCAATCGCCCCCCGGCGCAAAAGCCGACGCCCCCACTCGCCCAAGGCGATTTCATTCTCCTCGGTATAGTCTTTTTCAACATTCCAGTTATGCTCTTCCGGGTCGGAACCGGGATCCATCCGCTGCGCACCCAACGCCCGAAAATCATGTTCTTCCTCGCTCTCCGGGACACCAAGATTAATCGAATCGATGATCCTGCGCTCGGCGGGATGGCCCAGGAGATGCCGTTCCTGCTCCGTTTCCGCCAGGGCGGGCGTAGAGAACGCAAA
This sequence comes from Candidatus Brocadiaceae bacterium, assembly GCA_003551565.1. Lineage (GTDB taxonomy): Bacteria > Planctomycetota > Brocadiia > SM23-32 > SM23-32 > PUMZ01. The sequence continues at coordinate 1,639 of PUMZ01000373.1, read as the reverse complement.
GGCGCATACCGCCATAGAAAAAAACAGATGCCCGGCTACACTCACACTCCGTAATTCGTTACTTTTTCTCTCCTTCTTCATGGCCGCCCCCTTTCTGTTAAATCCGCTTTTTACAAGTTTCCTTCCAACGTATAATTCTTTTCCAGGACGGAGCTTGAAAAAAAGACCAATCGCGGATTAACGGCCCTCCAGATAGAACACAACCGCCTCCCTGGGCTTAAGAGCCAGACTGCCGCCCGCCTCCATCTCCTCTCCGCTGACCAGGTCTTTCAGGCTTTCTCCGTTTCCTTCGGGGAGTTCTATCTCGTAGTCCTTTTCATTGTTCGCGTTGACCGCCAGAAAGAATGGCCCGTACTCTGCCACAGTGAGCTCAGATACGCCGTGCGGCGTGTCGATCGCTATCAGGGCTCTCCGGTGCGCTTCCGGGGTCACGTCCAGAACGCCGGCTCGCGACCGATCCTCTCCGTCCAATGACATAAGCGTCATAAAAACCAGGTGTTCTCCGCGTTTCAGAGCGACCGCGCCGGAGACAGGATCAACGAAAGCAAAGTCGGGTTGCCCCTTCTCGTGCGGCAGCCGGGCATCTTTAGCTTCGCGGAGCGCTTCAAACATCTGCAGCCGTTTGCTCTCCTGCCTCGCTCCCCGCATTACGGACACGGCCCCGTTCCAGCCGTGATTACAATACCCCGTAATCGCCGGCGGGTCGCCCTCAGGCGAGTTCATGCGACCCACGTCACCGCCCTGCATGTACTGAAGCTGCCGGACACGAATATGGCTCTCAACCCCGTTCAGTATGGCCCACTGACTGGTCCGCGGCGTTCCACCCCGAACACTATGGCCCCCCCTTCGGCTCCACGCCTCCATCTGACGCACGTCGATCTTTCCATCTTCGTGATAAACCGGATACCAGAAACGGCCCAGGGCTTCGGCCACCGTTATAACGCGCTGACGAACCTCCTCCGAGCCGGTAACTTCGGCCAGTTCGCTGAGACCCTCGGTCACCACCCCGTAATTGGAGAGCGACAGACCACCGATCTCCATCGAGATGCCCATGGGCGAAACCCAGTACTCCTGCTCTCTGCCCATTGGTTTCATCCCGGTGATCTCGGCTATCCGCTCTCTCATCTGCTCTTCCACTTCCGTTGCCTCCAGATCCTCGTCGCCTCCGATCAACTGCAGTGCCTGGTAAATAGGCGCCAGGGCGCGCACATTCATCAACTCCTGATTGGGGGCATGGCCGCGACCGACAATAAGGTATGAAAGACTGCCGCGCAGCAGATCTCGAATTGCCTCACGACGTGGAACCTTCGGCGTCTCGGGGTTGGCGTCGTCATCCACCAGTTCGTCAAGAAGCCCCGCCTCCTCCAGGTCCTCGTAGGTCAGAAGAACGGCGCTCGCCGCGGCCTCGTGCATGCGTCCCTCGAGCACACCGCGTCCTTTGGCGCGGTTCGGGCCGCCTTTCCAGCCGTGGCCGTGCACACAGATAAAACCGCCGTTGCTTCCCTGCGCGCGTCGATTATAATCAAGAGCGACGGCAATGCGGTCCAGCACCTCGGGGTCGCCCTCGTATCTCCCGCCTTCCATCGCATAGGCCTTGGCCATAATGGCCACACCCCGTATCGGCCCGCCGTTGTTCCGC
>PUMZ01000140.1 GCA_003551565.1 Candidatus Brocadiaceae bacterium | reverse complement strand
GGCTGCCGGCACGGGCCTGAACTTCCAGCCGGTCACTGCCGCGCTGCTGAAACCTCTGTCGCATAGGGCGATTCGGCTGCGTGCTGATCCAGAGAACCTGTCCGGCCTGACGGCTATCCTGGTAAAGTCCTCGCAGCAGATCAGGACCGCCGATATTACATTCCGAAACCGCCCAACTAGGCAATTCCCTGACCCAATCGGTCTCAACCGCCCCTGGAAATTCAAGCTCCAGGAGGTTAAGCTGCACGTATTCGACGATATTCTCTTCCGAACTGTTTATAACCTCCACGTGAAAATCCAGCTTCTGGGCTCCGAGCTGATAATCAACATTCACTTCGCCCCACTCAAACTTGAGGTTATAAACCTTCTCTTCTGGATCGAAACTTCGCTTGATCACCTCCGTATCCGCCTCTTTAAAAGTGCGCTCATCGGGAACATACATCTCGCGTTTCTGGGATTCTGCGTTTCGGTCGCGAAACTGATCGGACATTACCACACGGTCCACCTCGGGGGACGCATCCGAAAGCAGATGCATTCCATCGAAAGAAATCCCATCCAGCCCGGCGGGGCCAAACTCGACCTCAAACACGGGTTCGCCCACCCTTACCGTTAGCGAGGTGACCGGAGTAAATTCTCTTTCGTCGTCAACCGAAACATGATACAGGCCCAGATGGTCTTCGGTTATCTCGGGGATTGAAAAGGAGCTGTCGGTAGCATCTTCGATTGGTTCACGGTTATGATACCACTGGTAGTTAACTTCTCCCTCGGGGTTACGCAGTTCGACCGGCCCGAGGTGGAGCTCGTCTCCGAGTTCGAATTCTTTATCGGGTTTAAGGTCGGATTCAAAAGGCCTGGCAAGGCACCATTCGGCGTTGCCGGAGAGCCGTCCTTCGAAGTTTTCAACCTTTTCCGAAGCCACTTCCCCATCGCCATCGTTCAGAGGCCAGTATGCGACCAGTCCCTTTTCATCGCCTTCAAGCGAGGTATTCATTTTAGCGGTGATTTCATCCGGAGACAGCGCCCTGTTCCAGACTCGCACCTCGGCGATTTTGCCGTTGAAAAACTCATCCCGCCATCGTCCGATACGGAAGGGTAATGCGGTTGAGGTATTAAGTTCCCTTTCCTCACGCACCACCTCATTTCCGTCGGCATAAAGAATCGTATCTGTCCCCGTATGTACAAGCGCAAAATGGGTCCAGCGATTACGAGAGGGAAAGGAAAAATCGATATCGTAATCCCCTCCCCAATACTGGATACGCCATTGGTTTTCCTGCTCACGGGTTCTCAGACTGAAATCCTTGCCGGTGGAAGTTTCTCCCAGGGAGAAAACGCCTCCCCTGTTGAAATCACGGGTATAAACCCAGGCTTCAACAGTACGTGGTGCATTGCCCTCAATGCCGAGGTCCCCGGCATCCGCTCCCGTATCCACATATGCCCCGGTACCGTCTAACTCCAGGGCTGTCTCTCCGGGAAGCCCATGAACAGTTAGGGGATACAAAAAACACAGCAGCGCCATCCAGAATACAAATATTCTCATTCCGTTTGTATTCCCTTTAACGCTTTCCCTGCTGATCTCCTTAATGGCATAATTCTTTTTCATTATTTCACCCCATAAAATTGGTATTTTTGATCATTAAATTCCATCAAAAACCCTCTTTCGTATTAATTCCGGAGGCGTATCGGATTCGTTCAGAACCCGGCGGGCCAGTTCTACAATTTCCTCACCGCCGGCCTCTTTCCAGAGCCCGTCCTTTGCAAATCCCGCTATTTCTCTTTTTTTTCCGATAACCTCAACCGCCCGTTGGGCGGAAATTCCCCGGCTTGCGGCAAGCAATATAGCGGCTACGTTACCGGAGCGGCCGAAGCCGCTCATGCAGTGTATGAGAACAGGACTGTGTTCGCGCATGGCGATTGCAGCTTTTTGCACGAGGAAGCGGGCGTATCCACAGCTCAGCTTTTCTTTATACCCGGGCTTATCCGAACCCAGCCAGCCGTCCCACATTCCGAGATGGAGCCAGTGAACATGCTCAGGCAAGTGGAACAGGTAAGCCATAGGCTCCGGTCCGCAGTATGAGACGAGGTTGATAATGCAGCGTATTCCCGCCGAAGTAATGTCCTTAACCTCTTCCGGTTTCGGATACGATCCGAGAGCAATCCGATCGGAAACAAATGCGCCGTCATAAATGTTGAAATTAGCTTGAGTATTCATGTTTTCTAGCCCGCATTTTACGGGTATTCCATAAACTCCCCGGCTTCCTCCAGGGAGCCGATCAGAAATACTATCCGACCGCCGATCGAACCATCCTCAAACCCCTCACCGGAAAGATGGGTGCATGGCACCCAGCCGTTGCCCGAGGCCGACAGGCCGGGCCGGCTTACAAACATAGTATAAGCAGAACCGTCATATGATCTGTAAATGGCGGCGCCGTTCTGTATCTCCCCCAGCGACCAGGCAAAGGCAGGACCGGATTCGACCGGTAACTCACTGCAGCCCACAAGCCTTCCGTCCTCCATTTTATGCTGGGTCGCCCTTTCCTGGCTGCTGAAAAACGGGCTGAATGT
>PUMZ01000169.1 GCA_003551565.1 Candidatus Brocadiaceae bacterium | reverse complement strand
TTTTAAAGAAGGTCGCAATCGTAATAGAAGCCGTTCTCTGCGCACTCTGCGATCTCTGCGGTAAAAAATCAAATAACCAAAGATTATCCTTAGTTATGCAAGTAAGCACTAGACGTGGATCAAAAGACATAAGGGGTGGGGTCTTTGACGTTTGCTTCTTCGAAACCGCGCCGGCGCAGGCAGCATGAATCGCACCTGCCGCATGCGCGTGCGTCTTCGTCCGGTTCGTAGCAACTGAGTGTCAGAGAATAATCCACGCCGAGCCGGACCCCCGCGCGTATTGTCTCGGCTTTATTAAGGTATTGCAGAGGTGCTTTTATTTTCACCGGTTTGCCTTCCACGGCGCACCGGGTCGCTACCGCGGCAAGGTTTTGAAATGCCCGGATGAACGCAGGGCGGCAGTCGGGATATCCGCTGTAGTCCACAGAACTGACACCCGTGTAGATGCTGCCGGAGGCGGTGGTTTCCGCTATGGCCAGCGCGTAAGAGAGGAAGATCGTGTTGCGTGCCGGCACATACGTGGCCGGAATGGACGGGGTGGGGCTTGCGGTTGTTTCGCCTGCGGGAACCGGGACGTCTCTCGCGGTGAGGGCCGAAGCCACATATTCCCCGAGCGGGATGGGGATGGTCAGATGCTTTTTCACCCCCATCTCCCGGGCTATTCTGGCAGCTGCCTCCACCTCTGCAATGTGTTTCTGACCATAGCGGAATGTCAGCGCGATACATTCCTCCGTTTCCTGCAACGCGAAGGCCAGAGCGGTGGTTGAATCGATACCGCCGCTCAGAAGAACCACTGCCCGTCCATGACAGGTCTCTGTCATTTTGCGGCTTTTTGCAGCTGTGTGAGAGCGTTTTGGGCGCGGGCGCTCATTTTCTTGCCCGCCTTAAAGCCGATCACAGCCTTGGGCCCGACACTGACGGACTCGCCGGTCCTCGGATTGCGCGCTTTCCTTGATGCTCTCGCCCTCGGCTCGAAAACACCGAAGTCACGCAGCTCCAGCCTGTTGCCTGCAGCTATTTCTTCGATAATCTGGTCGAGCAAAGTTTGGATGATTTCCTTCGCCTCGGCCTGCACAATATCATGCTTTTCCGCTACGGCTTTCGATAAGTCTCGCTTGGTTACGGTCTTATTTGCCATGTCAAGCATTCTCCTTATGTTGGTTGGAGTAACGGCTACCAAAAACTTCATGACACTTAATAATAGACGAAGGGCTATTTTATGTCAAATGCAAGCGTGTGTCAAGTAACAAACGCCAACCTGCTTATTCCATAAACCAAAAACAATAATTAATATAATGGATGTAAAAACAGTATGAGAAGTCGCTTTCTTCATGGTTTCAGATTCTGCAGTGTGTATCTGAGCCGGACAAACGGCGGTTTAAGCTGTTGGGTAACGGCAAACTGGTTTATGGGTTACGGCAAACGGCAAACGGCAACGGCAGTTGGCCTGCCTGCTGCAGGCAGTCCCTGCGGTCCTGAGCGAAAGCGTTACCCCTGCCCTCTTTTGCGGTAAGCCCCGGTAGGGGCGTCGCAGGGCGGAGGCACGGCGGGGGACTGTAACGGAAACGGCCGGCATCACACAAAGAGCACAAAGAGCACAAAGAGCACCAAGAAAAGGAATAAAAACAAAGAATAACTATCCTTACTATCTTTTCTTATCCGTTTTCTTTTAGCCTTGCTTTCTGCCGTTGCCGTTCTTTGTGTCCTTAGTGTTCTCCGTGTGATGAATTCTTTTTTGAAAAAGAACGCTCCACCGGCCTGTCTGCGCCTGCCTGTCGCTTCCGCGACGCAGACAGGTGCAACCTGCCTGCCATGCGATGGCGCAGGCACGGCGCACAGGCAGGTTGTTGAAATCGGCCCTCCGGGCCTTGTCGTTCTTTGTCGTACTATTAAATCTTTTTCAAGTTCTTTTTGAAAAAGATTTAGCGGGGAACCGTAGCGCATATCCACGCCCAGCCCCGGAGGGGCGCCACAACCTTTGCTTTCGCGACGCAGACATGTGCGCACGCACAGGCACCATGGAGAACGCGAGAAAAAACGGGCTGGGACGGGCCGTTGCCGCCGGGATTTTTCAAACTGGTTTGGCCGGCAATTGTTTTCGATCCGGGTCCGCCGGCCATCCGTTCAGCCGTGAATTTTTTTCCGGAAAAGCATTCCGGAAACGATCCCGAATTCGGGGATCCGGAGTGCTTTCCCGGCTGCCAGATAGACCAATGTCCCCGTGAGTGCGGTGGCAGCCACCCGCAGGGCGGCGCCCGCCGTGCGGCTGCCCGCCAGTTCGAGCGGAAGATAATGCAATAAGATCAAACAGGTCGAGCTCATAAGCAATGTGGCAACCACCGTTTTCACAAACGTCCTTAACAAACGGGCGCCCTGCGGCGAAGCGGTCTTTTGGACCAGAATGTGGAAGAGGACAATCACCTGGAACGTGGCGCTGATCGCGGTGGCCAGGGCGAGGCCGGCCTCGGCGAACAACCAGATCAGGCTCAGGTTGAGACCTGCGTTCAGGGCAACAGTTCCCGAGGCGATTTTGACCGGTGTGAGCTGATCGTTGCAGGCGAAAAATGCGCGTTCAAGAACGTGACGTCCGCAATAGGCCCACAGCCCCGCGCTGTGGGCGATAAGTACCATGTAGGTGCGCGAGCTCATCGCTGCGGTGAATTCTCCCCTTTGAAAAAGCAAGGTGATGGCCGGCCGCCCGACAAGCATCAGTCCTGCGCCGGCAGGGATGGCGATGAAAAGCACGGCGCCAAGCCCGTCTGTGAGGGCATGGGAAAAACTTTTCCAATCCCTTTTTGCGGCGCAACTGCTGAAAACGGGAAATATCGCCGTTGCCAGGGAGATGCCGAAAATTCCGAGCGGGAATTGCATGAGCCGGTCCGCAAAATACAGGGCGCTGTTGGCTCCGACCTGCATCGGGTACACAACGGTTCTGCCGAACAAACTGAACGTCTCGCGTCCTTCGGGCGCTGCAAGTGATATAGCGATCACTCCGTCCAGCAGCACGTTGATCTGATAGGCCGCCATGCCAAGCGTCACAGGCGCCATGGCAGCAAAAATTCGCCGTACGGCGGGATGCCTCAACCCCAGAACGGGGCGGTAAGTTATGCCCTCGCGTTGGAGTGCGATCAGGTGCATGCCGAGCTGGAAAACACCGGCGACAAGGATGCCGGCGGCGACGACGAATATCTGTTCCTGCCTGTTGTTGGACAGGAGCGGAGCTATCAGTAGAACGGCGATGATCCAGCAGCCGTTGAGCAGGAGGGGGGAGGCGGCCGGCACCGCAAAGCGCCGGAGGCTGTGCAGGATGGAACCGGCCAGCGCACTGAGGCAGACAAAGAGCATGTAGGGCAGCAGGACGGCGCTGAGGGCAAAGACCAGCCGCCAGCGTTCGCTCATGCCGGTCAGGAGAGGCAGTCCGACAAAAAAGGCCACGCCCAGCAAAAGGACGGCGAAAAGAAGCAGAAGGATCACCGTGGCCACGATACGCATCAGTTCAACGGCTTCCTCACGCCCGCGATTCTCGAGGTAATCGGTGAACACAGGCAGAGATGCCACGCTGAGCGCACCCTCACCGAAAAGCCGCCGGAACAGGTTCGGAATCCTGAAAGCGAAGCTGAAGGCATCCCAGACCATTCCACCGCCGAAAAGTGCGGCGCAAGCCATGTCCCGTACAAGTCCCAGAACCCTGCTGGCGGTGGTGAAGATGCTGACCAGCGCCACGTGCTGGAAAAAATGATCGCTGTTTTCTTCCATTGACCTGCGCACCCGCCGCGGGCAAAAAATGATGATGGCAGCCTTTTAATGCCCTGATGTGAAGTTACTCAACGCCATTCATGTGCAATCGGACCACCGACTCGGCCGTCTGCCGCAACAGCCGCGGTGTTTCCCGGAAGGCCTCGTCCGTCTCCATGGGGCCGTCCGATATGGAAAATGCGGCGGTTATGCCGTGGCGGTAGAGTTCGCGATATCCTTCCGCGAGTTTCCCGGCCAGGACAACCACCGGGACGGCGTACCGCTTTGCCAGTGCACCCACTCCGGCCGGCGTCTTCCCGAAGGCGCTCTGGTCGTCGGCTTTGCCTTCGCCGGTTATGGCCAGGTCGCAGCCTTCGAGCTTTGATTCAAGGTCGACAGCCTCGATAACCGTTTCAATGCCGCTCCTTATGCGAGCTCCGGCAAAAGCGACCAGTCCGGCCGCCAGTCCCCCCGCCGCACCGCCACCGGGCAAGGTGGTAACGTCCAGACCCAGCTCACGGCGGAGCACTTCGGCAAAATGCTCTACAGCCCACTCCAGGTGTGCGGTCATGTCGCCGTCCGCACCTTTCTGGGGGGCATAGACCCTGGCAGCGCCATCAGGCCCAACCAGAGGATTTGTGACATCCGATGCCACGGTGAATTGTGTCCTTTCGACACGTCTGTCCAAATGATCTGTGGATATTCCTGCGACTGTTCCCAGTTCCGCTCCCCCCGGATTGGCGATTGCTTTCCCCGAGGAATCAAAAAACTCCACACCCAGCTCGGCAGCCATTCCGATTCCGCAATCGACAGTCGCACTACCGCCAACGCCCACGATGATACTGGCGACCCCTTCGTCCAGCGCACTGCGGATCAGGGCGCCCGTTCCCCGTGTGGAAGTCAGCATCGGATTGCGCTCGTCCCGCGAGAGAAGGTCCAGACCGCTGGCTGCAGCCATCTCGATGATTGCCGCGCCATCTTCCAGCAGGCCGTAGGCGGCTTCTACGGGTCTGCCCAGCGGATCGGGAACGGCAGTGGTCGCCAACCGGCCCCCCGTGGCGGTCACCACGGCTTCAACCGTGCCTTCACCGCCGTCGGCCAGGGGGACTATGACGGTTTCGGCCTCGCCGCATGCGTCTTTAACGCCCGCGGAGATCGCTTCCGCAGCCTCAGGTGCAGAAAGGCTCTCCTTAAAACTGTCCGGTGCGATAGCTATTTTCATGATCTGACAGGTCCTTCTGCAGATGTTCAGCGAATACGTCACCGATTTTAGCCGATCCGCCCGAACAGAGTCAATGCCGTCGCCTTTTCTATGGTGACATGGCGCGTGTCTCCGGCGTTAATCTTCCCCTTATTGCAGCCATCGAAGACAACAATATCGCTGCGACGGGAGCGTCCGATCAGCCGGCCTTCTTCGGGGCGATGGGTGTTGTGGCCGTGGCACATGACCTCGAGCGTTTCGCCGACCAACCCGTTGCGTCGCCGGATATCCACCTGTTTCTGGGCGGCGAGCAGCGCCTGCTGACGCTCACGTTTCACCTGATCCGGCACGTCGTCAGCGAGCTGTACGGCGTCCGTGCCCGGTCGGGGCGAGTAGCGGAAAATGTAGCTTTGGTGAAACTGCACGCTACGCAGCAGGGCGAGCGTATCTTCGAAATCCGAATCGCTCTCGCCCGGAAAGCCCACGATGAAATCGCTGGAGACGGCGATGCCGGGGATTATGCGCCGGGCCTTCTCCACGGTGTTCAGGTAGTGATTGCGGGTATATCTCCTGTTCATGGCCTTCAGCACCCTGTCGGATGCGCTCTGGATCGGCATATGCAGGTGTTCGCAGACCTTTTCATTGTCCGCCACACTCCGCAGAATGTCCTCCGTCATATCTTTGGGGTGGTTGGTCACGAATCGCACGCGTTTGATGTTTTCGATCGCGTTGACCCGTTCCAGCAGCCGTGGCAGACCGCCTTCGGCGCCGTCGCTGTGATTCTTGTGCCGTCCGTAGGCATTAACGTTCTGGCCCAGCAGTGTGACTTCGGCGACACCGTCGGCTGTGAGGCGTTGCACTTCATCGACAATCTCGGTTTCAGGGCGGCTTCTTTCGGGGCCTCTGACATGCGGGACAATACAATACGTGCAGAAATTGCTGCATCCCCGCATGATGCTCACGTAGGCGTGATGAGGCTCCGAACGCATGGCGGGGTCGCGCTCGATTCGTATCGGCCGGTCTCCGGTTGCGGTGACCGCCCGGCCGGTGCTGGATATTTTCCCGATGTATTCCGGCACGTTCAGAAACGAGCGCGTGCCGCACAGGAGGCGCACGAAAGGGAATTGTTGCCGGATCTCATCGCCCAGTCTCTGCGCCATGCAGCCCACCACACCGAGGATAAAGTCGGAATCGGCCTCTGCCCGTTTGCGCCACCCGCCCAGGTGCGAGAGCACCCTGTCTTCGGCATGTTGCCGCACGCTGCACGTATTGTAGATAAGCACGTCGGCATCGGAAGGGGCCCGGACCGGTCGCATTCCGTTTTTTTCAAGCGCGGCCCGGAGCAACTCGCTGTCGAGCTTGTTCATCTGGCAGCCGAATGTCACGATATGGAATGTCTTGTCCATGGGAATTGATTGATGCCGCTGGTTTATGAAATATGCGCGGGTTAACGCCCGCGCTCCTCCGCCGTCCGGGTGGGGCGCGCTGTTACCGCTGGTTTTGATGCCCGCGGATGATCTGTTCGACCCTGTGGCGACCGGTCCTTTCTTCCTCCTGTGTGCGCCCTTCCACGCACAGATCGATGATGCGGGAGCCGGGTTTGTTTTTGATATAGAACCACCACGACGGAAACCTGTATGTCAATCCATCCATATCGTCTTTTTCGCAATCCTGGAACTCGGCCGCCAGGTCTTCAAGGGCGGAGGCGGCTTTTTCAGGAGTGGGCATTTCATGGCTCAGGACACCGCTGTAGGCATAGCGGTACACCTTTTCCGCGAGGCCGGAGAGCGGTTTTTGTTGCCGCTGTGTGGCGGAACAAAGCAACATCAGCGCCATCAGCGGGGATTCGCCGCCCTTGAAGGCCTTGAACAGGTGCCTTCCGCTGAGGTCGAATGCGTATTCGGCGCCTTTGGCGATGACGGCCTCGTTCATCCTTCCCGGAACCGGGCTGGTGCGCAGCGCTTGTCCGCCTCCGCGCAGTATTTCCTCTCTGAACGCAGCACTTGCACGCAGGTCGTATGCAATCCTCGAACCCGGCTTGAGAACCAGAATTTCGCGTGCTATCAGGGCGGCGGCGATGTCATTGCGCAGGGCCCGTCCCTTTTCGTCATAAAACACACACAGATCGCTGTCGTAATCGGTCGCCATGCCCAGGTGGGCTTCTTCCGACCTGATGGTCTGCTGCATGGAGGTGTTGACCTGGCCGGCGGGGAAGCGCAGTCCCAGCAATTCGGACCGGCCGTCGGGCTCGCAGCGGGATCTGATGACTTTTAACGGTGTTTTGGCCAGGACATAGGGAATAATCTCTCCGCCTATCCCGTAGGATCCGTCTAAAACGACTTTCAGTGCATGCAATTGGGGCGCCCGTTCAATCATAAAAGCCTGGTAATCGGGCAGAATCCTGAGGGTGTCGCTCCGGCCGTGCGAGGGCGATCTGCCCGGCTTCATGCGGCGTGCGATCACCCCGATTTTTTCGATACCGGTATTGAACAGCAAGGGTCTGCCGTCGCGGTCAATGATCCGCACACCGTTGACTTCCAGCCTGGCTCCGCACCCGGAGACAAACAGTGCTGCACTCATCTCGTGTTCGATCATGGCATACCGGAGCATATCCGGCATGGCAGGGCCGAGGTGGACGGCATGCATCCCCGCGGACTTCATGCCTTCTCCGAAAATGCGGCTGAGATTCCTGGAGTTCTCGCGTCTGTCGCAGGCTATGACCGCAGGGGTTTTTCCGTTGCTGTGCGCCTTGATGAACTGGCCCACGGCGGCGCCCAGCTTCCGCATGACATATTCATTGATCTCCGCCGGCACTTCACCCGCGATAACGTTTGTACGGAAGATGCTCTTTTTGATCCTCGGATCGCCCGTGGCCAGGTCGTTTGCATCTCCTGAATAAAACGAGCAAAGCAGGCATTTTGCGTAATTGTTGGCCTGCCGAGCGGTGCATATGGCCGGAGTGACCTCGTAGTTCTCTCCCGGGCATTTGCGGCTGCCGGGTGAGATGTCCTTACTGGTTGCGCCTTTCGCGGTGGTTCTCATGTTCTCCCTCCTCGTCGTCGTTGTCGTTTTCCAGTGGCGGGGCTCCCGGCGGGGGGGTGCGATGGATGGGGCCGAATCCCATATCTTTGTACATCCGCACACGCCCCGACGCCATCATTTTTTTCAATTTTCTCTTCAGGCATTTTTTCAGTATATTTCTCCAGGGTGGGGCAAGCAACGAGAAACCCACCGCATCGGTGATCACTCCCGGCGTAAGCAGGAGCGCACCGGCCACCAGAACCATTGCCCCGTCGAGCAGCGGGCCGGCGGGCAGTTGCCCGGCTTGAAGTTCCCTTTGCAACTGTTCCAGCACCCTGAGGCCCTCCATTTTCGCCAGGATCCCGCCGATGATGCCCGTTACGATCACAAGCAACACCGTAAAACCAGGGCTGGTTGCACCGGCTATCCGAAAAAGGATCCACAATTCAACAATCGGCGTCAGCGTCAGCAGCAGTATGATTTTCAATAACATGTGCGACCGCGAATTGACCGGAAAGCTGAAAGCATGTACACTGGACTGAAGAGCTACGATGAGCCTGGGGTCAAAGATGACGACAGGTTTGTAGTGAGCCCCTTCAGGGGCTCCGGAGTCCGGACATTGTCGCGCTGATCCCGGGACGCCTGAAAGCGTCCACGACGTGCCGGGTTTTCGGCCAGGCTCCTGTCACGATATTGTACAATAATTCTTCCTGCCTGTCAGGTGAAAAGGGGATAACAGTTCCATGCACCCGTTTTTTTTTCTGCTCCCGCCTCTCGTCCTGCTCGGCGCGTTGCTTTTCGTCTGGATGGCGGTTCTGGAACCACGCCGGTTCAGGGTGTGGGACGTCACCATCCCGCGCCTGCCACGGGATAGGGAAGAGGGGTTATCCGTGCCTTCCGGCCGCTTCCCGGAGCTCAAGATCCTGCATATCAGCGATACGCATTTCAGCGGCAGAGACCGGAAGAAAATGGAATTCTTGCGGGCCGTACTGGACGATGCCGGAGTACCGGACTTTGTTTTCCTGACCGGTGACATCATGGATACGCCGCCGGGGCTTGCAACGTGCATGGAACTGGCCGCAATGATTGAGGCCCGGCTGGGGGCATTTGCCGTGCTGGGCGGGCATGACTTTTACAGGTTCGGCGAGCTCTGGCGAAAATACCTTTCTATTTACAAAAACGAGCCTGTCCAATCCCGGCGCAGCAAGCCCAACCCCGTCGCTGCCTTGCGGAACGGTTTTTCCGAACACGGGGTGGTGGTGCTGGAAGATGCCAATCGCTTTGTGCACCTTCCGGAAGGGGGGCGGATAGCCGTGATTGGCCTCAACGATACCTTTTTCTTCCACTGCGATTACGAGAAGGCCTGGCGGGGGGTGGGGTGCACGCCCGCCATCGTGCTTGCCCACAGCCCGGATGTCCTGCCGGAAGTCGATGCCAGGGGCGCGGAGCTGGCTTTTTTCGGCCACACGCACGGGGGACAGATCCGGTTGCCGTTGAAAGGCGCCATCGTGACCCGTTCGAAGGTCGGGGCATGCCGCGCCCGTGGCGTGTTCCGTCAGGGGCGGACCGTGTTTTCCATCAACCAGGGACTGGGCGCCAGCAGGGGGACGCACATAAGACTGCTGTGCCCGCCCGAGGTGACGATGATGCGCGTCGGAGGAAAGGAGTTCACGCAACACTATGTCACCGTGTAACCGCCCGCTTCGATCCGCCCCGCCGCCGGGGAGCCACCATCGACCTTGGATATCCCTTTTGTTCTTCATCCTTTCGCTTGACAACACGGCGCATCCGGTGGATAATGATCAGCGAGGAGGTTCTTCAACCGGAACAGACCCGGTGGAAACGAACGCGTTCGCTGGATTGATATGCGCGAAGTGTGGCTTTTTGAAACAGATGTGCCGCTGAGAGATGCGCCCGCAGGGCCCGTCTGCAGCATGCAGGTCAACCGCCGTTTGTCCGGTGCAGATACATACCGGTAGAATCTGAAATCCTGAAGAAAGCTACTTATCATACTGTTGCACATCCTTTGTGCTAATCATTGTTTTGGTTTATGAAATCCTGGTTAGCCCGCCGCAGAACCAATTCACGGGGGCGTTCCAATGCATGAGCGTCTTGGCGCCGGCTATCTGAAAGAGGTTTTGAAAGCGCATAAGCTTTCGCCCAACCGTATGCTGGGACAGAATTTTTTGATTTCTCCCCGGATTTTCTGCGAGATACTGCGAACCGCTGCCGTAGACTCCTCGGATACGGTCCTGGAGATCGGGGGAGGCATCGGCCGTTTGACCGCGCTGCTGGCCGACAGGGCCCGGGATGTCGTCTCCATCGAGATCGACGGCGGACTGTTCCGGGTCGCCTCCGACAGGCTTGCGGGTCGGGACAATGTCTGCCTCCTGCATCGGGACCTGCTCAAGAGCAAGCACATGATCGATCCGGACGTCACGCGCCACGTGCGCCGGCTCTGCTCAGGCAATCCGGTGAAAGTTGTCGCCAATCTCCCGTATCAGATAAGCTCACCGGCAATCATCAATCTGCTGGAGTGGGAACAGCCCGTCAGCACCATCCATGTGATGTTGCAGCGCGAAGTGGCCGAGCGGCTCACCGCCGGGCCCGGCGGGCAGGATTACGGGCCGCTGACCGTCTTCGCCCGTTACGGGGCGAAGACGCGGATCATCTTCCGGGTTCCTCCCTCCGCATTCATGCCCTCTCCTGCAGTGGAATCCGCTTTTGTTGCGCTGGAGCGCCGCCGTCCGGAGAAAAAGGCCGAAAATTACGCCCTGTTTGCACGCGTGGTCAACGTGTTGTTTCAGAACCGTCGCAAGACGCTCCGCAAAGTGTTGAAGAGAGAATGGGGAAAGGAAGCATGCGCCACGGTGCTGGAAAAAGCCGACTTGGAGGGAATGCTGCGCCCGGAAAAACTGGAGGTGAGCGATTTTGTCCGGCTGGCGAATGCCCTCCCCGGCGCCCGTTAGGCCTTCGCCGTGTACGGCCTCCCCCGGTGGGTTTGCAGGGGACGTCTCCAGACGTCCCCGTCAGTGAGTCCCTGCGGCGGTTGCCGTTTGCATCCCTTTGTCCGGCCACCCATGGCAGAATGCAATCAAAAATTGACCACTCCCCCTCTTAAATTGCAATGCCCGGGCCGGGTGAAGGGAACGGGAGGGCGGCATCTAACACCATTCAATAGCACCTTAGTCTAATGAAATATTGGCCTTAAGGTCATAAAATGTTTTTTGGGAAAGAGAATGGAATAAAAATTGCTTTTAGTCATGTCCAATGGCAAGAGAAGGTTATGTTTTCTTTTGAGTATGGCATTATCCGGCATTTGCAGGGGCGGGACTTGGTAAAAGAGACGTTTTTTGATGGCGGTTGGACATCAGCGTCCAGTGCGTGATGGCTGATTTCGCCCCGGGAGGGAGTGAACCGGTTTTTCGTTCTTTTCCAATAGACGGCGGCTTACAACGGAGCCGAGCTTGTCACGACGTTCCGGTGGGCATGTTTCTCCGGCCATGTATGGTTGAGTTGAACGGATCAACGGAGGAGGTCGGACAATGGCGATGGTCTGTCATTACAGGTGCGTTTGCGGTCCGGAGTATTCGTTTTTTGTGACCAAGCAAAAGGCGTTCGGGCTGGGTGCGCTGACCCCTTCCTATGTGGATCCGGATGCTATTCCGCAGAATGTCGAATGGGCGGAAATAGACCGGGAGGAGGAGCTGAGGGGGGAAATCGACTGGGCCCGGGAGGCGGCGCAGCGGGAGGGGCAGATATTTGTGGATACGCGGGAGGAGGAAGAGGTTGTCTGCGACTGCGGCAACCGCATCAGTCCTTTTGACGCTCCGAAGGTCGGTGCACGGGAATCCGGTTTTCAGCTGCAAGAGGCGAAGGTGCTCCTGGACGATGACGGTTTCAGTAACATAAGTCCGGATAACGCCATGCAAAAAAATAACCAAAATGAGCGCTTACTTCAGGAGAATACCCGTTGTTTTTGGCCGGGGGAAGGATATATTTCGGAAAGAAGGGCCGGCGATCTCTACAGATTGCTTGTCGAGTCACATACGGATCTGTTTGTGCGCGTGGACCGTCAGAACAGGATCGTCTTTGCCAACGAGACGGCCTGCCGGGTTCTTGGGGAGGAACGGCGGGATCTTCTTGGGACGAGCTTTACCGAGTTCGTGCATGCGGAGGATCTCGAATGCACCTTTGAGCGTTTGGACGAGCTCATGGCGCCGCCCCATCGCGTGCGCTTCGAACACCGCGTGAAGACGGTCGGCGGGTTGCGCTGGATGGAGTGGGAGGATTGTGCCATACTGGATGAAGATGGCCGGGTGGTGGAGATCCAGGGCACCGGCAGGGATGTAACCGAGCGCAAGGATGTTGAGAGCAGGCTCGAATACCAGACAGCGTTCCAGAAGATGGTGGCGGAGATCTCTTCGGACTTCATTTCGGTCAACAGCGCCAACGCCGACGAGAAGATCGGCAGGTTGCTTCGGAAGGCGGGCAATTTCTTCGGGATGGACAGAAGTTATCTGCTGTGTTTTGCTTCCGACGGCAAGACGTTCACCAACACGCACGAGTGGTGCGCCCATGGGGTGGAACCCGTCTGTGATTCGCTGCAGGATATCCCGGCGGGCGATCTGCCGTGGTGGACGGGTCTGATCCGGAATCGGGAGGTGGTGCAGATCGACAATGTCGGGCGGATGCCGCCGGAAGCGTGGAGGGAGCAGGAACTGTTCGCGCGCCAGGATATCATCTCGCTGCTGACGATACCTGTCGGCGCCAATGGCGAGCTTCTGGGGGCGCTGGGTTTCGATTCTGTCCGGCGGGAAAAAGCGTGGGACAACGGCGAGATCGCCCTCCTGAAAGTTCTTGCCAACGTACTGGCCGATGCGTATCAGAGAATATCGGCGGAGATGGAAAAGAGGCAGCTCCGCAAGGAGATCGAAGCGAGCTACAGTTTTGAAGATATCGTCAGTCAAAGCAGCGAAATGCAAGAGCTTTTCCAGCACCTGCCCGACATCGCCGTGAGCGACTCGCCCGTGCTGCTGGAGGGCGAGAGCGGAACGGGGAAGGATATGGTTGCCAGGGCCATCCATAACCGCAGCCACCGCTGCGAGAAGCCGTTCCATAAGGTCAATTGCGGCGCCCTGCCCACCAATCTCCTGGAATCCGAACTTTTCGGACATAAGGCCGGCGCCTTCACCGACGCCAAGCGCGACAAACCGGGCCGTTTCGAGAGGGCCGAGGGCGGAACGCTGTTTTTGGATGAAATCGGCGAGATGCCGAAACAGCTCCAGGTCAAACTGCTCCAGGTTCTTCAGGACGGCACCTACGAACCCGTGGGAGGCACCAGCACCTGCCGGGCGGACGTGCGCATCGTGGCTGCAACCAACAGGAATCTTGGAAGGCTTGTCAGAGAGGGCGGGTTCCGTCAGGACCTCTATTACAGGATCAATGTGATGACACTGGAGGTTCCGCCCCTGCGGAAAAGAAAAGGGGATGTGCCGCTGCTGGTGGAGCATTTCATCGCGAAATACAACCGAATCCGGGGCAAAAACATCATGCGCACCAATAATAACGTGATGGCTTCACTGCTGACCTACGATTATCCCGGGAATGTGCGCGAGCTGGAGAGCATCATCGAACACTGCTTCGTCCTGTGCAACGGAAAAACGATCAGGGAGGAGCACCTCCCCACGCACGTCCGGGTGGACAAAGAGGTGAAGTCGGCCCTGGAAGGCGGGGGAAAAGGCACGCTGCGGGAGATGGAGAAGGTGATGATCAGAAACGCCCTGCGACGCAACGACGGCAATAAAACCGCATCTGCCCGCGAACTCGGGATCGATCCCAGCACGCTGTTCCGCAAGCTGAAAGATTACCACATAGGCACTTCCTGACTGAACCCGGACGCGGTGCATCTGCAGCGAAAAATGCAGTTCGCGCATATAAGAATGCAGGCTGCCTGCGCCTGCCTGTCGCTTCCGCGACGCAGACCGGTGCGGACACCCGCGGGCAGGCGGCGATTGCTTTTCGCCACATTCCCACCACGTAGGACGCTTGTAATAAGCGGTCTATTCCTCATGATACGCCATTGACGTGCCCCACCGGATCTTTACCCGCCGGGTATGCGGCATCCTGCAATGGCAAAACCAGAGAGTGTGATTGCAGTTTGCAAGGGTCCCTGCCGGCCGGGAGATATGTCATTCGTTCCTTTGCGGCATCCAACAACCTTTTTATAAAAGGGTTAAAGTCCATGCACCATCGGAGGAGCATGCTTCCGGCACGGGTTTTGCGCAGATACTCCCCATACGCACAAATGTTCCCGGCCGGGCTCCCCGTCGGGTCATGCAGGGTGCGCGTGCGTGCACCGGAACAGATCCGGTGGAAACGAACCGGTTTTGCTGAATATGCGTGAGGCGTATCCGTTGTTATATCCGATTAACTCCGGACAGGAGGTCGCAAATGGCAGGTAAAAGGTATGTGACGGCGATGGCGGCGATGTTTGGATTGGTCGTGCTTGGCGCCGCAGCGGCGACGGCCGATGAGACCGATACGGCCACCGTGACGGTGGATGTGCTTGAGATTCTGGCGGTTGAAGTCGACGATTGCGGCCTGTTTCTGGAATACGATGGCGACGGAGGCTACGAACCGGACAGCCGCACGGAATCGCTCACCATGATCCATAATTATAAGGAAATTGTAACGGTCGAAGTGACACACGTCGCGCAAGTTGCCGGCCCGAACAATGGAATAACGCTGGCGCTGCATGTTCTGAATGAAAACGTGGACGCGGAGCTTGTTCTGGTGGATGAAGGAGAGGAATTAGAAGAGGAAACAGAGCTGTTCACCCGGGCCCTGCCCGGGGGCGCAAACGCATTCGATGCCACATGGTCGGCGGATGCCGATTGCATCGAGGCGACCCCGGGCGGCACGTACATCTGGGACGTGACGTTTACGATACAATAAATTACGCTTGTAATGTGGGGGAGCGAAAAGCGTTCCCCCTGCCGGACGGCGACAGCGTTCCGGTCTTTTGATAGTGCTGAAAAAGTGAACATAACGGCCGTTCGCATTCCGCACAACAGGAGGTGATGCCGGGGAATGAAATCCGACGCAGGGCGGACCGAACCGCCTGCGCATGGAGCGCAGAATCACCGGTTCTCGACGTAACGGTTCAGAATTATTTTTTCAGACGCACAAGTGCTAACCCGAGAAGCAAGGAGGAAGAAAGATGAGACATTGGATGATCGCATTCGCGTTGCTTGCCGGTGCAGGGTTGTTCGTCGGTTCCACGGCAAGGGCGCAAGAAGAATCAGATACCGCTGAAATCACAGTTGAAGTTTTGGAGACAGCAAGCGTAGAAATCGAGGACTTCACCATCACGCTCGACACTTATGATGGGGAAGGTCTGAGTGAGGATGCTGCATATGAAACCGGGACGGGCACTACCACCATCGCAATGCATCATAACTACGATGGATATGCAACTATCGAAACAGAGGCAACAACTGTGCCCGAGGATCAAGACCTTACGATTACGGTCACAAGCATAGAAGGCATAGCGGAAGACCAGTTTCCGGCTACGCTTGTCGAAAACGGATCAGCCACGGCGGGGGTCAGCTTCGATGCGTTGCGGGGCGCTTACGATGCGGAAGCTGAAGTCACCGCCGACGGTACACTTCGCGGCACAGCTGCGGGAAATTATGTCTTTGTGGTGACCGCAACGATGATAGCCAGGGATTGATGAAACGAGTTCGATAGAAAGTCAAATACAAAGAGTATCTTAACGGAAAAAGTCGTTACTTTGATTCAAGCGGAGGAAGAAAGATGAGATCTTGGATGATCGCCGTTGCAGTGCTTGCTGGTGCAGGGTTGTTTGTCGGTTCCACGGCCGTGGCGGATACAGATACGGCTACGGTGACGGTCGAAGTTCAGAGCGTTGCGGAACTGACTTTGGAAGATCCGGAAGCGATAACGTTGGAACATGATGGTGAGGGGGGCTATCAGCACGTTGGAGAGGACCCGCTCACCGCAGAAAGCGCGTTCGTAATGGCGCATAATTACGATGGACATGGGCAGGTTGTGCTCGAGGTTACAGAGGTGCCTGCCGATAACGACCTGACCATTACCATCGTAAGAATTATGGGGGGTGGCTGGGACGGGCCGGCCCTTGAAGATGAGGAGCTCGTTTCCGCAGGCTTCCCGCAAACTGTGACGATCTCGGATCTCCATGCCGGTCAGTGGGAGGGAGATGTTGATTTGAGCGCAACCGGCACTCTCGCCGGCACTCCGGCCGGTTCGTATGACTTTGTAGTCACAGGCACTTTGAGCGCTCAGTAGGCGTTCCGCGCAAGAGGTCGGCAGGGGCCGCCTGAGCGCGGTCCCTGCGGGCCTTTCTCTTCTTTTACCGAAGCATTTCTCAGTATGTTCCGATCCGTATCGTTCTTACTTATTTTAATTTTTTCTCTTCGGAATCGAACATGAACAAACCCCTTTCGATACCCCTCGCTCTTGCCTGCTGTTGCCTCCTCACGGCGCTCCCTCCGCTTGAGCCCGCCACGGCGGCGAGCATTTCGGTCGATGACCCACCGCAACTGAACCTTCTGTACGATCAGGACGGAGGATATGAGGAGGGCTCGGACACGGTAGAAGGTGGATTTCATGTTGAGCATACTTACAATGACGCAATCGTCGAGGCCGCTGCCAATGCAGTTCAGGGTGATGGCGATACCGACCTCGATATTACTGTCAAAGTGAATGGACAGGATGAACAAATGCTGGTGGACGGCGGAACGGCCATGCAGAATTTAACGGTATGGACCGGTAGTGATGGAGATGGAGTATACACCGAGGATATAACCTGGACGGCCGGCGGGGGGACACTCTCCGGCACGCCGCAGGGAACCTATTTATGGGACGTCACCTTCACCCTCAGCGAAAAATGAAGATTTTTTTTGGAAGGTTCTTCTCGGATTAGACTGGGGCGGGATATCCACCTGAGGGCCTCTCAAGGCTCTCTTTGGAGTGCGGTGCGTAGCGACAGCGGAGCACCGCTTTGATATTCGCAGATCCGGCAAAAAAGGAAAACGACAGGTGAAAGCGGCGCTCCACTCCGTTTTGCGCCGCACTCCAGGAATTGAACCGGTTATTTGAGATATATGGAAGCCGTTGACACTCACACATACTCTCGGAAAAAAAGGAAAACAATCATGAAAAAATTATTGACCATCCTGCTGCTGGCGTGCACCGCTGTTATGCCGAATGGCGCTTATGCAAGTTTCACCGTTGTCGGCGGGCTCACCCGCGAGCTGACCGTCGAACCCGGCGCCGTGGAGGAGGGCCGCATCATCGTGCGCAACCGCGCCGGGGAGCCCATCGAACTGCGCCTCTACCAGACCGATTACACGTTCACTGCCGGGGGGCGCTCGAGCTACGACGAGCCCGGCACGCTCAAGCGCTCGAACGCGCTCTGGGTGGAGCTCACTCCGAAGCAGATCACCGTCCCCGCCGGCGGCACGGAGTCGGTGTTTTTCAGCGTCACGGTGCCGGACGAGCCCGATATGCGGGGCACGTACTGGAGCATGGTGATGATCGAGCCGGTGCGGCCGGAAGAACTGGCGCCCGTCGAGACCGGGGAGGACGAGGTGGCGGTCGGCATCCGAACGCGCACGCGCCACGCCCTGCAGGTGATGACGCACATCGGCGGGACCGGGAAGGTGGCGGTCGATTTCATCGGACGCCGCCTGGTGGCCGATAAGGGGCGGCGCGAGCTTCAGGTCGATATCGAAAACACCGGCGAACGTTACCTTCGCCCGAACGTATGGGTACAGATGCACGATGCCGGGGGAATGAACGTGGGCCGCTTCGATGCGCGCAGGCGCAGGATATATCCCGGCACATCAGCGCGCTACGTCATGGATATCACCGAGTTGCCGCCCGGTGAGTATAACGCGATGGTGATTGCGGACGCTGGCGACGACAACGTGTTCGGGGCGCGATACAGCTTCAGCATCCCGGAGCCGGAATGAGGCGTTGATTTCACCTTTTCAGGACTTCGGAAATGATCGGATATCGTTTTTTCCTTGAGATAGCATGTGTTTTTTATGATCGATAAAGTCCTGCTGCAATTGATGGTTTTCGCCGTTCTGCTGGGAGTAACGTCCACGGCGTTGCTTGCGCAGGGGCCGGGTGTCGATATCTATTCAGTCACGCCGCTGTTGCAGGAGGCTGAGTCCGGCCACATTGTGACGTTCTCGTTCCGGGTGCATAATCTGACCGAACAGGAGCAAGAGTTCGAGGAATGGTATGATCTTCCCGACGGCTGGCATGCGATCGTTCCGCCCGGCCGGTTCGTGCTGGAGCCGGGTGAGGAGCTCGCCCGCCAGGTCGCCGTTCAGGTGCCGCGCGGCGCCCGGGCGGGGGTGTATGAGATCATGTATGGCGTGCGCAGTGAACGCGACGACGCCATAAGCGACAGCGAGACGGTCGATGTTCGCGTTCTGCCCGTGGAGGCGCTGGAGCTGCTGTTCGTCGATGCGCCGGAGAGGGTGATGGCGGGGAAGGATTACGAGATCCGGGCGCGGATGATCAACCGCGGCAACGTGACGCTGTCGGTGGAGCTGAGTGTGAGCGAACGGGAGGGGTTTCCGGCGCGGGTGATTCCGCAGGAGGTGGAACGGCTCGCGCCCGGCAGCAGCGTGCTGGTGCGGATCGAGGGGGGCACCGATGGGGATCTGGACCGCCCGCGCACGCACAGGGTGCGCTTGACGGCGGAGGCGCTGCCGGCCAACGACCGCATGAGGGATGAAATGGTCTCCGAAACACTCAGCATCGGGATCGATGTTCTGCCACGTATCAGCGAACTGGAGCCGATGCGCCATACATACCCCGTCGAGCTGCGAACGGACTTTCTGTTCGACGACGGCGACACGGGCGTCCAGGCCGTGCTGCGCGGTTCGGGCTACCTGGACGAGGAGGGAAAGCGGCATCTGGATTTTTTTCTCCGCGCGCCCGATGAGCGTGATGTGGGCGTTTACGGGCGCAGGGAGCAATTTGGTGCGACCTATTCGGAGCCGGATTTCACCGTCCAGGCTGGCGACCGCCGGTATGAGCTCTCGCCGCTGACCACCACCCGATTCGCGCGCGGCGGGGGGATTCATTACCATCCGGAGGGTGTCGGTTTCGAGGCTGGTACGTTTTACGCTCAGGACGCATGGCGACGGAGGAAGCGCAGGGACGTGGGCGCGTATGCGGGCGTTACGCCGCACGAGGCGGCGAGCCTGCGGCTGAATGTGCTGCGGCGCACCGTCGATGCATCCGGCGCCCTGCCTTCGGCGCGCGACAGCGTTTACAGCCTGCTGGGCGATTTTGAGCTTTTCGCGGGCGACAGCCTCGAGCTGGAGTACGGCTACAGCGAAAGCAACCGGGACAGCGGGGTGCGGGACCATGCTTACAGCGCGAGTTACCGCGGCGCGCTGTTCGATGACGTGCGGTATTCCCTGCGCCACCGGCATTACGGGCCGGATTATTACGGCCGTTCGCGCGATTCCGAGTACAGCTCCGGAACCGTGACATTTCCGGTCTACGGGACCTTGCGAGGGAACCTGACCTGCACGCTTTGGGATCGGAACCTGGACCGCGACGACGAGCGCGGCACGGCGCCGCGCTCGCAGCGCTATCGGGCTGGTGTGAGCTGGAGGTTGGCCGACGCTTACAGGATGTCGCTGGGGGTGGAGGAATTTCGGCGCGAGGACAGGAATCCGGATCCCGATCCGGAGTTCGACTACCGTGAACAGGCGGCGCTGGCGGCCCTGTCGCGCTCGTTCGGATGGGGCAGCGTGCGCCTCGATGCCCGTCGCGGCCGGATGGACGACCGGCTTGTTGACGAGCGGGACCGGGCGTGGAGCTTCGGCTCGACCGCCACCTACCGGCCGCACCGGCGCCTGCGCCTCTCCGCCTTCGGGAATTACGGGGAACGATACGACGTTGATCCGAGCAACCGGATCATCAGGACCACGCGACGCTATGGCGGCAGGGTGCGCTGGGATGTGCGGAACGATCTCCATGTCAATGCGGACGTGAGCCGCTACGAGTACGAAGAGCGCCGCGGCAGCGCCCGCTACAGTGCGGGGGCGAATTACACGCTCCCCAACGGCCATGCCATCCGGGCGGGGGTGCGGCATTCGGAACGGCGCGGGCGCGAGGACCGCACCAGCGGGTATGTCGGCTACACGGTACCGTTCGACGTGCCGCTGCGCAGAAAACAATCGGTCGGCGCCGTGGAGGGCCGGGTGCTTGTGGTGGAGGACAACGGACGGCGCGTGCGGGTGATGCGGGACGTTATCCTCTTCGCCGACGGCGCATCGGCGGTGACCGACCGGGATGGACGTTTCATTTTCCCCGCCCTCGAGCCCGGCATGCACGAGCTGAAGGTGGACGTGCAGAGCGTGGGGCCGGGGTATGTCCCGCTTGATGAGATGCCGATCCGGGTCGAAGTCGAGGGCGGACGCACGAAAGAAGTCCGTATCGAGATGGCCCGGAGCGGTTCGATGGCGGGCAGGGTGGTCCTGGCGGTCAACGATGGACAGGACGGAGATGGTGAGCCTTCGGAGGGGATCAACCTGCAGGGTGACGGCAGCAACAATAACAGCAACCTGTGGAACAACAATAACAACTTCCACAACAACAACATCCTGGGCGATGGCAACAATAACAACAACCTTCAGGGCGACGGGCGCGGCGATGGCGCGGAGGGCGGGCTGAGCGGCATCCTTGTGGAGATGCGGCGCGACGGCGAGCTCCAGCGGACGCTCACCGGACGCCGCGGCGAGTTCCTGTTCGAACGCCTGCAGCCGGGAGAATGGACCCTGAAGGTTTACGATGACCGGTTGCCCGCGTATCACGTGATCGAGGCGCCGGAAAGGAATGTGCAGGTCGAACCCGGAGAGCGGGGGGAGGTGATCGTTAAGGTGCGGCTTCGCGAGCGCGCGGTGCAGATCATTGACGAAGGCGTTATCGATCCGGAAGAGGAGTGAAGCGGCGCCGGTTAACCCGCATTCCATAAACCAAAGACATAAATTAACAGGAAAGGCTTTGCAACCTGAATGTTTTGGAATGAATAAACGTTCGTTTCACAATCAAACTGTTGATTTGCGATTCCTGGCGGCGCTTTGTCCTGCGAGCGCGCCCGGCACCGCATCTGTGCAGAAGTCTGCACTTAGCGTATATGAATACTGCCTGTCTGCGCCTGCCTGTCGCTTCCGCGACGCAGACAGGTGCGACCTGCCTGCCATGCGATGGCGCAGGCGCGGCGCACAGGCAGGCGGCGTCTGCCTTCTGCCACAGCGGCAGCACAGGAGACTCGTGAGAAAAACAGGTTAACGCCATCAGAGCGCAAGAAGTTCGGCGGAAGATATGCAGTTCGAAGTTATTTTTATTTTTCGCGGGAGGTGCCGGTTATGATTTTCCGGGCAAAAGAAAGGTTATTTACTTTGATCGAGTTGCTGGTGGTGATAGCGATGATCGCCATTCTGGTCGCCATGCTCATGCCCGCCCTGAACCGAGCCAGATCGCGGGCGAGGTCGGTGAACTGCATCAGCAACCTGAGGCAGGTCGGTCTGGCTTACGAATTGTATGCGATGAACCGATCCGGCCGTCTGTCGCCGCAGGAGTATGAATGCGAGGAGCGGGGAGGCGATCTGTACGGAAATTTCGATCCCCTGGGGGAGGAAGTGGGTGACAACACGCGCCTGTTCCATTGCCCCAAGGAAAGCTTTACCATGACCCATAGAGAGGATCTGCCGGAGGGGGACGGATTTTACCAGAGAGATGCAAGAACAAGTTATCTTTCGGTTAACAACATATGGTTCACTCCGCTGAGCGAGAACAGCAACGAGACCACCCCCCATCGCAGGGAGAATCTGTATTCTCTTCCACGGCCGTCGCAAACCATCCTTCTCTTTGACGGCAGGCCGATCACCGGTGTGAGCGATGGGGGGCCCTATGTTATCAGGAACGACCAGGTGGGATTCGATGAGGGGAGCTCTGACGAAGCGCCCCGGCCCCTTACCATGGAGGCGGACGGCAGTTTTGATGACACAGGGCAAAAACGGGGAATCGTTTACCGCCATCCCAATAAGACGGTGAATGTCCTGTGGGCCGACGGTCGCGTGACCAACGAAACGCAGTTCCAGGAGATCGATCCGTTTGTTGGATATTGACGGGGTCCTTTCGACGTATCAATATGCGGGCCGGAGGGGGGATGGCGAGGAGGACTTCGTGGCAAAAAGCACAAAGGGAGCAAAAAATGTCCATGATGGGAAAGCCGGATCCGGAAGAGGAGAGTTTGGGATGGCTGTTGCTCGCCCGGGAGATCAGTGACCACTTTTGCCGGAACATCCGGCGTGAGCCGGAGGAGGTTATAAACTACGCTTTAATGCGGATCGTTCAGAGGTCAGGTGCTCAATCCGGCGAGATTTGGTTTTATGACGAAGTTTCCGACAGGCTTGTTCACAAGTCGGGCTACAACATAGAACGCGACTATTGTGACGCACCGCCGTCTTTCCGCCCGGGCGAGGGTGTCATCGGTCGGGCTTTTGAAACGTGGGAGGTCGAGGAAATCGCTGTAGAGAATGGTGGCGATCCATGCCTCTCGGCGCGGGACGGCGTTGGCCAGGGCTCATATACGCTTATGGCCGCACCGCTGGTTGCAACTGGTTTAAACCGCGGTGTTTTGAGCACCTGTTATTCGCATCCTGTGGGTTTTGATTCCGGTTATAAGGAGTCTTATGGACGGATTGCCGAACTTCTTGCCGGGTTCTTCAGCTTGTATTTTTCGCAGCATCGTCTTGAGGAAATATGTATCCGGATCACGAAACAGTATCTTGCTCTGAAAGAGGAGTGCAACATGCCCGACAGGAAGCACCTGAAGCGGGTGAGTGCGCTGGCGGGGTTGCTTGCCCGGAGGCTTGAATTGCCGTCGGATGCGGTCAGGGCGGTATCGGAGATGGCCTGCTTAGATGATATCGGTGAGATTGCCATTCGCACTGCGCTGTTGCATAAACCTGGTTGGGTGACCGAGGGAGAATGGATGGTTCTCAAAGATCCGCCGCCATACCGCACGCAGAGCCGGCCACATTTAAAAGCGGACTTCGTCAAAAGTTTTTTCACTCATCTCAGGGATTCTTACACAGGGGTGTGGCAGACCCGGGCCGATGCACGTGAGAAGATACCGCTGGCGATCATGGCCCAAATCATTGCCATAGCAGATAGTTATGACAGGATGGTTTCCAATGCCCCACCCGGGGAGACACTCACGCCCGAGCAGGCCGGAAACGAGTTGGAGAAAAAGAGCGGGCATCTCTACGATGAGGAGGTGGTGGAGGCGTTCCTTGATGTGCTCAACGGCCCTGCCGCGGCGGTTGATCAGTGATTGCCTGCGTAATTCAGAATACTACCCCGCTTATTTCACGCGTCTTCCGTGGTGCAGATGTGGCAGAAAGCAAACGCCGCCTGCCTGTGCGTGCGTGCGCAGACAGGCTGCATTTGTCAACGCGAAATGCCGCTTTTTGGAGGAGATGCGCCGCTGAGGACGCGCCCGCAGGGCCTGCCTGCAGCAGGCAGGTCAACCGCCGTTTGTCCGGCGCCGATACACAGTGTGGAATCTGAACCCCTGGAGAAGCGCATCATACTGAGAATGTTTGCATGCGCACCACGGTTTTTTCACATTGCCGTAGCGAGCTGGAAGATAGGCAGGTAAACGGCAAGGATCACCACTCCCACCACCACACCCAGCAGGGCCAGCAGCAAGGGTTCCAGCAGCGCCAGCATTGAATCGATACTCACCGATGCCTCCCTGGTAAAATGCTGCGAAACCCGCTGGAGCATATCCGCTAAACTGCCGGTGGCCTCCCCGGCAGCCGTCATACGTATCAGCATCATCGGGAAATACGCCCGCCCTTTCATCTCCTCCGACAGCGTCGAACCGCGTATGATGTTCGTCTTGATCTGATCGATGTTCCTTTCAAACACGTAATTCCCGCTGATCTGCCCGGACATGGCGAGGGATTCCACCACGGGTATGCCGCTGGCTATCAGCAATCCAAGGGTGCGCGAAAGGCGCGCAATGACGATTTTCTGTGCCATCGGTCCAACCACCGGCAGGCGCAGAACCAGCCGGTCGAAGAAACGTTTGCCGGTTTCTGTGCGCTTGAACAGAACGCCCCCGGTAATCAGTGCTGCCAGCCCAAAAAGGATAAAAACGATATTGGAGGCCAGCGCACTGCTCAATCCCATCACCAGGGCCGTCAGCGCCGGCAGGTCGGCGTCAAGGTTCCGGAATATGACCGCAAAGCGGGGTAGGATGAACACAAACAGTATGCCCACAGCGAGCGTAAAAAACCCGAGGATGAACAACGGGTAGCGGGTGCCGGCTTTTATCTTCCTGCGGAGCTCGACCTGGCTCTCAAGGTAATCGGACAGATCGTTCAGCACCGCCCCCATGTGTCCGCTTTCCTCGCCGGCGCGGGTCATAGATATCATAAGGTTCGAAAAAACGCCGGGATGCTTCTCCATCGCAGCCGAGAGCGAGGCGCCTTCCCTGATGGCGCCGGATACGCTGAGGAGCACCTCCCTGAGCCGGGGATTACCGGCCTGGGCGCCGACATCCGAGACCGAGTCGATGATCGGCAGCCCGCCGCTGAGCATGGTGGAGAGGGTGCGAAAGACGACCGCCAGCTCGCCAAGTTTGATCTTTTTTGAGAAAAAAGCGGATTTTGTCCGTACCCGTTCCGATTTTGCTTTTTTCTTATCCGCCGCATCGCCGCCATCCGCTTGCTTGATCGATATTGGTATGGCGCCTTTGGCTCGCAAATCCGAGAGCAACTCCCCTCTTGAAGGAGCATCCAGCCGTTCCCGCACCGTTTCGCTGTTGGCGTTTTTGTATGCAACAACGTATCGCGGCATTGGAATACCTCCCGATGATCGTTTTCTTGTATGCAGACCTTACCTTTGATTCTGTCTTATTATACGCCCCTTAATTTTTTATTTCAACAGCGAACTCATCTCCTTCATGTTGGTGCAGCGTGTGAGCGCGGTCGCTTCGGTGATTTTGCCCTCTTTGACAAGGTTCGCCAGGCATGCGTTCATGGTCTGCATACCGGACCCCTTGCCCATCTGGAGCTGCGAGTAAATCTGGCCGATGTCCTTTTCGCGTATCAGGTTCCTGATGGCGTGGTTGACCACCAGCACCTCGTAAGCGAGCACCATACCTTTACCACCGCGCATGGGCATCAGTTGCTGGGCAATCACGGCCTGGAGCACGAACGAGAGCTGTATGCGCATCTGTTGCTGCTGTTCGTGGGGGAAAGCGTCGATGATGCGGTTGATGGTGCTTGTGGTATCGTTGGTATGGAGCGTCGAGAGCGCCAGGTGCCCGGTTTCGGCGACCGTCAGCATCGAGCGTATGGATTCGAGATCACGCATCTCGCCGATTTGCACCACATCCGGATCCTGCCGCAGGATGTGGCGCAGGGCTATTTTAAAATCGTTCGTGTCCTGCCCGACTTCCCGCTGTACAATCACGCACTTTTTATGGTTATGCAGGTATTCGATGGGGTCCTCAACGCAAATGATGTGCTTGCGGAAATTGCTGTTGATATAGTCGATCATGGAAGCCAGGGTGGTGGATTTCCCGCTCCCGGTCGGGCCGGTAACCAGGATCATGCCGCGGTTTTTCTCGCTCAGCTCCCGCATGACATCTGCGGGCAGGCCGAGGCTCTCGAACTGGGGGATATCGAACGGCAGCCGCCGTATGGCGGCCGCGGCGCTGTCGCGCTGGTAAAAGACGTTGACGCGGTAACGTCCCTCCCCCCTCAGACCGACCGAGCAATCCAGTTCCTTATCTTTCTCGAAACTTTTGATCTGCTCGTCGGAGAGCATCGAATAGATCATTTTCTTTGTATCATCGGGTGTGAGTTCCGGATAGCCCTCCAGCGGCTGGAGCGTGCCGAATATGCGGTATTGTGGCGGAACGCCGACCGTTATATGGAGGTCCGAGGCGTTCTGCGACTGCATTTCCGTCAGCATTTTGTTCAGTGTATCGTCCATCGTTGCATGATCTCCATTGTTTATTCTATGGTACGGGCTTCGATCTCTTCCGGTGTTGTGAGTCCCTGTTGAATCTTTCTCAAGCCGCACTCGTGCAGGGTGATCATCCCCTCCTGTTTTGCCAGGTCCAGAAGTTCGGTTTCCGATGCGTCCCGGCTGATGGCCTCTCCGATAGGTTTGGTCACTTTCAGCAGTTCGTAGATGCCCACCCGGCCGGAGTAACCGGTGTTCATGCATCGCTTGCATCCGGCCCCCCTGTACAGCTGGACATCGTCGGCTATTCCCAGCTGCCGGCGCACCGGTCCGAGTGTGTTGGCGGGTTCCTTGCAGTGCCGGCAGATACGACGCACGAGGCGCTGGGCCATGATGACATCCAGGCATGAACCCAGCATGTAGGGCTTGACGCCCATGTCCTTGAGCCGGTTGATGGTCGCCACGGCGTTGTTGGTGTGCAGCGTGGAAAGCACCAGATGGCCTGTCAATGCGGCCCGCACGGCTATTTCAGCGGTTTCAAAGTCGCGTATCTCGCCCACCATCACGATATCCGGGTCCTGACGCAGGATGCTGCGCAGGGCGTTAGCGAACGTGAAGCCGATCGGAGCTTTGACCTGAACCTGGTTGATGCCGGCCAGTTCGTATTCCACCGGATCCTCGACGGTCACGATGTTCGTCGCTCCGCTGCGCACGTAATTGAGTCCGGAATAGAGTGTGGTTGTCTTCCCGCTGCCGGTGGGGCCGGTATTGAGTATTATACCCTGCGGGGCATGAAGGGCGGTTTCAAACGCTTTTTGCTGTTCGGGTTCGAACCCGAGTTCGGGGAGCCCGAGCATCAGGTTGCGTTTGTTCAGCAGCCGCATCACGACTTTTTCCCCGTAGATGGTGGGGAGCGTCGAGACGCGGATATCGATATCTTTGTTTTCGATCGAACATTTGCCGTCCTGCGGCAGACGCCGTTCGCTGATATCGAGCCCGGCCAGTATCTTGATCCGGCTGAGGACGGCGGGGAACATCGCCTTGGTGGGGGGGGTGAGGTTGTGCAATACACCGTCGATACGCGCCCGGACCTCCACACTTTTTTTTCGTGGTTCAATATGCAGGTCGCTGGCGTTTTTATCGATCGACTGATGGATCAGCAGGTTCACGAACCGGACGATCGGCGCATCCAGGGCGCCGGCTTCGAGTTCTTCCAGCGTTGTCCGGGTTTCTTCGGGCCCGGAATCATCCTCCTCCATGACGAGGCCCTGAAGCTCGTCCTCGATACTGGAGAGGCGACCGTACTGGCGTTCGATCATCTCCTCGAGCTGCTTCCTTCCAGTAAAAAATGTTTCGATCACGCAACCGGTATTGCTTGCCACGCTGTCGAGCGCCGTCAGGTCGAACTGATCGGTTACGGCCAGCCGCAGCGTGTTCTCTTCCATGGCCAGGGGGAGAATTTTGAAGCGGCGAGCGAATTTTTCGGGGATCAGCTGCAACACCGACATGTCGATGTCATCGACTGAATCCAGCGACAGGTAAGGCATATCCAGTTGTTCGGCAAGGGCCTTGAAAACCTCTTCCATCGGGATGCCGGTGTGTTCCACCAGGGTTTCCCCGAGGTATTTCCCCGTTTTTTTCTGTTTTTGCAGGGCCTTTTCCAGCTGTCCCTCTGTGATCACGCCTTTCCTGAGAAGTATGCTTCCCAGCCGTGGATCATCGTTTGCATTGTTGATATTGTTGCTCATTTCTTGAATCATCCCCTTCAATGCCGGACTTCGTTAATATGTTGAGGATGTGGGGAAAAGCCTTTATTCGCATGTGTTTTCGTTGTTTTCATTCGTGGTTACCGTTCGTTTCCACCGGGCCTGTACCGGTGGGAGGATCTCCGGTCATTGCGTGACCCACCCGGACTCACATCTTCAGGCCATCCAACCCGATCTGCATTCAGAAAAACACAGCTGATAATTTAACGGGGCGTCTACTTTCGGTCCGAATCCGGTGCCGATCACATACCGAACATCTCTTCTTTCAAATCGAGGTAATACAGGTAGTCTTCCTCCCGGACGTTCGGGGGGCAACGGTGGTCGCAAAAGGGGATATATCCCCCGCGTTCCACGAGCGGCGCAAGGGATTCCAGGTATGCCTTGATCGCTTCCTGCCCTTTGCCCAGTTCGATCTTATCGACTCCCCCCATGATGCGCAGATCCTTGCCGTATTCGTCGAGCAATTGCGCCGGGTGTGTGCATGAGTTGACTTCGTAAGGGAACAGGCAGTTGATGCCGCTTTCCAGCAGAAGCGGCAGGATCGGGCGCACATCACCGTCGCAGTCGGTGTACCAAAGGTCGATGCCGGAGTCATGCAGTTTCTTCCCGATACGTTTGTAGCGGGGTGTTACGACATTCCTGAAAAAATCGACCGAGACGATCGGGCCGCTTTTGAAGCAGATGTCTTCCCATCCGAAGGCGTAATCAAAATCGATGTGCCCGAGCACCTGGTCGAGAAAATCTTCCACAAGCACGCAGGCGGTCTCGACCATATCCTCGACCATCTCCGGATAGTCGTAGCAGGCGTAAGCCAGTCCCTCGAACGTGAGCATGTCGCGTATTTTCCCGATCATCGATCCGCAATCCACCCCGAGCGGATAATCGCGCGAGGGCGGGTGCCTTTTCACGACGGCCCCGGTATCGACCACTCTGGCCGGGTCATCGCGCCGGAAACGCTGTTCTTTGACTTTTTCCCAGTCCCGGGGCGTCTTGACCGAAGCTTCGGTAAAATGGGGAATCGTGTCGTGTCCGTCTTTGGGCACTTCCGCCAGCAGCCCGTCACCGTTCATTATGATTCTGGTGTTTTCGGTCTCCTCCACCACTTTGTCCGGGAAGGGGGGATGCATCCATATCTGACCGCTCAGCTTCTCAATCCGGTCGAAGTTGAAAAAAACGTCCGCTTCACTGTTATTCGTTACGCCGTTGTCCGCAAACAGGGACCACGTGTGGAAGTTTTCCTCCCAGTAGCCGAACTCCATGTTGAAACACCGGTCCACCGGTTTGTAGTGCATCTGGTTGTTGAACCGTTCCCGGTCGGTCAGTGTGCCTTTCCACTTAGGTCTGCAGGGCTTTATGTCCATAGTATCTCCACTGGTCCGCCCCGCACCTGGGGGGCTGACACGCATATTAAGATGTTTTTCCTTTGATTTTCATTCGACTGATTTTGCGCTGCAAGTGTTCTCCGTTCGTTCCCACCGG
Source organism: Candidatus Brocadiaceae bacterium (assembly GCA_003551565.1). Taxonomy (GTDB): domain Bacteria; phylum Planctomycetota; class Brocadiia; order SM23-32; family SM23-32; genus PUMZ01. The sequence goes on along the minus strand of PUMZ01000169.1, from coordinate 9,461 downwards.
GCCAGTCTCGGTGGGGAAATCTCCGACCACCGAGTTGTTCTCCGAGGATTGAGGCAAAAATAATAAGGGGCTCCATTTGCCTCCATTTTACCCCATCGCACCGGCTGATTTCCAGTCGGAGAGGGGGCCGGAATCGCTGGATCCGATAATGTCTTCTATAAGAGAGAGTTAGGAGTATCCGATGCCGCTCCGATATCATCGGCGAAAATGTTCTGCGCATAAACTTTTTCGCAAATGGGGCTGAAAATTTTAAATAATAACGGCAACGGCAATAATTCTTTTCAAAAACAAACTCGAAAAGAATTAATATTACGGCGGAAGGCAAAAACGACAACGGCAACAGCGAACGGCTACGGCAACGACAGATAGCTTAGAGCTTAGAGCTTAGAGCTTAGAGCTTAGAGCTTAGGGCTTAGGGCTTAGGGGTAACGGCAACGGCAGTTGGCCTGCCTGCTGCAGGCAGGCCCTCCGGGCCTGAGCAAAAGTATTTTCCCCTGGCATCTTTTGCGGTAAGCCCCGATAGGGGCGTCACAACCGTAGCCCGCGGTGAACGGAGTGAGCCGCGGGGAACCGTAGTGCACACCCACGCCCAGCCCCGAAGGGGCGCCACAACCTCTGCTTCCGGGATTTTGTTTCGCCCCTTGCGGGGCTGGTTGTGTTGTTATACCCCATTCCCCAGGGCTCCCTGTCTGCGCCTGCCTGTCGCTTCCGCGACGCAGACAGGTGCAACGCACAGGCAGGTTGTTGCTGTCGGACCTCCGGGCCTGAAAACGCTTGAAATAAGCGGGTTACGTCAGAGCGGGAGCGACGGAGGCCGGGGCTGGGTGGCCGGTGAAAGTTGGCGTGGACGGCATGTCAGGGGCTGGAGATTTGACAGGATACGACGTGCGAGCAGTTCCCAGGGTGTGTTGCTGTGTTCCTCGATGATCATCCGTGCGTATTGGCGGGCGGCTTCATACTCTTCTCTTGCTTCGGCGGGGCCCACAAAATCGTCCGGGGCGCTTCCCCCCACGATGCTGAGATCATACCGGTAGCCTTCCAGTTCCCTTATGGCTTGCCGAAGGCTCATGCCTTCTTCAAGCAAATCGAGAATGGCGTAGCTGCGTTCATGTTCGTCCCGGTGGTAGCGCAAGATTTCCAGAAAGTCCGGAAAATTGTAGCGGCGCCCGTGCTCTTCCCACTCGCGCCGGAGAACCTCGCCGTACTGTCCGAGCAGGAAGTGCATCCTTTTGAGTTCAGCGATCGTCACCTGCGCGTGTGCGCGCCATCTGGGGTAATTGCTCATCGAACGCACCTGCGGATCCTCCAGCAGTTCCTTCAGCTCCCTTATGCGCTCGGTGGCATAGCGGCGGCCCTCCCGTGCCCGATCGCGGCGATCCCGGATCTGCCCGGCAAGGTGACCCGAATGGTCGTTCGGACCGCCTGCGCCGATACTGAACACGCGGAAATCTCTGGTCAGGTATAAATCGGGCAACTCTTCCCAGACGCGCTGCAGGGCGTTGCGCAACGGTTTATCCCGCACCCGCCTGTCATACTCCCGCACCGAACAAACATCGGGAAGGTACCGGGAATACATTTTTTCGTCATCGTAATCCGATTCTTCCCGCAGGAGGAAATACAGCCCGTCGGTCGCCAGCACCATTCTGTTCATTGCATACATCGGAAACCCCGAAGCGGGCATATGGGCGTCGTCCCAGCCCCACCTGCGGCTTCCACGCCATAACTCGCGCCGGGGCGACTCCGGCCCGGCATCGACCCAGCCCGTAATGGTACGTCCTTCAAAACCCCTGACGGCCGCTGCGTCCTCCGGCTGGAGCTGCTGCGGATCGAGCCTCAGGCTTTCGCGTTTGCGGGTGCTTGCGAATGCCGCCTCGTGCCCGAAGACGTACAGGCCGACATTGTTGTTGCGCATCCGGCGTATGGTCCGCTCAATCATCGTTCCGTCCCGGAGGTCGGTGCCGTAACCGTCCGTCATGGCGGCAACCAGCATCCGCCGGTGTCCGTAATCCCTGTACCGATCCAGGATGGTATTGAGCGCGGCGCCGATGTTCTGTTCGCCGCTCGGACAGATCTCGATATTCCTCAGTGCAGCTTTGACATCTTCCAGCCCGGTGGTCGGACGGGTGTGGAATGTGACGCTGCGCCCGTATCCCACAACCAGCCAGCGGGTGTTTTCCATCATCTCGGAAGTCAGGTTGTGCTCCAGGGCCTCGAAGTAATGGTCCATGCGCTCCACCAGCCGGGGCAGATTCAGGTAGACCACACTGCGGGTGCGGTCGATAAGCAGCACGACCAGGGTTTTGCCCCTTGCAGCGGCGTTCATTGTCTCCACCGCGAACTCATCCATCGCTCCGGAAAGCCCTACGCCCCCGCCCGCCGTCATGGCGAATCCCGGGCCCGTTCTGTCGCTCCACTGCCCTTCGCCGCCACCCCGGACGACTTCTTGCATTCCGAATATATCGGGGCGCGGTGCTTCGACGGCGCCAGCGGCTTCTGCGGCTTCCGCCAGGCTTTCGCTCTCCGTGCCGGCATCATCGCCCGCCATCCCTCCGGCGGCCGCGGGATCGGTGACAAAGCGTTCTGGGTCGGTTATCATGGGTTGCATTTCCACCTCTTCAAACCGCATTTCCTCGACTTTCAGCTCGACGCGCTCCGCGCGCCGTTCGGCAGGCTCTCCGGAGGTTATAAAGGCCAGAAGCAAAAGGATAATAAGATGCAACGCGATGCTTATTATAAGGAAAGGGCTGTCCCTGAAAAATTTCTTCAGTGCGGCGATGGCGGATCTGTCGCGCAGTTTCCTGTGTTTATGGGACAAGATATGCTTGTATTCGCTCATTCTCCTTCATCCGCGCCCTTGCGGCGTTCTCGATACCGGCAATGCGACCGTTATCATCTTCCGTGCATGTCCGCGCGCATCCGGGTGTCATTTGCCATGTACTGTCTGCACTTATCTGAGCGCTTCCACCCCCGGTAGAGACAATGCAATGCAGTGGTGTACGGGTACGGTTGGTTGCTGGCGCTTTCCCTTTATCGTAACATAATAAACGGAGAAGAGTCAATCGAGCCCGCGGTGAACGGAGTGAGCCGCGGGGAACTGTAGAGCTTGTGCACGCCAGGAGCGTGGCCGAAAACCCTGCTCGTAGTGGACGCTTTCAAGCCTGCCTGCCGGCAGGCAGGCGTCCCCGCCTTTAGCGTGGCATTTTCCGGACTCCTGAGCCCCTGAAGGGGCTTACTACAAACCTGCTGCAACCTTTGCTTCCGGATTTTGTTTCGCCCCTTGCGGGGCTGGTTGGATTGTTATTTGGTCGCCCGCGGCTATTGTTGAAATCGGCCCTTCGGGCCTGAAAACCATGAAATGAGCGGGATATTGTTGCAGACGGCCCTCCGGGCCTGGGCCCAGACACACGGAGGGCCTGCTGGATTCTGAATTTTCTGGTGGATTGCCATGGACAAAATAGAACGCGATGATGTGAGCGGAGAAACTGAAAGAATCCATTGCAATTTGCAATCTCTTATCGAAGAGATCGATGGCATGCACTCCCGCAGGGGGGAGGATGCGGTGCCGGGAGGATGTTGGGGGGATCTGCTGGAAGAGCTGCGGACATTGCAAAGGGATCTGGCATCAGCGACGGAGCGTCGGGCGGACACGACGGAACGGTGAATGGATGTCCGGCTTTCAATGATTGCCTCGTCCATTCTTGGTCCCGCATATTTCATCTGCACCACGGAGAGCGCGTGAAATAAGCGGGGCATTGTTGAAATCGGCCCTTCGGGCCTGAAAACGCGTGAAATAAGCGCGTCATTCTGCAAGATATTGCTGCAGCGCTGTCACGAACACCCGGACGCCGGTCATCAGGCTTTGCTCGTCGATATCGAAAAACGGGCTGTGCGCCGGGCCGGCGGTCGTTTTCCCGGGATATCCCGTTCCGAGTCTCATGAGGGCCGACGGCCTCTCGGCGGCGAAGCAGGCAAAATCTTCCGCTCCCATCCCGGGCGTAAGAACACGGACTTTATCCGGTCCCAGGGCTTTCTCCGCGGCCGACCTGAGCACGGAAATTGCTTGCGGATCGTTTGCGCACGGGGGGCATCCGTCACTGAAGTCAAAATCCACTTCCTCCAGCGCATAAGAATCTTTCAGCGCACGCGCGAAATTGGCGAGCCTTTTTCTGACAAGCTGCCTGACCTCCTCCTCCATGGCTCTGACCGTACCTTCGATGACGACCTCTTCCGGCAGGATGTTGGGGGCGGTGCCGCCCCTGATTATTCCTACGGACACCACCGCCGGCCGCGTGGGGTCGACATTCCTTGAGACAATTGACTGCAATTGCGTTACAAAAAAACAGGACGCGAGTATTGCATCGCTTGTCTTGTGCGGATGTGCGCCATGTCCGCCCCTCCCCCTGATGCGCGTGCTGAAGCTGTCGGAAGAAGCATTGCTTATGTTTTCATAAATACCGCATTCTCCGGCCGCCACATCGTTCGAAACATGGGCGGCGAGCATGAGGTCGACCCGCGGATTTTCCAGCACACCATCCCGGATCATGGCCTTTGCACCTCCCAGTGTTTCTTCGGCGGGCTGGAAAATGAACTTCACGTTGCCCCGGAAGTCCTTATGGAGTTCGTTCTCGGCAACATACCTGGCCACACCGAGCATAAGCGCCACGTGCGCATCATGCCCGCAGGCGTGCATGACCCCATCGGTTTGCGAACTGTAGCCCACATCGTTCTTCTCTCCGATCGGCAGGGCGTCCATGTCGGCGCGCAGCCCTATTGTCTTGCCCGGCCGCTTTCCCCGCAGGAGGCCCGTCACTCCCGTTTCCCCGCAGCCTGTTGTGACTTCGAGCTTCAAATCGGTCAGGATGCCGGCAATTTTCCGCGAAGTTTTTTTCTCCTGAAAAGCAAGTTCAGGAGATGCGTGGAACTCCCTCCGCAGTTGTATAACCCAATCTTCAAAATTTGCCATTTGGATGGTCTCCTCTCCATAGTTCAGGGCATGGGGCGGATCAGCCCGGAGCGCCGGAATGTCCACATGTCTGCACAGGTACGAAACAAAACAACCATAACCCGCATTTCATAAATCAACGACACAGCGGCGCTTGCCTTCCTTGCAGCTACGGCACTGACACCGCTTGAAAAAAGCGGAATAAAACGGTATTTGCCGCGAAAGGTTCCTCCTTTATCGGCTCAGTATTCGGTGCCATTGCGATGCGAACAGGTCCTGGCGCCAACGGCCGGCAGGTAGGCATGGAGCGTATAATCTTTAACCATGCGGCTGGCATTGAAACGCCGGGCGATTGTATGGATAGCATGTTTTTGGAAGGATATCCATTCGCGGGGAATTCCATTTTCCCTGCGGTCGTAAAACATCGGGACGACGGTCTCTTCAAGGGTTTTGTAGAGTGATTCCGTATCGCGCCTGTCCTGTTCTGCCGGATCGGAGTGCTGCGTGTCGTCTCCTATGGCAAAACCGTTTTTCCCGTCAAACGCCTCCGGCCACCACCCGTCGAGGGTCGAAAGATTCAATCCTCCGTTCAGTACCGCCTTCTGTCCGCTTGTTCCGCAGGCCTCCAGGGGGCGTCGGGGGGTGTTCAGCCACAGGTCGACTCCCTGCACGAGGTGCCGTCCAACGTTGATGTCGTAGTCTTCAATGAAAATGACCCTCCCGAGGAAGCGTGGGTCGCGACTGACTTTAATAATCTTTTGCAGCAGCGTCTTGCCCTGTTTGTTCGCCGGGTGCGCCTTCCCCGAGAAAATGATCTGGACCGGACGATCGGGATGGTTGACGATGTGGTCCAGGCGCTCCAGGTCGTTCAAAATGAGGAAGGCCCTTTTGTATTCAGAAAATCTCCGGGAGAACCCGATGGTCAGAGTCGAAGAGCTGAGGCGGAGTTTTTCATGGGCTGTCAGCAGATTTCCGGATTTGCCGCCGCATTTGCTGCAAACTTCACGATGGATGAACCTTATCAGCTGTGCTTTCAGCACCTGAAGATGTTCCCAGAATTCGTCATCATCCAGATTTTTCAGTCCTTCCCATGTCCCTGGATCGCAGAGCCTCTTTTCCCAGTTTTTGCCCAGATAGCGCGTATAAAGGTGGGCCATGGGCACGGCGAGCCATGAGGCGACATGTATTCCGTTTGTTATATGGTTAATCGCCGTTTCGTGTTGGGATGGGCCCGGCAGGATCGCATTCCACATCTTCCAGGTTGTCCGTGCATTGATGGAAGAGACGGCGTTCGTGAAACGGGACGATTTCAGTCCCAGCACCGTCATGCAGAAGTGCTCGTTCTGGTCATGGGGATTGATGCGTCCGAGCGAGAGCAAATGGTCATGGGATAGGTCGAGGTCGTTCCGCATGGGGTCAAGGACTTCACTGACCATGTGCGGATGGAACCTGTCATGGCCGCTTTCCATGGGGGTATGGGTGGTGAATACGACTTTTTGCGCAGTTTTTTCCCTGGCTTCGTCGAACGGGCGTGATTCCAGTTCCATCAATTTGCGTGCATGCTCCAGGATGGCAAAGGCGCTGTGGCCTTCGTTCAGGTGCAGGACGCCCGGGTTGATATTCAGTTTGTGCAGTGCCCGCAACCCGCCGACGCCGAGCAGCAGTTCCTGGCGTATGCGGGTGTAATCGTCCCCGCCGTAAAGTGTGGATGTCAGCGTGCGGTCCTGCCGGGAATTGGAACCGACGTCGGAATCGAGCAGAACCAGGCTGTTTCGTCCGACGCTGGCGCTCCATACATGCGCCTTGATGGCGCTTGTGCGGGTGCGGACCTCCACTTCCAGGGGCGCCCCATCCCCTCCCTTCGCCTTTTTTATGGGGAGTTTGTTCACATCGGAAGCAAAGTATGTTTCTGTCTGCCATCCGTCTTCCGTCATCCGCTGGTTAAAGTAGCCCTGTGCGTAGAACAGACCGACTCCCACCACGGGGACGCCGAGGTCGGAGGCACTTTTGAGATGGTCGCCGGCCAGCACGCCGAGTCCGCCGGAATAGAGCGGCAAGGATTCGTGGAGCCCGAATTCCGCCGAAAAATATGCTACGGGATGGGCATGCAAAGCGGCGGCGTGCAGGTTGCCCCATGTCATGTCGTCCTGGAGGTAATTTTTCAGGTGGTGAAAGGCATGGTTGATGCGCGCGTTCAGCGCCAAATCGTCGGCTTTTTCCTCCAGTTTTTCCGGTGATATCCGGGACAGGAACTCGATTGGGTTGTGGTTCACCGCGCGCCAGAGTCCCGGATCGATGTCGCGGAATATGTCGATCATCTCCGGTTGCCAGGTCCAGTACAGGTTGCGGGACAGGTCTTTAAGTTGTTGCTGGAATTCCATAGCGCATGATTATAAATGATGTCGGATTCCCATGTCAATGGAGGCGCGTCCGTTCCGAGGGATGCCCCGAAGGGGCGTCACAACAGTAGCCCGCGGTGAACGGAGTGAGCCGCGGGGAACCGTAGTGCACACCCACGCCCAGCCCCGAAGGGGCGCCACAACCTTTGCTTCCGGGATTTTGTTTCGCCCCATGCGGGGCTGGTTGGATTGCGTGTTCTCGGTTCTGGGTGATGGGTTGTGGGTTACGACAACGGCAACAGCGAACGGCTACGGCAACGGCAGTTGGCCTGCCTGCTGCAGGCAGGCCCTGCGGGCCTGGACACCCCGCGCAGGCGCATAGTATTCCTTATACTTTGATGTGTTCCGTCAACTTTGCAAAAAGTTCTTTTATCCGGTATAGTATGTGCTCCCTGTTGATGCATGGAATCTTTCCATAAAGTTTTCAAAGCCAGGAGATCATAGATGGCAGAAGTTAAAACAGCATTGATAAGCGTATCCGACAAGACCGGGCTGCCTGATTTCGCCCGTCGCATCGACCAGCTGGGCATAAAAATCCTCTCGACCGGCGGCACGGCGAAGCTGCTGCGCGAGCAGGGCATCGAAGTCACAGACGTCTCGTCCTATACGGGTTTTCCGGAAATCCTCGGTGGACGCGTAAAATCCCTGCACCCGAAGATTCATGGCGGCCTTCTGGCGGTGCGCGGGGACGAAGGACACCGCAAAGAGATGCAGGAGCACGGCATTGAGCCGATCGACATGGTGGTTGTCAACCTCTACCCCTTCGAGCAGACGGTTGCCGGACCGGATGTGGAACTTGCAGAGGCCGTTGAAAACATCGATATCGGGGGGCCGACCATGATCCGGTCGGCGGCCAAGAATCATGCGAACGTGGCCGTTCTGACCGCGCCCGGGCAATACGATCAGGTGGCCTGCGAGCTGGAAGAGAATGGAGCTTCCCTGTCCGGCGCCACCCTGTACGCGCTCGCCGTGGAAGCATTCCGCCATACCGCCCGTTACGATGCAGCGATCGCCGGGTATCTGGGCGATCCCGGCAGGCAGGGCGTTGCTCCCGGGGATCGACTGCAGTTCGACCTGGAGTTGAAGCAGGGGCTCAAATACGGGGAAAACCCGCATCAGGAGGCCGCTTTTTACGTGGAAAAGGGGGTGGACGAACCCTGTGTGAGCAATGCCGACCAGATCGCCGGCCCGGCATTGTCCTTCAACAACATCCTGGATATCAATGCTGCTCTCGAACTTGTGAAGGAGTTCCGCAAGCCGGCGGCGGTATGTATCAAGCATACCAACCCCTGCGGGGCGGGCGTGGCCGATGAGATCGGCGAAGCCTACAGGCGTGCCTACCTGGGCGATCCGCTCAGCGCGTTCGGCTGTATCGTGGCAATCAACCGTCCTTTCACCGAGGAAATTGCGGGCCTCATTGCCGACTACCGTGCAGACAACAACGGGGAAAAGCTTCCCTATTTTGTCGAGGCCGTCATCGCACCAACCGTCGAGTCCGGGGCGGTGGAGCGCCTGCTGTCGGGCGCCCGGTGGGCGGAGAGGACACGCATACTCGAATGTGGTGATTTCGGGACCGCGATCCCGGATACGGCGTCCAAAGACATGCGTCGCGTGGTGGGCGGAATGCTGGTTCAGGACAGAGATCTGCTGACCGTTGACGAAGACGCGATGGAGGTCGTCACCGAAAAAGAGCCTGCGGAACAGCAGATGGCCGATCTGCAGTTCGCCTGGATATGCTGCAAACATGTCAAATCCAACGCCATTACCATTGCTAAAGATGGGATGCTGGTTGGCGCCGGCGCGGGGCAGATGAGCCGGGTCGACGCCACGGTGGCCGCGGTGCGTAAGGCCGGCGCGCGTGCGGAAGGCGCCGTACTTGCCAGCGATGCCTTTTTCCCGTTCCCCGACGCCCTGGAAACGGCCGCCGAGGCCGGGATCAAGGCGGTCATGCAACCCGGAGGTGCGAAAGGGGATGAGGCTGTGATCGAGGCTGCCGACAGGCTGGGTATCGCCATGGTGCTGACGGGGTGCCGGCATTTCAGGCATTGATGTGTTTGAACGGTTAAGCGATCCTGTGTCGAACGGTGCTTGCGGCTCGTGAATGTCCCGTTGTTCGGCAC
>PUMZ01000173.1 GCA_003551565.1 Candidatus Brocadiaceae bacterium | reverse complement strand
GACTCGGCGGCAGGGGTTATCAGGTCCAAGAGAGCTCAGTTGTGTATAAAAGCATAAAGGACGATCCCGATCCCGATCCCGATAGCGATCCCGACTTGTCGTAAAAGCCGTATAACCCGAACTCTATTCACACAAAGACGCAAAAAAATAATCGAAAAAAGAACTGGAAATATCGGGATCGCCCCGAGTTATTATGCCGCCTGCCTGGTCTCGGGGCGTGGTCGAAAAGGTGCAGGCGTAATGTATGACAGGCATCTTGCCTGTCCAGAGCGCACGCAGGGATGCGTGCTATACTATGAAAAAAACAAAACGATGACAACATACCACACTGACAAAAGTCACAAACATGATGATACTCCACTGCCTGTCGTCGATATCTCGGACGATACTGACCGGCAGATCGTTATCGCACGTGGAACCGAAGATATCTATCAGGGACATCCTACGACCTTGCTGATGCCCGACGGGCAAACCATATTGGCTGTCTGGTGCATCGAGCATGGCGGACATGCCGGCCCTATGGCGCGAAGCGGGGACGGAGGACTCACATGGACGCGGCTCGATGATCGCATGCCGCCCGGCTTCAAGCGCCACTGGAATTGCCCCAGCATCTACCGGATGGTCGACCCGGACGGCCGGGAGCGACTCTGGGTCTACTCGGAATGCAAGCGCATCGACCATAAGGAAGAGGTTCCCATGCCACGCATATTAAGTGAAGACGGCGGTAAGACATGGGAGGAGAGGGAACCACTGGGAAAAGAATTCTGGTGCGTCATGACGTTCAGTTCCGTCACCCGGCTCGATGATGGACGTTACGCCGGCTTTTATCATCGGCGCGAGAACGACAGGCTGAAGGTGCTGCAGACCACGTCCGCCGATGGCGGCCTGAGCTGGTCCGAACCGCGGATCATCGCCGAAGTACCCGGCAAAGACCCATGCGAACCGTTTGTCGTGCGATCTCCCGGCGGCGGCGAGCTATGTTGTCTGATGCGAGAGAACACCCGCCAAGGCCGCAGCCTGATGATGTTCAGCCGCGACGAGGCACAGACCTGGAGCGAGCCTGTCGATACGCCCCGGGGACTGACCGGTGACCGACATTACGGAACGTATTCTACCGATGGACGCCTGGTTATAGCGTTTCGCGATCAGGCACCGGAAAGTCCGACTAGGGGACATTTCGTTGCATGGGTTGGAACCTATAAGGACATTCGAGAGGGCTGGGCCGGACAGTACCGCATCAAGCTCCTCCACAGCCATGCAGGCGGCGACTGTGGCTATCCGGGGGTTGAGCGCCTGCCCGACGGCACGATTATTGCCACCACCTACATTAAATATCGTACGGGTAAGGAAAAGCACTCCGTAGTCAGCACACGGTTCAGGCTGGATGAAATCGATGGAATTATTGCTGCTGAAATATATTCTGACGCCCACAAAATTAACACAACCGCTGGAAAAAACAGGGCAAACAACTCAACAAATTAAACATTTTTTCTTTCGTAATTGCCATAAGAAACCTCTAAAAAAAGTGAAAGGCAAACTGAGAGTCACCTCATACTCGTTACCGTCGGGCGGAACGCTATCATCATATCACAGACTATGAGTAAGTACTCAGTGGACCAAGCCTTATCCTGCATATTTCATAAACCAACGGCAACATTTAATATAACGGATTGAAAATCAATGTGTTAAGTATCATTTCGGAGACTTTCAAAATTTGCAGTGTGTAAAATCGGGTCCTCAAACGACGGTTTACCCTCTCGGGCGCGTATTCAGCGGCGCATCTGCGGCAAAAGTCTGCACTTGCAGTATACGAATACAGCGGCGTTTGACATTTGCCGCAGATGCACCACTGAATACGCGTGAAATATGCAGGTTATTCTTTATGTATGAACGCTGAAACCGCCGCTTCCCGTTGCCGGAAACGCGGGCGTTTCCGCCCGCATGTTATCAGTGCGGACGCATCACCCGCATTCCCGAAGGAAGAATGGTTCACTGAATTTGGATTATACAAACGATGAAAAACCACCATTGGGAGATATTAATGGACAAAAGCCCGAAAAAACCGGCGGCTCTGAATCCACTCAGTCCGCCGGTGTCCAGTCAGGGTCTTCAGGCGCCCAGAACATGACCGGTGCCATGATACCGCCGGTGCCCAGTTCGGCAAGTCCCTCTCTGACCACCTTGATCACCACCCAGTTCTCCCCACCGAAATTCAGCACGCTCTCACCATCCGCATCGAGAGTCGGCATATCGAAAGGAAGGAATGTGCCGGGCACACCGGGCAGACCGTGTTCCGGTTCCCGGCTGGTGCCAACGTATTCTCCGTTTATCCAGACCTTGGCCCACCTATCTACTCCGCCTACCCAGAGATAGACGGGGTTTCCCTCGAACTCTTCCGGAATTTCCACGCTGCTTCGATACCACGACCAACCCTGGTAGTAATGCAGACCCTGGTCTGACCAAGTCCTGGAGCTTGTCTTCAAAGGCTGCCAGTTGCCGCCAAGCTCGCCGGGGCGATAGTAACCGGCTATTTCGCCGATCTCGGCCGTATCCAGGAGGAAATCCCATTC
>PUMZ01000220.1 GCA_003551565.1 Candidatus Brocadiaceae bacterium | reverse complement strand
GCGAAGCGCCCAACGAGGCCCCGGCCATGGTTGCCCACGCCGATGGCGCCGATCACATAGCGATCGTTCGCGCCCGCCGCGTTATTCATCCCCAACACGCCCGAAGGCAGAATCAACGGCGCCGCCGCGCTTGTCTGTACGCGGCCCTCGCGATTGGATCGTGCAATCATGAAGTTTCCCCCTTTCCTTGCCGTCCCCGAAGCCTCCACACAAAGCGGTATGTGACAATAGTAGCATAAGCCCAGCGGCTGCCCTAAGGCCGTGGCGAGTTTTCTTGTGCTTTGACACGGTGTATCTCCCATGTGCAGTATTAAGTAGGTTCGTATACACGCAACAACGCAAAAGAAAGGCATGATGACGAAACTATGCCGGGAGACGGTTGCTGAACACCTGGAAATCAGACCCATCACGGCAAGGCATTCGCTACGGGCGGGGAGGCCCCCCCGGCATTAAGCGATAGGAAAAACGGATACCATAGGGGAGAGGCGGGATGACTATGCGAAACCTCTTTTGCGAGTATCTGTTGCGCATTGGCGCGATGGCGATCGCCTTTGCTGTGCTGGGTTGTGCGGAACCGGGCTATGAGGACGCATCCCAATTACTCGATGCCTACGCGGCCGGCGAACGCAACTTTGCCGGCGTAGCCCTCCCGCGGGCGAACTTCGGGGGCGCAGGCCTCTTTGGGGCGGACCTCTCGGACGCCGACCTACAAAGGGTAAACCTCGGGGGCGCGCGCCTGTTGGGCGCGGACCTCTCGGGCGCAAACCTCGATCGCGCCCGCCTTGTAGGTGCATTCCTCATGGAAGTCAACTTCTCGAATGCATCCCTCTGGGAGGCGGACCTCGAGCGCGCCGATCTACGAGAGGCGAACCTCCGGGGCGCAAACCTTGAGGGCGCAAACCTCAAGGACGCGAACCTGGAGGATGCGGACTTCGAGGGCGCGAACATTCGCGGCGCGGACTTCCAGGGGGCGAACCTCGAAGCCGCCGTGAACGTACCGCCGCGCGTTCGGGAAGAGTTCGATGCGTCCCAACTACTCGATGCCTACGCGGCCGGCGAACGCAACTTTGCTTACGTAAGCATTTCAGACGCGGATCTCTCGAACGCAAACCTGGGCCACGCGAACCTCAGACATTCGAACCTTAGCCACACGAACCTCAACGACGCGGACCTCTCTGGCGCGAATCTCGCGAACGCGGACCTTGAGCATGCGGGGCTCTCAGGCGCGAACCTCCAACACGCGAACCTCTTCAGAGCGAACCTCAAGGACGCGGAACTTGCAGAGGCGAACATCAGGAACGCAAACCTCGACGACGCGACCGCCATGGACGCGAACCTGAGGAGCGCAAACCTCCACCGCGTGAGCCTTAGGGGCGCCAAACTCACGCGCGCGGATCTCAGGGAGGCCGACCTCAGGGATGCAGATTTGGCGGATGCGAACCTCAAGGACGCCAACCTCCAGGACGCGGACTTCCAGGACGCGGACTTCCAGGACGCAAACCTCAGGGGCGCAAACCTCGAGATGGCGGAGATCAGGGGCACGGACCTCCGGGGCGCGGATCTCGGGAACGCAAACCTCGACGACGCGAACGCCACGGAGGCGAACTTCGGGAGCGCAAACCTCCACCGCGTGAGCCTTAGGGGCGCGAAACTCACGCGCGCGGATCTCAGGGAGGCCGACCTCAGGGATGCGGATTTGGCGGATGCGAACCTCAAGGACGCGAATCTGGAAGGCGTGAACCTAGAGGCCGTGAGGAACCTCGACGACGCCGTGAACGTACCGCCGAAATTCTTGGAACAGCCTGACCCCGGCGGCGATGATGCGCCGGATTAAGCGATAGCCGAAAAGGAAAATTGCAAAGGAGGCGCGGTATGACCACGCGGAACGCTTGGTACAAGTACCTGTTGGGCATTGGCGCGATGGCGATCGCGGTCGGCGTGCTGGGCTGTGAAACGGACCTCGAGGGTGCGGATTTCGACGACGCGGACCTTGAAAACGCGGACCTCAGGGGCGAGAACCTCAGGGACGCGAACCTCAGGGGCGCGAACCTTCAAGACGCGGATCTCGCGGGCGCGAATCTCGAGGGGGCGGACCTTGCCCTCGCGAACCTCCGAGACGCGAACCTCATAGACGCGGGCCTCCGAGGCGCGGATCTCGAGGACGCGGACCTCTGGAACGCGAATCTCTACGACGCGAACCTTGAGGACGCGAACCTCACGGACGCGAACCTTGAAGACGCCGTGAACGCACCGGTGGTATTTCAAAAAGGGTTTGATGCGTCACAACTACTCGAAGAGTACGCGGCAGGCGAACGTAATTTTGCTAACGCAAATCTTCCAGACGCGGATCTCTCGGACGCGGACCTCCCTCAAGCGGATTTTGAGGAGGCGCACCTCCAGGGCGCGGATCTCAGCGGCGCGAACCTCGAGGAGGCGCGCCTCCGGGGCGCAAATCTCGCCGGCGCGAATCTCGCGGACGCGCGCCTTGAGGACGCGGACCTCGCTATCGCGGACCTCACTGACGCGAACCTCGAGGGCGCGATCTTCCGGGGAGCGGGATTCGCCGGCGCGG
>PUMZ01000244.1 GCA_003551565.1 Candidatus Brocadiaceae bacterium | reverse complement strand
GCCATGCACTGCCGCGGGTGCCGTGAACCTGCAGGAACTGGTGCTGGTTGCCCCCGATATTCGGTTTGCGTGTTGAGCCGGCCAGCACATGCACCAGTGCGCCGGATCGCATCCAGAGAATGCCCATCTGTATGCCCCTGTCATCGAAAAGCTGCTTAGAATTGGTAGAGAAGACTTCGCTGACCTCACCGAAGATAAACCTGGCCATATCCCATGGATGCGTCGAATGGGTGAGTGAGGAGGAAGCCATATAGTTTCCGCCCTTGTCCACATAAGGATTCCTGGAATCTTTCGGCGTCCGCCGGGTGGTATCGCCGCCGGCGATATCCGACTGCTGTTTGATGTAACTAAGGTCCTCTTCGGCATCGCCGGGGTCCTCGCCGTTTTCCTCATATCTGTCTTCCGGCATGACACGCGGGTGGCTGTAGGAGACTTCTCCCGTCATTATATCGCCCAGCTCGCCGGAGGCGATAAGCGCCCTTATATCCATAAATTCCCTGTAATAGCGCATTGAATAGGCTACCTCAACCTTGAGCTTGGGATACTCGTTGGCGAGGAATTTAAAGCGCCGGGCCTCTTCAAGCGAATAGCCCACCGGTTTCTCCATGAAGACATGCTTGCCCCGTTCCAGGCAAGCTTTTGTCAGCTCGTAATGCAGGTCACCCTGCGTGAGCACGGAAGCGATATCGAATTCCTCCTTCTCGATCATCTGCCGGTAATCATGGTATTCGGCAGCCTCCGCGCATAAGTCCTTCCATTTAGCCTTCAGCTTCCCGATCTGTTCGGGGTTGATATCGCACAGAGCCACCACCTCCACTTCGTCGCTGCAGGACTGCCACCCTTCGAGGTGAAAATTAGCCACACTTCCGCAACCTATGATCGCCACTTTGTAAGGCCTCCCAGACATTAAATTGTCCCCCTTAAACTAATTGTAAGTCCGAACCCGTCGCACAATAATTTTCCAACCCAACGGTTGGATTGGACATCTGCATGGCCAAGGCGGCTCATTCCCCACACTTTCATGCAGCTGATTCCAAACTATTCTAAATTTACTAAGTTTTCGCTCGTGATGCAAATGAAGAGGCAAAAAATCAGCAAATACCGCATCACCAAGTGCAACCGCGCCCCTATCGGGGCGCATTTATCTTTTCACCATTTATTACCCCTGGTTAAAACCAGGGGCTACCTAACCTCACCCCGTTGGGGCGAAGACAGAGGCCTTGCCCCGAACGGGGCAAAGTACGGTAGCCTCGGGACGTGGCCGAAAAGGTGCAGGCGTAATGTATGACAGGCATCTTGCCTGTCCAGAGCGCACGCAGGGATGCGTGCTATACTATGAAAGGCATCTTGTGTTACTCTACTTCTCATTTTGTTCAACAGCATCATTCCGCGTCCGCCTCCACCACCTCTTTCGGCAGCAGCAGCTCACGTTCACTCCGTGCGAGGTAAGGTGGAACCGTCATAAGTATCTGTTGTCCGTATCCCCTCCTGAAAGACCACAAGCTTCCATCCTGTCCCTCCGGTACGGGGATGCTGAAATACCCTTCATTACCCTCGACATCGGCCATAACGAATACCTCATTACCATCACCGTCATGCACCCTTGTACGTTCGTTGGCATTGCCCGAAGTAAAACCGCCCACCATCTCGGTTCCTTTGGGCACATAGAAATAAACACGCCGGTTATTGGGCAGCGAAGCCGGATCGCCCATACTGGAGCGTACGGTCATAAACTGCCCCTCCGGCCATCTGACCCGCGTTCTGTCACTGCCGTCGCTCCATTCAACCCAATGAAGGCCCGTATAGGGTGATTCAAGCGTTATCTCATAGGTTTCACCGTCCGGCGGCACACTTTCATCCACAGCTACCGGTTCAACGAACACCTCCTTCGGCGAAAAAAGCTCGAAACGCACGTTACCGCGGTCCCTGTACCACTCGATTAGCCCTCCTGTAACCTCAAAATCCAGGCTCTTTGCATCCTCTTCGAGCCATGTGTACATCGTATGGCGTCCACGGAACCGTTGGCCCGAGCCGAAATCGCCTCTGCTCACCTCTGGCAAGTCAAGTGCTTCGGCGGCCGGTACCAGTTCCTCGCTGAAAGAAACCGGCTCGAAATCCATTCTGTCTTTATCATAATGAGCAAGCCCATCTTCGAGGTAGCCGGCGATCTCCTCCTCGCTGAATGGTTCATCGCTCATCCACGGGCTGTCCGTTTCTTTTGTGCTCCCAACATTCAGCACCCCCGGATCCTCGGGTTCAACTCCCCGCCTGCGCAGCCAGCTCCAAAGCCCGCGGACATGCACCAGCATTGTATCGCGCATCCTGTAGGTATGGCGTGAGAGCCGCTGTGCCGCACTGCTTCGCGCATCATCACCATCGGCATCATTGAATTTGAACTTCAGCTCGACATAGCGCGTATAGAGAACGAGTTCATCCAGACGCGTAAGAACATCCGGATCGTCCGTCAGGTTATACGCCTCATCCAGCCAACCGTACATGCGCGCCAGGAGATCATCATTTGTTCCCATCCGGTCGTGTTCCTGTGCGATAAGCCGGTAAAAAGCCCGCATAGGTTCT
>PUMZ01000228.1 GCA_003551565.1 Candidatus Brocadiaceae bacterium | reverse complement strand
TTACGCGTAACAATGTCACCGACACGACAGGTTTGGCTGCCGTGCCGATGGTATTTAATCACCTTACAACGCTGTAAAGGCATATAATCACCCTTTCTAGGCTTTTACACCCCATGCGGATATAACCACTTCGTCACTTTCAGATTCTACTATTAAGTCGCCCTCAATAGGTAATCCTAGCAATGGAGAGTCTATTATGACATCAGTTTCTCCGGCACTAATTTCAAATACCCCTATAGTAGTCGGACTATTATCCACATCGCCAAATTTAAGGGTAATTTCATCTTCTTCTGCGTCGTTTCCATTGTATGCAATTACATAAGCAACCCCTATTCGTTCATCTTCTCTAGCTTCGATTAATACTTCATCTGTATTTTCGGTTTCAACTGTAAATCCAACAGTTGAATAGTTAGCTTTGGGTAATCTAGCTGCTCCTAAACTCATACATTATCACTCCTTTATATTTTTATGCAGGTTCTTGGTCAAATTCGCCAACGACAAACGCTTCAGGTCGGTAGATAGTCTGTGCTATTCTTTCCTCTGCCAGAATCGCCCACATATTCTTTGTGAAGTAGTCATCATGGGAGTCGGATACTCTAATAGCAGCGTCCTGTCTATCCCACAATGCTGTACCCATCTCAAAGGCTCCTGTGAGGAAATCGGATTCGTTAATAGCAGTAGTAACAACAACAGGCGCTCTCCATAATCGCTGTTGTCCACCTTCACCAACTGTTACCCATAAGTAATGTCCGTCATTACCTTTAGCAAGTTCGATATCTTCCCAATCGTTAGGGTGCATAACAGTACCAGCGACTGGATATTCGGCGACTAATGCTTTTGTCATAGCTCTACGCACAGCATCAATTTTAGTGTCGCCAGTTTCACCGTCAGACCAATCATAATCTTGTACATCACTGTGAGTCATAATACCCTGCAGGTTAGAACCTGTTCCGTCACCGTATAGTATTTGTTCATCTTCCTCTAACTTTAATCCGTATATAAGTCTCTGGTCGATGTAGTTACGCAACTGTGTAGCATCGTCTATAATTTGCCTTGTAGCAGGTAACCAGTGAGCTATAGTCTTGACAGTTTCAGCTTTGATATCAAACTCAATATCAGCTTCAGGCTTTTCGTTAGTTTCTGCTACAGTAGCAGCGGCCCCTTCAGTATCTCCGGTAATATCTTCCTCTGCGGCGGCTCCGAAACCTGTCTCCTGTACGTATTCGATAGAACCGGTAGAAGTTTGCAACACTGGGATTAAGTCACGTACTCTTTCTTCCCTTTCAGGCTGTGCAAACCATTCTTGTACTCTTTCTGGGGAGTATAGATAACCGGGAGTATCATCTAAGGAATCACCTGTTACAGTTTTTAATTCATACCTTGCGGAACGACCATTACCGTCGTAGGCCTTATATGCTTTGGAATCTACAAATTGTTCACCGAGAGACTTCTCTTTGTTTTCACCAACCATTGGCATACGTCCAGCTTTAGTTTCAAACTTCTCTAATTTTTCTTTGTATTCCTTAGTCTGTTCCTTCAACCTGGAATCTAACTCATCAATTTTACTCCCTATTTCTTCGGTAGCTTCACCATTTTCCTTAATTTGCTTTTCCTGAGTAGTAACAGTATCTTCTAATTCTTTATAAGTGTCAGAAATATGATTTTTAAGTTCTTTTATGCTTTCGTCTAATTTTTCAACCACATTAATCATCTCCTTTTAATTCTTTGGTTAATTTGTCAAGTCTTGATTTAGTCTTATTAGCCTTCATACTACCTCTAATTTCTTTCAATTCACTGATAACATCATCGAATATTTTTTCATCTTCTTCCTCAGATGAGTGGCTGTCTGCCGAGTCATCTGTGTCCCCGTGTTCCTGAGTGGATTGCGTTTCATCATCATCCGAGTCACAAGCACGGAGGACTAAGTCTATATCTTCACGTGCTTCTTCTAGCAATGCACGATTTTTAGCACTCAATACTCTACCCGCTTTTTCTTCTTCCATATCATCACCTTCTTTAGCCTGTTCCATAATAGCTGCGCAATAGGCTTCGGGATCATCTTTATCCTGATTTTGCGATACACAGTCATCAAAGTCATCATAACCAGCAAAAGGTTTAATTTCAGTCTTATTTTCTAACTTCTCAACCTCTTTTTGCCATCTATCCAGTGCAATAGAAGTCATATGCTTAACTTCCTTGCTATCTAACTTGTTACCATTGATAAGTTTCTCCATAGTGTTCATTCTTTCTCTCAATTTGTGATATGCTTCCTTATTAGACTTAACACTGGTTATAGGGGTGTATTGGTTCATCCCAAAAGTTACAAAGCTATATTCCCATAATTTCAACTCTTTCAGGTGCCTTACACCGTCTTTCATTTCGCGTTTTACAACATCATAGCCTATCGACTGTTCAGTTATCACCTTATCTCTAACAAGTACAAAAACATCATTCGACATAGCGTTATCAAGTGAAAATTTAGTTTTGTGATACAATCCGTTTTCATCTTCGTATAGTTCAATCGGTTTCCCTACCAGCCAAGCCGGATCGTGTTGGTATAATGCCTTAATTCGGTCAGCACC
>PUMZ01000098.1 GCA_003551565.1 Candidatus Brocadiaceae bacterium | reverse complement strand
ATGGCCCGGATGTTTTCCACGTCGATAGACGCACTGTCGAGCTCATCCAAGATGATCTGCTTGCGGAAGGCATACTGGTCGGTGATCTGTTCGAAGCCGGCAAGGTTTTCCAGCGAATGTTTGATGTTCTTGAGGAAGACCTCCTTGGTGTTGTTAAACACGGCGATCTTCGTAGAGGTGGAGCCAGGGTTAATGGCCAGGATCAGGTTTTCTTCCATGTTTCTGCTTGTGTTGGTTTGGTTGGTTTGGTTTGATGATGGTGTTTTGATTGGGTAACTTTGCTTGATGATGATATTCTGATTGGTTGCTTTGGCTTGATATCCGGGTCGCATGTGCATTGTACCGCCGCCGGGAAGTCGTCATTGCGCTTTACCGGGTTGCGGATGCTTTCTCCCGCCGCCGCAGGGGGGAGTGCCGTTGCGACTGGTCTCCCCGTGTGATTATCATACCCCTGCAGCGAACCTGTTGCCATTGCGCTTTATCAGGTTGTGCGCGTCATTCTCCTGCTGCGGCAAGGGTACTGCCGTTCTGCCTGGCGTCCCCTTGCGGTTATCATACCGCTCCAGCGCGTGCATTGCCATTCCGCCCCGCTGACTTGTTTACGTCATTCCTTTGCCTTCGCAGGGTCATTGCCTCCAGGCCCGGTTCGCCTGCATACCTCACCCCACCGCTGCTGCAAGCGCGATGCTGTTCAACTTAGTTTCGTCGGTATCGGCGCGTGACGTGAGCACGATGGGTGCTGCGGCGCCGAGGATGACCGCGGCGCATTTGGCCCCCGCAAAATAGATGAAGGCCTTGTAGAGGCCGTTGGCCGCGTCGATGTCGTCGGGCACGAGCAGGTCGGCATCGCCGGCCACCGGGCTTTTGATGCCTTTCAGCTCCGCGCTTTTCTTGCTCACCGCGTTGTCGAAGGCCAGCGGTCCGTCGATGATGGCGTGTTTCACCTGTCCGCGGTCGCCCATCTTGGCGATGGTAGCCGCCTCCATGCTCGACTTCATCGCGGGGTTGACCGTTTCCACCGCACTCAGCATCGCCACTTTCGGCTGCTCTACACCGAGCTGCCTGAAGTAGTTCACCGCATTGCGGGTGATGCTCACCTTTTCCATCAGCTCGGGCGCGATGTTCATTGCCGCGTCGGTAAGGCCGATCAGCTTGTGGTAGGTGGGCAGCTCAAAGATTGCCAGGTGCGAGATCTGTTCGCCCGTGCGCAGGCCATATTCCTTGTTGAGCACCGCCTTGAGCAGGATTGCCGTGCCCAGGTTGCCCTTCATCAGCACCTCGGCCTCCTTGTCCCTGACCATCTTCACCGCCCGGGCGGCAGCCTTCGCATTGTCCGGCTCGTTGATGACCACGAAGTCCTTCAGGTCGTATTTTTCATTTTTGGCGATCTCTTCGATTTTTTCCTGGTCGCCAATGAAGATGGGGTCCACCAGGCTGTTTTTCCAGGCGTGGATCACCGCGCCCATGGCGTGGGCGTCGTGCGCGGCAGCCAATACCAGGCGCCGGCGACGATGGCCCCGGGCCATGTCGTGTAATTGTGTGAGTTTCGTTAACATAGGGTTTATGGGTCTTTGGTTGGATTCTGTCACCAAAAGTAAAAAAAAGAATCGAATTGCGCGGGATGGATGATGAAACCCGTTGTGGGAAATTAGCCAGTCTTTTTTTCCACGCAAAGGCCGCAAAATTTTCACGCAAAAAGCGCAAAGAAGAATAAGTGTTTTTTTTTAAATGAAGACAAGGAAGCAAGGAGTGCCCAATGGGCTTCAATTGCCGCACACGTGGTTTCCGGGGATGAGGATGCAATTGGACGGCCATTGCCCGGTTTCCGCACAGCATCAAAGGCCGGTGACCGGAGATGAGCATGTATGCGAAAGTCCATTTCCCGGTTTCCAATCCACATCAAAGGCCGGTGACCGGAGATGCGCATGCATGCGAAAGTCCACCTCCTGGTTTCCGCCCAGCATCAAAGACCGGCCACCCGGATCAGAACAGGTGGCGGAACGGCACCAGCGCCCACTCAAAGAACCGCTGGATGATCGGACGGTGTTTCCAGCTATCATAGTGAAAGGCTTCGGACTCCTTGCGGGTCTCGTTGAAGTGGTTGATCATCTGCCTTACGAGGCCCTTGTGCGAGCCCGCCAGGCAGATCTCGTGCATGTAGCGGAAGCTGCGGTAGTCGAAGTTGGAGGATCCCACGATGAAGTATTTCCTGTCGGCGAGAAACATCTTGGCGTGCAGGTTCTGCGGCAGGAAAAAGTGGATGTTGACCCCGTGTTCGGCCAGCTCACCGAAATATTTGGAGGCCAGCACGTCCATGATGCCCACGTCCGACTTCTTGGGGATGTGCACGTGCACCCTTACGCCCCGGTCGGCGGCATCCATCAGGGCCTTGCGCAGATCGCTGCCCGGCAGGAAGTAAGGCGTCTCGATGATGATCTCCTTCTCCGCCGCCTGGATAAGCTCCTGGAACTTCTTTCTCACGGGCTGAAAGGCGATCGAAGGCACGTCGCGGATGATCTCCATCCCGTTATACATCACCGTCCGGGTATAACTCAGCTTGTCGTAGAAATATTTGTTGTAGATCTTGAAGTTT
>PUMZ01000413.1 GCA_003551565.1 Candidatus Brocadiaceae bacterium | reverse complement strand
CCGCAGGGTGGGATGGGAAGATATTTTTTGTTTCAGATGACGGGCACCTCTACTGCGTGGATGCGTCGGACGGAGATTTGCTATGGAAGTTTAACGGTGCACCGGCCGCCAATCGTGTGCTGGGCAATGAACGCATCATCAGCATGTGGGCGGCACGCGGCGGACCCGTAGTTAAAGATGGCACAGTCTATTTCGCATCGGGTATATGGCCGTTCGTCGGCACGTTCGTTTATGCACTCGATGCCGAAACCGGCGGCATCCGGTGGGCTAACACCGGTCATTCAACCGAATGGCAGGCGCAGCCGCATGGTGGAGCATATTCCTTTGCCGGAGTGGCGCCGCAGGGTTACCTGGCTGCGCAAGGCAATCGCCTGGTGGTATCCGGCGGAAGGTCTTTCCCGGCACTATTCGACCGCAGCGACGGGACGATGCTGAGAAGCCGTGTGCGCGGGCCGAAACGCGAAGGGGGGTATCGTGTTCAAATTCAGGGGGACTATTTTTACAATCATGGCCTGCGCTACTGTATTGATACCGGCGCGGGAGAAGGAACGGGAACCCTCCAAAATGATTATATTGATGCACTTTTTGAACGCGTCAAAGACGTTGAAGATCAATTGTGCGGCCCCGTTTTCGATGCTCTGACTGCCGGCGGGTTCTTGTTTGTGACGACGCAGACGGGCGCGCTCTATTGTTTTGGTGAACATCAGGTGCAGCCACAGCGCTACAATGACCACCCTTCAGATCTTGCATCTCCTGCCGACGAATGGAGCAGGTGGACGTCGGAACTGACGGACGAGCTCGGCGAGACGGAGGGCTATGCGCTGTTTTTGGGCGCCGGTTCCGGCGACCTTCTGAGAGGTATTCTCACCATCACCGAACTGCATGCGGTGGTGGTGGAGAGTGACACCGAAACCGTGCGACGCTTGCGTGAAGAGCTCGCCGAGGCGGGGTTGTACGGATGCCGCGCCGCAGTTATCCAGGCCGAACCCGTCAAATTCACCGTCAAACCCTACCTGTTCAGCATGGTGATCGCCGAAAACCTGGAGGACGCAGGAATAAATGCCGATGCAGATGAACTCGGTAAGATACTTGACCGGCTTAGACCCTATGGTGGATTGGCGTTTATGGGGATATCTCAGGAGAATCAGGACACTTTTTATCATGCTGCGCAGACGGCGAATGTCGATCAGGTTTCGGTGGAATTACAGGATGCTTTTCTGTTAGCCCGAAGGGACGGGCCGCTTACGGATACCGACCAATGGACTCACCAGTATGGCAGCAGTGCAAATACCACGTTTTCCAGAGATAAAAAGGTGCGTCCGCCGTTTGCACCGCTGTGGTTCGGTGGACCCGGGCATGACAATATAGTCCCGCGTCATTCCCAGGGCCCGGTACCACAGATCGCGGGTGGGCGTATGATCCTGCCCGGAGTGGAAACCCTGAGTGCGCGATGCGTTTATACCGGACGCTCCATCTGGGTTCGTGAATTTCCCGGCATTGGCCATCCATTCACCAATCTTGAATTGGAAGAGAAATGGAGCGAAGGTGAGGAGGTCTATATGACCAACCTTCCCGGCGCTAATTTCATCGGCAGCCCTTTCGTTTCGCTGCCGGATGGTATTTACCTGCGGTATCAGGGGCAAATTAAACATCTCGATCCCGATACCGGAGCGACGGCGCTCTCTTTTCCCGTGAGTGAGAAATCTGTCGAACGCGATGCGGACTGGGGACACATCAGTGTTTCAGGCGATGTACTTCTGGCTACCGACGAACCGCTGATTCACGATGATGAACCACTCGGCGGTATAAATCTTAATGCAGTATCAAGCCGTCTATTGATAGCTTTCGACCGCCATAGCGGAGAAAAACTCTGGTCTGCGGAAGCGGGCATCGGCTTTCGCCACAATGCCATTGTCTCTTGCTCTGAACGCGTGTATGTCATCGATAATATTGCAGAAATGGAACTCGAAAAACTGGAGCGGCGCGGTCAGGCCCCCGATAAAGAGCAAAAATTATTGGCCTTTGACCTTGATTCCGGAGAAGAACTATGGCAAGTAACCGGAGGTGGTTTTTTTGGAACATGGCTGAGTTACTCAGAGCAGCATGAAATTCTGTTTCAGAGTGGCAGGGGGGCGGGCAAGCGTACCATCCCCAAAGAGGATCACTGGCAAAGGATATATGCCCATTGCGGGCGCAGCGGCGAGATCGTGTGGCAACGCGAGACGGACACGGCACATCTGGCACTGGTTGCCGAT
Organism: Candidatus Brocadiaceae bacterium; assembly: GCA_003551565.1. Taxonomy (GTDB): domain Bacteria; phylum Planctomycetota; class Brocadiia; order SM23-32; family SM23-32; genus PUMZ01. The sequence goes on along the minus strand of PUMZ01000413.1, from coordinate 338 downwards.
ATGATTATCCCGGGGCACCCGGTTTATGGTTGGGCTAAATGCATTGAAACGGGGCAAATGCACACTCATCGCCATTTTTTAACCGGCGAAGAGCGCTCCTGGCGTTATTCCCGCACCTATGGATGCAATACGTTCAATACCAGCGCCCACATGCTGCTTTTCCGAACCGGATCGGCTGGATTCACCGATCTCACTGATGACAGCGGAACAGCGACACTGGGTGGGTTCAGGGCCGGATGCACCAACAACCTGGTCGCAGCCGACGGTGTGCTCAATGCTCCGGATTATACGCGCACCTGCACCTGTTCATACCAGAATCAAACATCATTGGGACTGAT
>PUMZ01000312.1 GCA_003551565.1 Candidatus Brocadiaceae bacterium | reverse complement strand
GGCAATGAAGTGCATGGAAACCGCTTCGGGATAGTGGCACTGAATCAGCCCGAGGAGATGGATTTACCTCTCGCCGCTCCTCCGGTTGTTACTGAAAACAGGGTGTTCGACAACCAGCGCATCGGCATTGCGGCCGCAGGCGACGTTATAGTCTCCGGTAACCGTGTTTACAGCAGCCCTGTCGGCATCCACCTCCCCGAGGTTTTTAATACCTCGCTGTTTTTGAGGGACCCTGACCTCGATCTGGAAAACGAAGGGAATTATCAGCCGCAGTTCCCGTTCGTCGGCATCGTCGAAAACAACCTCGTCTACGACCACGAGGAAGCGGGAGTTTATGCGGTTTCGATGAGCGGACAGGCGCCCGATGCCGGAGGTTATACGCCCCGGCTTGTCAACAATACCATTTATGAGCCCGATGCCGATGCCGTTGTTATCCTCAATACTCCTGAATGGCGGATTTTCAACAATATTTTGGTGACCGGCGACGGTTTTGCCGTCCGGGTGGATGGTATGGGCTTCATGGATTTTGAGAGCGATCGCAACCTTTTCCATGTTGCTGTCGGCGGTGCGGGCAGCCTGGGACAGTGGGGCGGCCTGGCTGTGGACACGCTTGAAAACTGGCAGGCCGTGACCGGCGGCGACGGCGAAAGCCGGTTCGCCGATCCGATGTTCGTCAACCCAGCCGGTGAAGACGGCATCCTCGGCTATAACGCGGCAGCGGATGCGGATTACGGACTCGATGACGATTTCCGGATTCAGCCCGGCTCGCCCGCCATCGATCACGGCCGGACGGTGTTTGCACCCTTGCTCGATATCGACGGCCGCGAGCGTTATGACGATCCCCATACGCCCACTACCGGCCCGCTTGAATCTTACGATGTGGAGACGCTCCCGGGTAGTCATTATGACGAGACCGGCGAGTGGGCCGGCCTCTTTGTCCACCAGATGGAGCTGCCGTTCGACTTCTCCTTCTTCGGTATCGAGTGGGATTTTATCACCATCACGCAGACAGGAACGATCGAGTTCGGCATCGAGGAATTTGATTTCTTCGGTGATCCTAATGATGACGACGGGGACTTCGGCGACGATTGGGACTTCGGAGATGACTGGGATTGGGATGATTGGGACTTTAATGACGATTGGGATTTTGATATGGGTTTTATCCAGGCCATGATGATACTCACCGGTGTGCTGGAAGAGGGCATAACAGTGGATAGCCTGGCCTCGAACACGCGCATTGCTCCCCTGTGGGACGATATCGGGGTGGTCAACTTCGAGGATTTCGAAGATGATGACTACGACGGCGAAGATTTCGACATGGAAGAACTTATCGACCAGGGACTGGGCATATTCGTGGATGAGAGTGCTGCGGACAGGGTGACTATCCGATGGTCGGTGCTCAATTTCCGCGACGAGTCGAGGGTTGAATTCTCGGTGACACTTTTCGAAAACGGAGATATCCGCTTCGACTACGGGCCGGGTAATGCGAACCTTGAACCGGTCGTGGGCATATCATCGGGCACAGGTGCTTACGAACTTGCGCCGGACCACCATGCACAGCCCAACCTTGCTGACGTGCCATCCGTCATTTTCGAACCGGTACTGAGCGTGGTGGACCTGGGGGCGTTCGAGTTCATCGGTGAGCTGCCGCCTCTCGATCCCATTATACCAATCGATATCGAAATAGGTGAGGTGCAGATCATATCGCTCGTCCGGGGCTGGAACTGGATTTCGTTCACCGTGCTGCCTGAAGACCGTTCCGTTGACAATGTCCTGGCCTCCTACGACCCCACGGATAACGACATTATTGAGACCTTTGACGGCCGGGCCGTCTATACCGATGGCGACTGGAACGGCGATCTGGAAGAGATAGAATACGGCCGGGCGTATAAACTGCGCGTGCGCGACGACTCCCCTTCCGCCCTCACGGTGACCGGCTGGGCGATGGAACCCGACGTTCATGTCGAACTGGAAGCGGGCTGGAGCTGGGTCGGGTTCAATATCGACGCCTTAACGCCGCTTGATGAGGCTCTGTCGCACATCGAGCTTACCGACGGCGACCTGGTCAAGACTACCGAGGGAATAGCCATGCGTGACAGCGGCCGGTGGTACGGTGACCTGAGCCATGTACGGCCCGGCACGGGATACATGATCCGGTTGACACTGAACGATGAGAACGGCGGTCAGGATAACGCCGAATCACCGGTACAGGAGGGCGTGAAGAACTACGATGCACCCGCCCCAGCAACTGAATCCTCTGTGAAAGATACAGTTTCCCAGCCGGCGTACGACAGAATTATCGAGGAAACAGTCCGTCAGAACGAGACCGATGGGGAAACCGAAGATATTGAACACCCATCTGCAGTCCCAACACCGGCGTCCCATCCGCAAGATGATATACATGAAATAGTGCCCGTATCGGCAAGGCCACATGCATACAGACAAAACATGTCGCACAGCATCGATCATTCAACACTTCCCGTCGCCAGAGTGCAAGACCGCGCGAGGGGCTTGGCCGAAAAGGTGCAACATAAGCTGTATAGTGAGGCAAGGATGCCTGTCATTCGTATAGCACGCATCCCTGCGTGCGCCCTGG
>PUMZ01000096.1 GCA_003551565.1 Candidatus Brocadiaceae bacterium | reverse complement strand
GGGGACGAAGTGTGGGAGACGAAGTGTGGGGACGAAGTGGGGGGAGACGAAGTGTGGAAGTGTCGTTTATTTGCGATGCTTTTGTTTTGAACAAGAGATATGGACAACAAATATAGGTTCAAGCTTATGAATAATTACAATATTCTCTATCTTCACTGCCATGACGCGGGACGCTATATCGGACCTTATGGCTATAATGTTCATACCCCCGCGCTGAACAAGCTGGCGGAGGAAGGCGTGATTTTCCGCCAGGCCCATTGCGGCGGCCCCACCTGTTCGCCCTCGCGGGCCTGCCTTTTGACCGGCCAGAGCGCTCATTCCTCGGGCATGTTTGGCTTGGCCCACCGGGGCTGGACGTTGAATGACTACAATCAGACCTTGATGAATCATCTCCGGCGCCATGGTTACCATACGGTTCTCTCCGGCAAACAGCACATCGCCAACCCTCCCTCTGCCGAGGAAGCCGACGGTGGATATGACGAGGTGCTGACTATCGAGGGGACATTGATACATCCCGTAACCAAGGCGACTGAGTTTCTGGCTCGCGGGTCGGAGAAACCGTTTTTTCTGGATGTCGGCTTTCATCCCCCGCATCGCAGCGGGGCAGGCTTTAATTCTGTGTTTCAGCCGCCTCGGGAGGATTTTGTCATGCCGCCGCCGACCCTGCCGGACACGCCGGAAACCCGCCGGGACTTTGCCCTCTACATGGCCAGTATGCGTTCGACTGACCTGGCCATGGGGCAGGTGCTTGAGGCTCTGGAGCGATATGGATACCGGGAAAATACCCTGGTGATCTGCACAACCGATCACGGCATTGCTTTTCCTCATATGAAATGCCGACTCACCGATCATGGCACCGGGGTTATGCTGATTCTCCGGGGGCCCGGAGGTTTTCAGGGCGGCAGAGCGGTCGATTCGCTGGTTTCTCACGTCGATGTTTTTCCGACGGTCTGTGATCTGCTCGGGCTCGAGACCCCCGCCTGGTGTGAGGGAACCTCTTTTCTGCCTCTGATAAACGGCGATAACAGCAATGAACGTGAAGCTGTATTCTCAGAGGTGAACTATCATGCGGCGGAGGAACCGATGCGCAGCGCCCGCACCCGGCGCTGGAAGTATATTCGCCATTATTCACAGGATCAGAGAACGGTACTGCCGAACATAGACAACAGTTTAAGCAAACTTTTTCTCTATGACCACGGGCTGGGAGAAAGAGAACAGCCGAGCGAGGAACTCTATGATCTCTATTATGACCCGCAGGAGGCCTGTAATCTCGCCGGGGTGAGCGGTTACGAGGAGGCGCTGAAAGAAATGCGCGATTGCCTGGACCAGTGGATGCGAAAAACGGATGATCCATTGCTTGAGGGGGAAGAACTGCCAGTCAGAGAAAATATGATTCTGACGGAACGTACCGACTACTCACCCTCCGGTGGACAGGAAATTGAACGGGAAAATCTGCCGTGGACAAAAAAATCACAAAGGAATAAAATCCGATGAGCATAGGAGAAAATATAGAACCAGAGAATGGTGAACTTACGGTACTGAAGGCAATCGATTACGGTTTGCAGCCTGATGACGGAAGCGACGCCGCGCCCGCCGTCAACCGTGTGTTGAGGGAAGCATCTCTGATCGATGGGCCAGTGCGGATTGTTTTTGAAAAGGGACGCTACGATTTCCGGCCCGACCGAGCTTTCCAGCGGTATTGCGCGATTTCGAATAATACCAACGGACTGAAGTCGATTGCTTTTCCTCTCATTGACTCCGCCGATATCGAAATTGACGGTGGCGGCGCGGCCTTTGTATTTCACGGGATCGTCAATCCTTTCATTCTCGACAATGCGCGCAACATAACACTGCGCCATTTCTCCATCGACTGGGAACGCCCCTTCTACACTCAAGCTCGGATACTCGACAGCGATCAGGAGCGCATCGACCTGGAATTCGACGAAACCTTCCCGCACGAAGTGGTCGGGGAGCGTCTGTATTTCATCGGTGAGGGGTGGCGGACGAATTATCTGAAAAGCTCCATCGAGTTTGATCCGAAGATCGGCGGACCGGCTTATATGGCGCGTGATTACTACGAAAATTCGAACAACGTCCGGGCGCTGGCGCTGGACAAGCGTAGGGTGCGCCTCTTCGGCGGTTTCGATGGCTATAAAGTCCAGAAGGCGGCCGCCCCGCGCCCTTCCCACGGCACGCCGCGGCCGGGTAACTTCCTGGTGATGAAAAACGACATCGCCCGCGAAGCGCCGGGAATCGTTGTCAAGGCGAGCACGGGAGTGACGGTTGAGGATGTTACTCTGCATCACGCCTGCGGCATGGGGTTCGTGGCGGAGAAATCGCGGGACATCTTACTGCGCCGTGTTCGCGCCTGCATTCCGGAAGACTCTGGCCGGGTGGCCTCGCTGAACGCGGACGCCCTGCACTTCGTTAATTGCGCCGGAGTTGTGCGGGTGGAGGAATGTGTTTCCGAATACCAGCTCGACGATGCGCTCAATACGCATGGCAACTACGCTTTCGTTACCGGACGGGGGGATGATTCAACCTTGGAACTGGGCCTGATGCACTATGAGAAGATCGGCTTCGATTTCTGTGCCCCG
>PUMZ01000175.1 GCA_003551565.1 Candidatus Brocadiaceae bacterium | reverse complement strand
GTCCGCCCCCGAGGGGCTTGATCGACCATTCGCCCGGGTCTTCGATCAGGCTGACGCAGTTGTAGAATGCATACCTGGTCTGTTCGTAGGTGCTCGGATTGAACCGGGGAAGATAGAGCTGGTTCTGGTCCGGATCGTATCCCTCGATCACCGCGAAATAAACGTGGTTGTTGCCGCCGTGGACACCGATAAACATGCCCTCGTAATGGTCCGGGTTCCCGGCGTCAAGGTTCTCCTCGTCGGTGAGGATACTGAACTGGTCGTAAACGGCCAGCTCGTGCGGCGATTCGTAGAAATCACGGGGCAAATCCGGGTAGAAGGGGTCCGAAGGTTTGGGAGACTGCGATATCGGCAGAAGCCTCTCCTCCCCGTCGATCAGGGGCAAACGCTGCCACGGCGCCTGGCGATCCCGGGGCGCATCCCGGTGCGCGACGAATTCGCCATGATCAAAGTTGCTGGAGATATCCACATCAACATCCGCATAGAAGATATCTTCCCACAGGGGATTGCCTCCGGCCTCCCCGGCCGACGCACAGCGCTGCCAGTCCCCGATGACACTGCCTCCGTCGATTATGGCACGTCCCTCGCCGAACGTCCCTTCTGTGTTGCCGTCCAGTGTGATCGGGTTGCCGGGCTCGCCGGAAGATTCGATCACAATCTCGCCGTGATAAGCAACTCCGCCTTTGAAAATAATCGTATCGCCGGGAACCAGTTCAATGGCCGCAGGATTGTCCGTGGCGTTTTCATCGCCCGGGCTGTGCCTCCAGGCGGTTTCCGGCGAACGCCCGTCGGCGGTGTTGTCGCCCCCGGCAAAATCGACATAGTATGTTGTCGCGATTGCCTGCGTTGCGGAAACGGCCGAAACCATCACTGCAAAAAAACCGATGGCCATCAATTTTAACATCGTAACCCTCCTCCCTGCGATCGGGACAAGCGAATGCGAACAGATGCCGGGAATCAGTCAACCAACCGGCCTCCGGCACGCAGGCATCGGTCACTGCACAGCACCTGACGATATGATGGTGAAAAACCGCATACCGATCACTCCAGATTATACTTTATTGCCCCCCCTGTCAAGTGTTTTGAAATCTTTTCCCCGGCCCTGTGTTTTATGTCATTACAGCCTCCAACAAGCGCGTTATGAAGCGGTTAAAGGCACAAGTCCTTGAAAACGTATAGGCGCTTGGGGGCGTGGCCGAAAAGGCCTGAAAGGCCGCTTCAAGCGTAGCCCCGGGTGACCAAAGGGAGCCCGGGGTGTAAAGATGTGCAGTTTCATGGAGCGGATCGCGCCAGCGAAACTGGCAGCCGCAAAAAAGCGGCTCTCGCCGTTGGCGAGGCGATCCACGGGTGATTTGCTCAGTCCAATTCACCCCGGGGTTCCTTCGGTCACCCCCGGCTAAAAATGTCTCGCCCGTTTCGCGGGCTCAAGAAAAAGACGACTGAATGCCATTGCCAATCGTAACCTTTAACCTTTTCGGCCGCGCGCTCAGTATATCCTCTGCCGTTTATATTCATTCTTTTTCAAGCTCCTTTGAAAAAGAATTCGTTCCTTGAAAATAATTCGCAATTTCCTTACCATTCTGGAAGCGGTTTGGTTGCCAAAGCATCGTCCGAAAGGAGGCTGTTATGAAAGGTCAGGAACGGGGACGAACAATGAGGAACGGGAAGCGCAGAACGCTCGTCTTTGCCGCTGTGGCTGCCGTTGCGGCCACAGCCGCATTTGTAATATACAACACGGACAGGTCGACGGAAAGGACCGGAAGGGGGCCGGATTACGGTGAGCGGGCCGGAGAACGCACGGAACCGAACCCCCGGAGCCGGCCCGAGGCACAACCTGAAGGCGAATTCGAATCCGTGACGGTACGGGACGTCACGTGGATCTTCGACAGGGCTTTGCCGATCTGGTTTTCTCCGCTGGGAGACCCGATGGTGGTCTCATCGCAGGAATTCAGTATAGTATCCATCTCCCCTGCAAGCAGGGGGATTGAGGGGCGAACGCCCGACGGAGAAGTGGAGGAGCTGGATGCCCACGGAACAATGATCAATCCGTCCCGTGAACCTGCAGAGCAGGGTTTCGACCAAATTGCCGACATTACCGGAGCATCCGGCCAGACGGTCGCCCGGTACAGATACAACCCCGCGCTGAACGTCGATCCGGGAAAAACCGGACGTCCCATCGAAATTTCCAGCGGCTGGACGGGAAGCATCGTCAAATCCGTGCGACGTGACGGGGTGAAAAATGTCGGGCCGTGGCACATTATCGAGGATTACGTCGTGCTCTCCGTTCTGGATACGCCACCGCCTCCCGGCGCATTCCGGCCGCCGGCTCCCGGGGATGAGAAACCCGTCATCGCTACAGTTGATGACGTCGATTTTAACGTGCTCCAAAACATCGACACGTCCCGGCTGCCCCGCATCGGGCCGGATACCCGCGGGGGGCATGCGCGGATAAAACCCACCCTGCCTCTGTGGCGTCTTTAGAGTTCTGCAAAATTCGGAATTTAACAGCGGTACAGAGCCATGAGAAGCGCGAGATGGTGGGAAAGCTACGGGAAGAGCAGATTTAATGCGGCATGAAGGCTTTTCAGTGAGATTTC
>PUMZ01000367.1 GCA_003551565.1 Candidatus Brocadiaceae bacterium | reverse complement strand
GATTGCCGCCACAGCCGCCGACGGCTTTGTGCTCAAATACAGCGAGGTCGCCGGCGAACTGGGCAGGCGCACCAGGCCGTTGTATCTGATCGATATCGCCGTCCCTCGCGATATCGATCCCGCTATTTCCGAACTGCCGTGTGCAGAACTTGCAGTTATTGACGATCTGCATGCCGCTGTGGCTGAGTCGCTGGAGAAGCGCCGTGCGGAGACGCCGCGGGCCGAGGCCATCGTTGAAGAGGAAGTCGAGAAATACAGAAGATGGTTTGATTCGCTGCAGGTGGCGCCTGCAATCAAAAAACTGAAGGCTTTCGTCGAACGGCAGAAGGACAGGGAGCTTCAGCGCCAGGTCAGGGGAGATGTGGAGCCCGACAGCATTCAACTGCTTGAAGAGTTTGCCGACGGCCTTGCGGCGAAGCTGCTGCATCGTCCCTTCAGGTACCTCAACCAGGCCGGCGCGGAGAAGAGCGAGAGCGAAATAATGGCCGCACTCGACATCATCCACGAAATGTTCGGCCTCGATGACGCTGATGACGGCGGGAAGCGCCGCAAATAAGGAATCTGATATGGTCAAAGTGCCGGTTGAACGGCATGTTCGGGAGCACCCCGCGCTTCCGGAAATTCTGTCACCATTGTTTGTGCGAGAAAAAGACCATGCTCGTTTTTTTTATTTCTTCGGTGCTGTACAGTATCTTATAATCGCTTATATCAAAAGCTTCCACAAACTGACGGGCTGTTTTCCCAACCGCCGGTCGCGTCTTGCCGTGAATCATCCCGTACAGGTTATACGGCCACCCGGGATGGGTCCTGCGCCGATAGCAGTGACTGACCCGCTCCATCGCGGCCAGGGCCGTTCCCGCCTGGTCGATGCGCTCCTCTTCCACCCGACAGACGAGCATGCCGTTTGCCGTATAACCCGTCTGTCGGTGGTGCAAAACGGCGCCGATGCGACGCAGAAATCCCTGACGTTTCATGCTTTTCAGCCGTTGCAGCACTTCGGCCCTGCTGCATCCGATTCGCCCGGCTATCAAACCATACGGGTCGGCTGCCAGCGGCATGTCGCCTTCCAGTTCCCTGATTATCTTAATATCGGTGCCGGAAAGAGGTTCAATCATTATTCGCATCCGAAAGCTGGAAGAATACTTTTAACTTGTAGCGTTGTTCTGCGGGCAGATCGAAAACATCCATGGCTTCGTCCGAGTCAACGAGGGCCTTTAGCACGGCCTGTTTCTCCCCTGTGTCTCTGAATGTGAGCGTAAACCACAGGTTCAGTTCATCGTCTCTGCGATAGCAGTGGGTCACGCCGGGATGCGAGCATACCGCCCCGGCTATCTTATAAAAGTCCGTTTCTTCGGGGACTTTTACTGCCACGACGGTGCTTTCATACCCCATTTTTTTGCTGTCGAACACGCCGCCGATCCTGCGGATATAGCCGTTCTCTTTCAATGCCTTCAGCCGTTCAATCACCTCCGAAGCCGTTATCCCAAGTTGCGACCCGATGTGACGGAAGGGGTGCTGTGTGACAGGCAGCCCCTGCTGAGCGAGGTCAAGCAATTTTTTGTCCGTTGTGTCCAATGCGGCTTGCACCTTACAGGTCCTCCAATCGTCTTCGTGCTCCTTAATTACGGTCAACTTCCGGGGCCGATACACACTGCAGGATCTCAGACCCTGAAGAAAGCGACCCACCATACTGCTGTTGTTACATCCTTTATATTAATTATTGTTTTTGGGTTATGAAATGGGGTTAAAGGGACGGCGGGATGCACCAGGGATCCTGTGCGAGGTAATCCCCGCCGCTGTAATAGAAGGCACGTGCCCGGCAGCCGCCGCATATGCCCACATCATCGCATCGTCCGCATCGGCCTCCATACAGGTTATAGCTGCGGAGCTGGTTAAAAACCTCGCTGTTGTTCCATATTTCATCAAACGGTTGTTCCCGCACGCTCCCCGCACTGACAGGAAGGTAGGGGCAGACATGCACGCGGCCGTCGGGGAGAATGCAGCAGTAGGACACCCCGGCCAGGCAACCCCTGGTGAAGCGCAGGTTCAGCCCCATGTTCCGCGCCATCGGCAAAAATTGGGGCGCACAGGTCGGTTTCAACTCCAGTTCCAATGCCTTTTGCTTTTGCAAAAGCATCTCCAGCGTTTCAAAATATTGCCGACGTTCGACGACCTGCCCTTCAATGTTTTTCCCCCTTCCGGCCGGTACGAGGAAGAAAGGGTGGAGGGCATCGGCGCCCGTCCGTTGGGCCAGCTCGATCATCGGCAGGATGCGGCGCCGGTTGTTTTCAGTAACGGTCATATTGATCTGAGTTTTCAGACCCGCCCTGATCGAATTTTTGATGCCGGCGAGGGCCCGCGTATGCGCTCCCGGTTCCCCCCTGAACGCATCATGGCGGGATGCTTCGGTATCGTCAAGGCTGATGCCAACACCCGCCAGGCCGATTTCTTTCAATCTGAAGGCGGTGTCGGGATCAATGAGCATGCCGTTGGTGCCCAAAACCGGCCGGAGGCCGGCGCTGTCGGCGTGGCTGATCAACTCGAAGATGTCCGGCCTCAGCAGGGGTTCACCACCGCTGAGTATCAGCAGCCGGAATCCGGCT
>PUMZ01000082.1 GCA_003551565.1 Candidatus Brocadiaceae bacterium | reverse complement strand
TCTCCCGCTGGAACCCGCTCTACAAAGTCGGTATTCAGCTCAAGGGCTGCGGCAACCGTGCCGCGCACAACTGCATTCACGATATCCCGCACACGGCCATCGGTTTCACAGGCAACGATCAGGTGGTCGAATTCAACGAAATATTTCGGGCGGTCACCGGCGCCAACGACGCCGGCGCAATCTATACCCCCGGCGCCCATCCCGAAGACTGGAGCATGCGCGGGCATCGGGTGCGCTTCAATTTCCTGCACCATATGTTTGGATTTCGCGGCGAGGGATGCAACGGCATTTACCTGGACGACATGTTCTCGGGCACCGAGATTCACGGAAACATTCTTTATCGCGTCGCACAGGGGTTCCTGCTGGGTGGAGGGCGTGACATCATCTCGACAAACAATGTGTTCGTGGACTGTCCCCGGGCGATCAGCCTCGACGCCCGCGCCACAGGCTGGGCGGCCTTCTCAATGCCGGACGTCATTGCCGGTCTGGAGTCGATGCCATACCGCGAAGAGCCCTGGGCGTCACGCTACCCCGAGCTGGTCAACATTCTCGATGACGAACCCGCCGTGCCGAAGGGTAATATCATTGCGCGAAATGTTTTTTGCCGATGCGGTGGGAATTGGATCGAGGAGGCGGCGAAGCCCGGCCTGCGCATGGAAGACAACATCGAAACGGACGATCCGGGTTTTGTCGACGAGGACACATTGGACTTTCGCCTGCGCGAGGATTCGCCGGCCCGGAAGCTTGGGATCGAATCCATTCCCCTTGAGAAGATCGGGCTGCAATGCACACCGCTGCGGCCACATCTTCCGCGGCAGAACCGCCGGAAAGAGACACTGCATAATGCATAACGCAGGAATACAATCGTCTGCCCTGACGCCATCGCCGGACAGCAATGCAAGGGGATCCGTGTTCGACGGATTAAAACGAAACGCCTGACCTGATTCGCGTTCATTCGTGGTTCATATTTTTCCCCCCTCACTGTTATAATGTGACTGATATTATGAGTATTAAGCCTGAATCTTTCTTTTATGATAATGGCATGAAACTGCTGAAAAGCAGATCGTAAACTTTGTTTTTAAATAACTTACAGAGACATGAACACATGGGACTTCGCTTTACTGATCGTTGTATCGCTCCAGGCCACGGCCGTCGCCTACTTGCCTGCGCCGCGGACCAAAGCGCTGATCATGACACTGCCGCTGCCGTTCTCGATGGCTTTCATGGCGCTCGGACACCCTGTCGATGCAACGAATGTCATCGGTCTGGCCCTGCTCCTTGTGTTCATGCACGCTGTCAGGTGGATGCATGTCCGCGCTCACGTCCCCATCATCGCCGCTATTTCAGCAGCAGCCCTGCTATATGGTTTTGCCGGCGGAGCGATAGCTCATATCATCCCGCGCAATGCTGTGACGTTCTGGCTTTCGGCGGCGGTTATCCTCACCAGTGCCGCTGTCATACTGCGCGTGCAGCCGCATCGGGAAGAACCGCACCATAAAAGTCCGTTGCCCGTTTATATCAAACTGCCCGTCATTGCCGCCGTTATCACCATGCTCATTCTGTCGAAAAACCTGCTGCACGGATTCATGACCGTCTTCCCGATGGTCAGCATCATCACCGCCTATGAAGCGCGCCATTCGCTCTGGACGATGACCAGGCAGATGCCGGTCATCATGATAACTCTCGGCTCCATGATCATTGCTATGCGTCTTATACAGCCGCATGCCCCTGCACTCGCCGCACTCGCATGTGGCTGGGTTGTTTTCGGAACAACTCTGTGGATTTTCGGTCGATGCAAGGAGAAGGTTCCGTCGCTTCCGGACTCTCCCGTTATGTCTGAATTAGCAGAATGAGAGCCTTTGTTATTCTACACATCAAATTCTTTAAGGGAAAATGAAAATGACTGAAATAGGTTTCCATCAGTTTGAAGGGCAGTGGGAGGCAAACGCACAAATCGCACTCGATACTATCGCCATGCGGCCAACGCACGGACGGGCTGTCGGTGGTTTCGGCATCAACGACATGCAGTGGTCGCATCTGGAACAACTCTCCGGCAATCCACCCGGAAGCTATGAAAATGACCCGGTGCGTGTCTACCGCGACTTCCAGCTTGCCGCCGGGGTCTGTTTCATCGACCAGTGGATTCCCGAAAACCCGCTCTCGATGCAGGAGCAGGGCTATGGCGGAGAGACCGAGCGCGGCGCCACCACCGGCGCTGAAAAAATCGTCCGCGACGGTATCACCATCGATTCGCCCGAGGCCGTCATCGAACATATGGAGAAATATGTCTTTCCCCGGCTGGAGCGGGCGCCGTCCGAACTGGATGCCGCTGCCGAAAAGCGTGTTGGTGAACTCATCGACGGCGAAGTCGCCGTGCAGAAACTCTTCGGCATGAATATGCTGAAAGGACCTTACGGCGTTTTTTTTTCGCTCCCCGGTTTCCAATACGGAACCTACGGTTATGTCAATTATTTTATGGCTTATGCCCTCTATCCCGAAGTGATGGAAAAATGTTTCAAACTCCAGGCCGACGCCGCCGAGGTTCACAACCGCATCGCCGCACGTGCCATCATTGAAGGGGAACTCCCCCGGCTGGTGCGGCTC
>PUMZ01000046.1 GCA_003551565.1 Candidatus Brocadiaceae bacterium | reverse complement strand
TTGGAAGCATATTGTAATAACCCCTGAAATCGCCTCCATGATCCTGTCCGGTGCTGCCGCCCAGCGCCCTGCCGACGGAGTTGGCATTGGCGGTGGGGCCGTTTATATCCGCACCGTTGGACGGGCAGATGGCGTTGGAAAGGAATTGTCCCTTTTTGCGGCCGTCCGGGGTGGCGGCCAGGATGAAGCCGTCGCCGGCCCAGTAGTTCCAGCTCAGCATCCCCGGCCTGAACCGTCGGCCGGTGCTGCGCGTTTTGTGCTTCCATGTCTCTTCGGTCCAAAGCGCCATGACCCGCTCGGCCATGGCATCGGCTTCCGCATCGTCGCGTCCGTATTTGGGCGCCTTATTTGCGGCACGGGCATGAAGAATGTCGTGCCCCTCCCAGTTGTCGAGAAGCGCTTCGATCAGCGCTTCCATGGTGCATATTTTTTTATCGAAAACCAAGTGCCGGACAGCCAGCAGTGAATCGACGGTCGTGGCAAAGGTTACCGCTTCCATGGTGGTAAAGGAGATTTCCGCGGCACCTTGTGTTATGTCTTGTGCCTTTTCGGCACACCCACCGACCAGGCAGGAAAGATAGGGTGTCGGATTGAACATGGACCGGATGCGCTCGGACGCTTCGTAGACGGAGACGATTTTCCGGATGATATGGCGGGTCTGGGCTGCATAGGCATCCCAGAACTGCTCCCACGATGTAAAGCGGCGCGGATCGCCGGTGCGGGGGCCGTCCTGCTTCGGGTATGCGGTTTTGCCGGTGATCGGATCGGTGACGGGATGCATGTTTTTCCCGCCGGTAAGCGCAAGCTCCACGGCTTTTACCAGGTTGATGTTGCAGTCCACCGTTCCGGACCGGTCGTTTCCGGCCATGGTGTTTTCAAGGCACCCCACGGGCGCATAGTCCCACACGGTTTCTTCGTTGATGAGCCGGGTCAGGCCTGCTATGCGGGCTTCCCGCATCAGCCCGGCCATGGAGCGCTCGTCGAAATTAAGGATAAACGGCGCGCCCTGGCTGGTGGATATCATGCCGACAATTTTGTCCAGCAGTTCATCCGGCGAATTTTTGTGAAGTCGGATGTTGGGCTTTGGTTCGAGAATGGGTGATATCTCGTCGATGACTTCGAGAATGGCGTATGTGAGGTCGTTGGTCAGATCCTGGCCGTGCCTGCCGCAGCCGGAAAGGGTGATCAGCTGGCCGAATCCGGAGGTGATGCCCTGGTTGCCGGTCCGGATCATGGCATCGTAGGCGGTGTTGGCATGAATCCAGAAGCATTTGAGAATTTCCTTGCCGAATTCCCGGGCCATGCCGTTGTCGATGGAATGCTGCCAGAAGGGTAGGAGGTATTGGTCGATGCGGCCGAAGGAAACCCCGGGGCCGGGGTAGTTCTCGTCGGCCATGATCAACATGTGGTTGAGCCACAGCCCCTGGACGGCCTCCCAGAAAGTGCGCGGGGGATGCCATGGAACGCGCATAAGGTTTTGGGCCATTTGAAGCAATTCATCGCGGCGGACGGGGTCGTCAATGCCGGAGTTCTCGGCTGTTTTGAGGCAGGTTTTTGCGTATTGTTCCGCCACCTGCGCGGGCATGCGGGCCGCGATCTGCATGGCCCGGAGCTGGGCGCCTTTGGTGCCGTTTTTTTCCTTTTCGCTCAATAACCCGTATTTCTGCTCCAGGTCTTCGCTGATTCCTTTCCAGCCAATCTCCAGTGCGCGCCGGTGATCCGGAACGAGATGGCCGCAGGTTGCCCCTGCATTGCCGTAGCCGTGGTCGTGAAACGCTTTCATGAACGCCCGCGCGCCTTTTCTGCCGCCGATCATCCGGGCGCGTTTGCGGGCCTGTTTGCGGGTAAGGCACATGGAACTCTGGATGTTGAAGCGGCCGCCGGCGATCAGGTCGCCGGGAAGGATTTCTTGGGGAATGCAGTGCACCATGACCTGTCGGTTGAACCAGGCGCGGCGTTCGGGCAGGGATTTCTCCCAGAAGCCGTCATGAAGGGCAACGGGTCTTGCCGCCATCCGATAGGACGCGCCGATGGTGTTCAAAAGGAGGTATGTCTCCGGGACAATGTAAAACGTCAGCTCGTTGTACTGTTCATCCCAGTCCGTGCCGGTTGTCCAGGCGGTGCTTTCGTTGTTCCATGCCCGTTTAACGCCCTGGAAATAAAAGTCGCGCAATCGGCGGATGCGCTCGGAAAGCGGGCCGGGCTGGCGGATGGTATGGCGGGATGTGCCGGCGGTCGGCTGCATTGGAGGTTCCTTTTCGTGAAACGTTGCAATGCCGGATGATATACTATATCCTTCAGGATATTGCTTTTACGACCTCACCGCAATGATTTTATGATGTTTCCGTATTTGCAGATTTCTGCACCATGCCTTGGATCAGTGGGTGCTCTTTTTTGTAAATTATTTAATACAAGCTATTAAATAATGTTATGCTTTAGCAATGACATCGATCTCATAAGAAAAAACATTCCCGCATTCATGTTTAATTATGACAATAAATCAAATATATAGGCAAGCACTGTATACATAGAAAACGTTGGCATAAATTTTGATAACCTTTTGGTGATGGTGGATAATCATAATGCGTCTATAAGGAGGATACAT